>DATBFF010000149.1:0-1686 GCA_036558625.1 Mycobacterium sp. | reverse complement strand
GACATGGGCGGAACTGCGACGACAAGCGCGCTCGGCACCGCGGTCCGCGACCGGCTGCAGGCGAATATTTCTGCTTCGCAGTAGGTCTCGGCGGATCTGCTATGCGTCAGGCCGACATCTGACAGAGAAAGTCGGGGCCCCCGACGTAGACGATCCCGGACGGGTACGGCGCGGATGCGGCCCGGGCGATCGTCGTCGCCAACTCCCGATCTGACATCATCTCGCCCGACACGACGGTGAAATCGATTCCCCGCCGGTCGAATTCGGACCGCATCGCATACAGTGCGGTCTCGCCGGCCCGCTTGCTCGCGGCGATCGGTCCGTAACCCTTCGGCACGGCCTTGTTGGGGAAGAAGTGCGCCTGGTGGCTGGTGACGAACACGATCTGACCGCCCACCGGCATCAGTGGCAGGGCCAGCTTGGCCAGCCGGCGCTGCGCGTCGCGGTTCAGCCGCATCGCGTAGCCCGGATCGGTTCCCAGTTCCAGCCCGGTTGATGCGTTGAGCACCAGGACGTCGAGGCGGCCGAACTCGCGGCCCACTCGTTCGATCATCGCAGCGGCGGCAGCCTCGTCGGAGATGTCGGCCCCCAGTGTGGAGGCGCGACCACCCGCGCGGCGGATGGCGTCGACCACCGAGCCGGCGCGTTTGGCCTTCTCGCGGTAGTTGACGACGACGTGGGTGTCCGGACCGGCGAGCTGCTGGGCGACGTCGGCGCCGATACCCCGCGATGCGCCGGTAACGAGAGCGATCCGGGTGGCTGCTGCAGGCTGCATGTCGGGTTCCTTCCGTCACTGCTTAGGCGGTCGGCCCTAGGTTTGACCTGCGATAACACGATGGTGTGCTCGTGCTCACAACCGCCCTGAGCACCCACCGTACACCAACTCTAAGAAAAATAAGACCCTTCTAAGGTCACGGTAAGGGCAATGTCGTGTCGCAAGTGTGTTGCCGCGCCGCGCCGCTTAACCTGGCTACATGGCTGGCCAACGAGTGCCCGGTGGGGTGGTGCACAAGCTGCCCGCGGATCTGCGCGAGGCCCTGATCGGTAATGCCACGGCGCTGGGTGCCTGGAAGGACATCACGCCGCTCGCGCGCAACGAGTTCATCTGCTGGGTCGAGGACGCCAAGCAGCAGGCGACGCGCGAGCGACGGATCCGTCGGACTCAGGAGGAGCTGGAGGAAGGCATGCGGCGGCCGTGCTGCTGGCCCGGGTGCAAGCACCGCGAGCGCACCGGCAAGTAGCCGCCGCAGCGCCGACTACCGAATCGACAACCCGGTGATGGCCCGGGAGATCACCAGGCGCTGAATCTCGCTGGTGCCCTCGAAGATCGTGAAGATCTTGGCGTCACGGTGCATCCGCTCGACCGGGTAGTCGCGGGTGTAGCCGTTGCCGCCGAGGATCTGGATCGCCTCGTCGGTCACGTAGACGGCGGTTTCGCTGGCCACGAGCTTGGCCATCGACCCTTCGGCCGAGTCGAAGTTCTTGTTGTTCCGCGCCATCCAGCCGGCCCGCCACACGAGCAGGCGCGCAGCGTCGATACGGCTCTTCATGTCCGCGAGCTTGAATGCGATGGCCTGGAACTCGCCGATCTTGCGGCCGAACTGTTCGCGCTGACTGGCGTAGTCGAGCGCGTACTCGTAGGCGGCCCGTGCAACACCGACTGCCATCGCACCGACGGTCGGCCTC
>DATBFF010000148.1:0-12317 GCA_036558625.1 Mycobacterium sp. | reverse complement strand
GCGCCGAGTTCGTCGGCGGCAACCTTCATCATGTGGTCTATCGCAGACTTCGTCGGCCCGTAGGCGCCGAACCAGCGATGGGTGTTGCTGGCAGCGATCGACGAGATGCCGACGAACGAGCCCCCGCCGCCGTGCACCATTTCACGCGCCGAATGCTTCAACACGTACATCGTCCCGTTCACGTTGAGGTCGACCGTGCGCCGCCACGCATCGGAATCAATCTGCGTCACCGGGCCGATCGTCTCCGAACCGCCCGCACAATGCACGACGCCGTGCAGCCGCCCACTCCACGCCGTCGCCGCCTCGACCGCGCGGGCCGTCTCGTCCTCATTCGTCACGTCGGTCGGTTCGTAGCGCACCGCAACGCTGCCCCCGTCGGCTTCGATGTCGGTGACCGCAGCGGCGAGCCGGTCCGGGTTGCGGCCCACGATCATCACCCGCGCTCCGGCTTGCACCAGTGCGGCCGCCACGCCCTTGCCGATACCGCTGCCCCCGCCGGTCACCAGATAGGTCCGGTCCGTCAACAACAGCTGCACAACTACCCCTTACTTCGAATGCCGCGATCCTGTGCAGACGCCGCTCAGCTTTTCTAGACTTTATCCACAGGCACTCGAGACAGGACTACGACGATGGCGATCCTCGCCCTTCCAGTTCGCCGGCTCATTCTCGCGGGAGGGATTGCCGCCGCGGTGGCGGTATCGCCCGCGGTCGCCGTGCTCGCCGGGCCGGGACCGGCCCCGAGCGCTCCGGTCGCGTGTCCCCCCGGTCAAGGACCGGACTTGCACACGCTCGGGTGTCAGAACGGCGCCACTCCGGGCACCACCGAACAGCAGCTCACCGAGTGCACGGGCCTGCAGGCGAACTGCCGCGAGCAGGAGTTCTACGGCACCCGACCGCCGGGTACCTGATAGATCACTCCATCGTCACGACGATCTTGTCCGCTGCACCAGCCGTAGCGGCTTTGGTGACGGCTTCTCCGGTGTCATCGACCGTAATGACGTGACTGACGATAAGAGCGTATTTCCTCCAGGTTGCGAGGAGATCCACTGTCATTTCGAGGTTTTCGTCCGGATAATCGATCAATCCGCTGATCGAGACTTCGTTGCTCATCAGGCTGAGTAGATCGATCGGCACGGGTTGCTTGTGAAGAGCGACGATGCTGACGGTAGCGACTTTCAGTCTCGTCCGCATCGTCTGCGGCGCGCCTCGACGTGGACCTGGGGCCTTCGCCAACTGAGCGGAACAAACGGTGGGCGTTAACGCAACAAGTTGATCGAATAGCACCACTCGGCCTAATACGGTCCGTGACGGACGCCGGCGTCGACCCTTTCTGCGTCGGCAGGTTCTGTCGAGAAGGGATACCTGACTCTGCATGCACATCACCATGGGTCTTCCCACCCTCTTCCCGCACGGGCGCGAGACGGAGCTTGCGTGGTATCGCAAAATCGACGAAGGGCCGTGGGATGGCCTCGCCACGTACGAACGGCTCGTTTACCCGTACAGCTGGTCGGTCGTCCCGCAGCTCGCCGCCGCGGCAGCGATGACGGAGCGCGTGAGGCTCTGGACCGACGTCGTCGCGCTCCCGATGCGAAACCCTGTCCTGTTCGCTAAGGACCTGGCGACCATCGACGTGCTTTCTGGCGGGCGCTTGATGCTCGGGGTCGGCATCGGCGCGTGGGATGAGGACTACCTCGCGGTCGGTGCCGCGCTCGACCGGAAGCGTCAACGCATGGACGACGCCGTGGCGGCGATGCGCAGCGTGTGGTCCCAGGAACCTCCCGTAGAGGGGCACTTTCCGGTGGGGCCCGCGCCAGCACAGCCCGGCGGAATCCCGCTCGTCGCCGGCGTGGTCGGCCCGAAAGGCGCTGGCTCGAGCCGTACGATGGGCGGCCGGGGTGAGCGACCCGGCGCATTCGCTGCACTTCGACGCCGAGGCGTTGGCCGCGCAGCGCGAGCGTGTCGTCGAGGCATGGCAGGCAGCAGGCAGGACGGAACGGCCGCACTTCTCCGCGCCCGTCTGGTTCGCGCTCGGACCGGACCCGGAGAACCAGCTCCAAGAGCACGTGAAGGACTTCTGGCACCAAGAGGTCGGCGCCATCGGAACGGAGTCGTCCTACTTGACGGCTCCGGGCGCCGGGACTTTGAACTGCGGAGCATCCGGACTCCTCGCCGCCGTCAACGGCGCGCGCAAAGCCGGTCTCGACGAACTCAGGCTCATCCCGTCGACCGCCGACCCCGACGAAATCGACCGAGCGCGCGAGGTGCTCGGTATCTGATGTCGCCGGCGATCGCCGTCCTCGCCGGGCCCGGCGCTCTGGCTGAGATCAGTCCATCGTCACGACGATCTTGTCGGCCGCGCCGGGCGTGGCGGCTTTGGTGAAGGCCTCATCGATATCGTCGAACGGAATGGTGTGGCTGACGATGAGTGCGTACTTCTTCCAGTTCGCGACGAGATCCTTTGTCACTTCGAAGATTTCGTCCGGATAGCCGATCGAGCCAATGATCGATATTTCGTTGCTCATCAGGCCGAGGAGATCGACCGGGACGGGTTGCTTGTGGACGGCGACGATGCCGACGGTAGCGCCATTCTTGGCCGCCGAGATGGCGGTGTCGACGACTGCAGGAACCCCTGCGGCATCCAGGAAGATGTCGGTGTCGGCCTTCCCGGGGAACATCGCCTCGCCTTCACCGTGGATCTCGATGAGCCGCCTGATGGTGTCTTCCTCGGCCGAGTTGATGACGGCGTCGGCTCCAATAAGTAGGGCTTTTTCCAAACGGGTAGCGATGACGTCGGCGACCGCCACGTGTTGCACGCCGCGCGATTTGAACCCCAGCACAGCTCCGAGCCCAATCGGCCCCGCGCCGAAGATAAGCACCTTGTCGGTATGTCTAGGTGTGCAGCGGTTGACGGCATGGCGCGCAACGGCCATGGGTTCGTTGAGCGCGGCGACGGCAAACGGGATGTGGTCCGGTATCACTTCAAGGTTCAGGCCGCGTTCGGCCCGCTCGATCAATAGGTATTCGGCCAACGCGCCGTAGGCGCCGCCATTACCGATGATGCCGTTGGGCGCGGCCATCGGGTTGACGACGACGTGGTCGCCGACCGCGATACCGGTGACGGCGCTGCCCATTTCGACTACTTCACCGGCGGGTTCGTGCCCCAGGGGCATACATCCCTGCCGCGGCGGCAGTCCGCCGAGAGCGATATAGAGCGAGTCGGTCCCACAGATGCCGCACGCCCGGACGCGTACCAATACGTCGTGCGGCCCGGTGGTTGGTTGCGGTACGTCGACAACGTCGGTGGTTCCCGGTGCGGTGACGATCGTTGTTTTCATCGGGGCTCTCTCGTGTTGTGGCTAGCCATGGATCGAGTGGTGTGACCCAGGGTCATCGCAGTGTGGCTTCGAGCTGTTCGGCGGCGTCGCGCACGTGCTTACTGAGTGAGGCGAGAGCCGATCCGGTGAGTTCAGCGAATGGCGCGGCGGTCACCGACATCCTCACTGTGTCGTCAGAATCGCGCACTGGCGCCGAGACGGTAGCGATGGAGTGAGACCGACGGGGCTCCTCGAGTTCATCGGCTAGGTAGTCGACGAGAGTCAGGTCGGCGAACGCCTCGCCGAGGCGCGTGCTGATGGGATCGGCGCCGTCGTCGACGGCCAGGGCGCGTAACGCGGCGTACACGCGAACGTACTCATCGGTGAGTCGTTCGATGACGACTCCCCGGCGGCGTATCTCCGCCAATACCGCGGACAGGCGCCTCTGCAGCGCACTGGCGGGTTGGCTGATCTGCGCCATCCATGCTTGCTGTTCACTTACTTCCGCCCACGCCACGAAGTCGCGGCCGAATGGCGCGACTAAGGGGTACACAAATCCCGTTCGCACCGGTGAACGACCCAGCGAATCGCCCACGGTATCGATCACAGTCAACGTCCCTGAGTCCCGCCGGGCAACAAAAGCCTGATAGCCCGACGCGGCGTGCAGCGTATGCAGAACGGTGTGGAATGGCCGGCTGCCCGCCGACCGCACCAGCGCGCCCGCCGCCGGTCCCCAGGAATAGCGGTTGGTGCGCTCGTCACGCACGGCCCATCCACGCGCGGTCAAAGTGGCCAGGATCGCGTGCGCCGTCGCGCGGCTGATATTCAGCGCATGTGACAGTTCGGTCAACGACACGGCGCGGTCAGAGTGGGCAGCCAACAGCTCCATGATCCTGATTACGCGATCCGTCGGCGGTGAGGAGGCTTGACGCGCAGCTTCGTTTCTGACTACTGTTCGAGGCGTCATATTTTCGAAGCTTACATCGAATAATCGACGGCACAAGCCCGGATCGGAGAGACGAGCGTGGGTGACTCGCCCGACGTCATTGATCTCGACGACCTAGCGGCACCCCGGCTCACCGACGTGCAACGCCAGATCCTCGACCACACGGAATCGAAGTTCGTCGATCTCGACATCGACCGCATGATCGAGGCAGCAAGGACGCAGGCCGGCGTCGACGACCTCGACACTGCCGACGGCGTCATCGACCGGCTCAGCGCCTACGTCGCAGCGATCGAGGCCGACGAGGGGTTGACGCAACTGATCCGAGGATCATTGCGTGCACGAATCGTCCGGCTACTGCGCAACCGGCTGTCGTTGACCGAGTTGCTCAAGCGGTTCCCCGAAATCGAAGAGATACCAATCGAAAAGCCTTTCATCGTCGTTGGGATGCCGCGGTCGGGTACGACGCACGTGGTCAATCTCCTAGCGGCCGACGCACGTCGACGGGCGTTGCCGTACTGGGAGAGCCAAGAGCCGATCCCCGTTCCAGGACAAGGGCCTGACGTGTGCGGAGTAGACGCACGCTATAAGTCCGCCAAAGCCGAACACGACGCGCTGATGATCAGCGCACCACAAACAGCGGCGATGCATGACCGATCCCCCGACGCGATCGAAGAGGAAGTCGAAGTGCTCGACTTGGACTTCGCGGCCTACGTATTGGAGTGGCATGCCCGCGTTCCCGGCTGGCGTGACTTCTACTTCGGCCTCGACCAGATGCGGCACTACAAGTACATGAGAAAAGTGTTGCAGGCATTGACGTTTCTGCGCGGGCCGCGAACCTGGGTTTTGAAGTCACCACAGCACTGCGAGCAATTGCGGCCGTTGCTGGCGACCTTTCCCGACGCGACGGTGGCTTTCACTCACCGCGACCCTGCGGCCGTCATCCAGTCCGCGATCACGATGATGGCGTACTCCGATCGCCTGCGCCGGCACAGCATCGATCCGCCATGGCTTCTTGCCTATTGGCGCGACCGGGTACACCGGCTGCTCAGCGCGTGTGTGCGCGACCGCGATCTGGTGCCCTCCGAACGCAGTATCGACATCGCTTTCCATCATCTCAACGGTCACGAGTTGGAATTGCTCGACGAGCTGTACGCGAAAGCACAAGTGGACCTGACCCCACAAGTGCGCAATGCGTTTCAACAATATCTCGACAGCAATCCGCGCGGCAGACACGGAAAGATCCGCTACGACCTTCAAGGGCAATTCGGAGTCAGCGCCGACGAACTCCGCGCCCAGTTCGACTTCTATTTCGACCGATTCGACGTCCGTCCCGAACCATGCGAAAGCGCAGCCACGTAGGGAGCCGCCGTGAACCATCCGCACACCGAGTTCATACCGGTGTACCGAGAGCGGCCCGGTGCCGAGGCACTCGCTCCGGCGTCAGCGACATCCGCGACCGAGGTCGCCCGGGGCGTTTGGGAATCCCCCGGACTTTCCAACACCTACTTGCTGACCACCGATGAGGGCCGAGTCGTCGTCAACACCGGCATGGGTTTCGAAAGCCCGGTACATCGCGCGAACTTCGATGCCGTAGACAACTCGCCAATCCGCTACATCATCATCACGCAGGGCCACTACGACCACGTCGGTGGACTTGCCACCATCCGCGACCCAGAGACAAAGATCGTCGCTCAGGCTAACTGGCGTCAATGGCGTGATGACAATATGCGGCTAGCGACCTACCGCGCACGAAATAGCGCATTCGCCTTTGCCGAGACCTTGGCCACAGGCATCGCTGCCATCAAAGGGCGATTCGGTGATTCATTGCCGCCGCAAGCGACCGCCACCGCCGACATCGAGGTCGACGACACATTGACCCTCACGGTAGGCGGGCGCACAATCCAGTTGCTTCACGTGCCCGGCGGGGAGACCACCGACTCGCTCGTCGTGTGGCTGCCGGAGCAGTCGATCTGCCTCTGCGGCAACACCTTCGGACCTGTCTTCGGGCACATCCCCAACTTCGTCACCATGCGCGGCGACCGCTATCGCGACGCGCTCACCACGATCGCGACGATTGAACGCGTCCGCGACCTGCGCCCCGAGGTCCTCATCACCGGCCATTTCGATCCGGTCACCGGCTCCGATCGCATCGCCGCCGAATTGACGCGACTACGCGATGCGATCGAATACCTACACGACCACACCGTGGCCGGCATGAATGCGGGAAAGGACGTCTACACCTTGATGCGCGAAGTCACATTGCCTCCCGAACTCGAGGTCGGTCAGGGCTACGGCAAGGTGTCCTGGGACGTGCGGGCCATCTGGGAGAACTACTCTGGCTGGTTCCACCACCGCTCCACCACCGAGCTCTACCCGATCAGCGCGGCAGACCTCAACGCCGACGTTGTCGACCTCGCCGGCACCGACGCACTCCTGTCGCGCGCGGAAGAACACCTCGGCGCCCAACGGCCGGTCCAGGCAATCCATCTCGCGGAGCTGGTGCTGGCTCATGACGCCAACGATGCGAGAGCACGTGGGATATTCAAATCCGCACACGAGAGTCTGCTCGGGGACGCGACTAACTTCTGGCAACGCGCCTGGCTGACCAAGCAGATCGAAGGCAGACAATGACCGCGCGCGTCACGTTCGATTTCACCGGCACCACTGTGCTGGTCACCGGTGCCACCAGCGGCATCGGCTACGCCACCGCCACCCTCTTCCGCGACGCTGGCGCCGACGTCGTCATCACCGGGACCAAGCCCGACTCCGCCTCGTACGACACTGATCTCACCGGCATGCACTACCGGCAGTTGCGGCTCGACGATCACCAATCGATCGACGACTTCATCCCGTCGGTCGAACGCCTCGACATATTGATCAATAATGCTGGCGCCAATTTCCCTGGCGGTCTGGACGAATCGACACCCACCGGATTCGACGCATCGGTTGCGCTCAACCTGACCGCCACCTACCGGCTCACCGTTGGCATGCGCAAAGTGCTCGGCCAATCGACCGCCGCCGGCGGCGCTTGCGTCGTCAACCTCGCGTCCATGTCCGCTCTCCGCGCCGTCACGGTGGTGCCCGGCTACTCGGCGGCCAAGGCCGGCATCATCAGCATGACCCGCTTGCTTGCCGTTAAGTGGGCAGCACAGCCAATCCGCGTCAACGCGGTGGCACCCGGCGCGATCGACACACCGATGACCGCACCTGCCAAGGAGGTGCCCCAAATCGTCAATGCCGAAATCGCGCACATCCCCGCCGGTCGATTCGGCCGGGTCAACGAGATCGCCCCCACTATCGCCTTCCTCTGCACCGAGCACAGCAGCTATACCAGCGGCGCCCTATTCATCGTGGACGGCGCGTCAGATTGCCTCTGACGCAGCATCATCGCTTAGCCGCCCATGCCATGACCGCTGGGAGAGGTTGAATCTGTCACCGGCGGCGCCACCTTGCCCGTCCGACCTCAGTTTCCATCCCCACTTCCACTCACCGGGATCGCGCCTCGCCCGCGGCGTGCTTCAGGTGGATCGTGGAGTCCACCACAAGGTTAGGGACCACAGCATGACAGAGCGAGTACGAGACAAGCTTCTGGACATCGCCGACCAACTGCGCGAGCAGGCGACCGAGGCGGAAAGGATCGGCCGGCTGACCGATGACACCAGCAAAGCCATGAAGTCGATCGGCTCCATCCGGCTGCTGCAGCCGGCCAAACACGGCGGGCTCGAGGTACATCCGCGAGAGTTCGCGGAGACGGTGATGACGACTGCGGCGCTGGACCCCGCTGCGGGCTGGATCACGGGAGTCGTCGGTGTGCACCCGTACCAACTGGCCTACGCCGATCCCCGAGTGGGGCACGAGATCTGGGATGAGGACGTCGATACCTGGATCGCTTCTCCGTACGCGCCGCAAGGTGTGGCGAAACCCGTTGAGGACGGATATCTGCTCAACGGCCGCTGGCAATTCAGCTCCGGCACTGACCACTGTGACTGGATCATCCTCGGCGCCATCATGTCTGGCGCCGACGGCAGTCCGCTGATGTTGCACGTGATATTGCCGCGCAGCGATTACGAGATCGTCGAGGACTCGTGGAACGTAGTAGGGCTGCGCGGCACCGGCTCCAAGGACATCATCGTCCGCGACGCTTTTGTTCCGGACTACCGGACGATGAACGCCACCGAGGTCATGGACGGGACCGCGCAACGCAAGGCCGGCCTGACGCAACCGTTGTACTTGATGCCGTGGTCGACGATGTTCCCCCTGGGCATCACGGCAGCGGTCATCGGCATCGCGGAGGGCGCATTGGCGGCGCACCTGGACTGCCAGCGCGACCGCGTCGCCGCCAGCGGGACCGCCACCAAGGACGACCCGTACGTCATGTATGCGATCGGTGAAGCGGCCGCTGACATCAACGCGGCGCGCCAAGAATTACTGGCCAATGTCGACCGCATCTACGACATCGTCGACTCGGGCCAAGACGTGTCGTTCGAAGATCGGGCCGCCGGCCGGCGTACCCAGGTGCGCGCCGCGTGGCGCGCAGTGATGGCCGTCGACCAGATTTTCTCCCGCTCCGGTGGCAACGCGCTGCGCATGGACAAGCCGCTGCAGCGGTATTGGCGCGATTCCCACGCTGGCCTAGCACACGCAATCCACGTGCCAGGCACCGTTTTCCACGCTTCCGCACTGAGTTCGCTTGGTGTCGACCCGATCGGTCCCCTGCGGACGATGATCTAAAGGTGTGCAGGGAGCGAAATCAGGAGTCTGGGCTCCGCCGAGAGCTGTGGACAGCTACTGGGGCCACCACCGGGTAGGTGACTTTTTCGGCCGCAATGCGCTGACGGCGGACGTCCCAAGCGTTACTGCGGGACGAGGCTGACTCGTCTGTTCTCGTGCTCTGCGGTCTCGACGCATTTGCGCGGAGACGTGACAAGAGTCATATCTTCATGGTACAAAAAGCCATAGTGCTTTTAGTCATACCTTGTCCCGGGAGGACCCGTGATCACGACTGCGGAGGTAGCTACCCCGAGCGCCGTCATCGACCGCGTCTCGCTGGTACTGGACACCTTCGGCGATGCAGGTCGGCTGACACTTGCCCAGATCGCCCGCCGCACGGGTCTGCCGCGCACCTCGGTCCATAGGATGCTCGACCAATTGGTGCAGCAGCGATTCCTGCGCCGCAACGGCCACGGCTACGAACTCGGTATGCGCCTGGTCGAGTTGGGCTCGCTGGCTCTACACCAGGACCGCTTGCGGCGCGCGGCCCTGCCCCTTCTGCACGAGCTGCACCGTGTTACCGGCCTCGTCGTCCACCTAGCTGTCCTCGAAGGCCCAGATGTGGTGTACCTGGAGAAGATCAGCGATCGGTTGACGACGGCCATTCCCACCCGCGTCGGCGGTCGACAACCCGCTCACTGTGCTGCGGTCGGTAAGGCCGTCCTCGCATACAGCGAGCATCAACTCGGCAGCATCGGTGAGCTGACCACCAAGACCAGATACTCCATCACCACGCACACACAACTCACAGCCGAACTGGCCAGGGTGCGCGCCCGCGGGATCGCGTTCGACCGAGAGGAGTCGATCGTCGGTTACGGGTGTGTGGGTGCCCCGGTTGGTCCACCCTCCGGGGCCGTTGCTGCGGTGTCGGTGTGTGGCCCCATGAACCGGATGAGGTTCGACCAGCGCCTGGCAGCCACGGTGCAGATGACCGCGATGGGCATCTGGCGCAACGCCGAACGTGAATCCGGCACCGTGGCTCCTACGCTTCAGAAGCTGCGGCCGCTGCGGGCAGGCCCCACGTCGCGTCGGAATCCATCCGCCGACGCGACATTGCGCTACGCGTGAGCCTCGACCCTCAGGTCGCAGATCTGCTCGGCCGACTCGACGCTGGCTTCCCGGCCGTGCACACGATGACCGGCGCTCAAGCCAGAGCGGCGATCCGCGCAAGATTTGTGCCGCCGGCAGAACCTGAGCCCGTCGGCGACATCAGTGACCAAACGATCCCAGGCTCGGCGGGTTTCATTCCTGTCCGGATATACGTTCCAGCCCATGACTTCACGAGGGCGCTGCCAATCTTGGTGTATGCCCACGGGGGCGGATTCGTGTTCTGCGACCTCGACAGTCACGACGGCCTCTGTCGCAGTCTCGCGAATATGACTCAGGCTGTAGTCATTTCAGTCGACTACCGGTTGGCACCAGAACACCGATGGCCGGCCGCTGCAGAAGATCTGTACGCGGCAGCACAGTGGGCAGCCGAGCACGCCCACGAGGTTGGCGGCGATGCCACGCGCATTGCCGTTGGCGGCGACAGCGCCGGTGGCAACCTGGCAGCTGTCGCAGCCCTGATGGCCCGTGACCGCGGGACGCCGATCCTCGCAGCCCAATTGCTGCTCTACCCGATGACCGCAGCCGATGCGGACTTCGACTCCGATTCATACCGCCGGTTCGGTAGCGGCTTCTACAATCCTCTGCCGGCGCTTCGGTGGTATTGGGATCAGTACGTGCCTTCGGCCGCAGACCGGCGCCACAAATACGCGTCACCACTGAACGCCGAGCTTGAAGGTCTGCCACCGGCCGTCGTGGTCATCGCGGGGCACGATCCGTTGCGCGACGACGGCATGGCTTTCGCCGACGCCCTTGCGCAAGCAGGGGTTCCGGTCTCATGTCGCCACTTCGAGGGTGGAATTCATGGCTTCATGACTATGCCCGTGCTGGGCATCGCCCGACAAGCTCGCCAGCAAGCATGCATGGACCTCGCCTCGTTGCTCGCGCCGCCGAGAGACTCCGATCCGTGCCGATGATCGGGAGCCGCTTCGCCACCGCGACGCGGGGTTCCTTAGCCTCACCACATGGCTGACGCCGAGGTCTTCGTCATCGATCGGGTCGTCACCCGACCTGGGTGCGCCAAACGATTCGTTGACGCATATCTGTCCACATACGCGACTGGGGCCGCGGAGCGCGGCATGACTCTGCGAGATGTCCTCGTCAGTCCGCCAATGTGGTTCGACGATCGTCCCAATATCGTCACAATCATCTGGTCCTTGCCGAGCCCGCAGGCATGGTGGGAAATGACTTGGCGCGGCAGAGGAGACCCTGAGCTCGGCCATTGGTGGGACGAAATCGCCGAACTCGTCCAGGAGCGCTCCCGTACGGTCGCCGCCGCAGCCGACGACGTCGACGGGGTCTGTGATGTTTAGCGTTACCAGACTGATTCACACCAGGCCGGCCGCAGACCGCGACACGCTGACGAGCGAACTGCGTGCCGTAGTCGCCGGCGTCGAGCACACGCTGGTGGAACCCACGCTGCCCGGGGTGCGCAACGGTGGGGATATCCTGGTACACCTCCGATTCGATGACCGCATGCAGTGGTCTGGTATCTCTCACGAATTGGACGTCCTACTCGCGCAGCGCGAAATCGGTCACGTCGACGGGGCGGACTACTCGGGTGCTCCTCAATTGACAGGGCACGAACGACCAAGTGCGGTGTACCGCAGCTTGTTGTTGCGGGTGATGCCCGGCGTCGATGACATGACGGTGATGCGGTTCGAGGATGATCTGCGTCTGCTGCCGCAATATGTCCCGTCCATCACCGCGTGGCAACTCAGCCGTGTCGAATCGGCGGTCGGCGCCGCACCCTGGACGCATGTGTTCGAGCAGGAGTTTTGCAGCCTCGAAGCGCTGACGGGGCCCTACTTGATGCATCCTGTGCACTGGGCCTACGTCGATCGCTGGTTCGACCCGGAATGCCCGGAAGTCATTGTGCGTGAGCGGGTTTGCCACAGCTTCTGCCGCTGCGACCGGCGAGTGATCGTCTGACGAAGTGCGTCAGAACCCAGCAGGCAGGATGTTGGGATTGGCGGTCGCCGGGGGTTCCAGCGGCGGCAGCACCGCCGCACCATCCAAGCCACGCACCGGCAGCTGTTGAGACCACGGATAGTGCAGGCTGAACGCCACCAGGCCGGTGCGATCAGCCGCAGGTAGGTGGCACATCGCCACTACGGTCTCGGCGAGATACTCGACGGGTTCGGTCGGGAACGTCTCAGGGATCATTTGTGCCGCACCGG
>DATBFF010000147.1:0-32164 GCA_036558625.1 Mycobacterium sp. | reverse complement strand
GGGCCCGGTACCTCATGCTGCGGATGCTCGAACGGGCCCGGGAGAAGCGCGTCGCGATCCCGGCGCTGACGTCCACGGATTACGTCAACACCATTCCGACCGAACTCGAGCCCTGGTTCCCAGGCGACGAGGAGGTCGAACGTCGGTACCGGCGCTGGATTCGATGGAACGCCGCCATCATGGTGCACCGCGCGCAGCGGCCAGGCGTCGGTGTCGGTGGGCACATCTCGACCTATGCGTCGTCGGCGTCGCTCTATGAAGTCGGCTTCAACCACTTCTTCCGCGGAAAGAGCCATCCCGGCGGCGGAGACCAGATCTACATCCAGGGCCACGCCTCCCCCGGCATCTACGCCCGGGCATTCCTCGAGGGCCGGCTCACCGCGGACCAGCTCGACGGCTTCCGCCAGGAGCACAGCCATCCCGGGGGCGGCATCCCGTCCTACCCACATCCGCGTCTGATGCCCGACTTCTGGGAATTCCCGACGGTGTCGATGGGCCTGGGGCCGATCAACGCGATCTTCCAGGCCCGGTTCAACCACTACCTGCACGACCGCGGCCTCAAAGACACCTCCGGGCAACACGTGTGGGCCTTCCTTGGCGACGGCGAGATGGACGAGCCGGAAAGCCGGGGCGCGGCCCATGTCGCCGCGATCGAAGAGTTGGACAATCTCACGTTCGTCATCAATTGCAACCTGCAACGCCTCGACGGGCCGGTGCGCGGCAACGGCAAGATCATCCAAGAGCTCGAGTCGTTCTTCCGCGGCGCGGGCTGGAATGTGATCAAGGTGGTGTGGGGCCGCGAATGGGACGCGCTGCTGCACGCCGACGGCGACGGTGCGCTGGTGAACCTGATGAACACCACCCCCGACGGCGACTACCAGACCTACCGCGCCAACGACGGCGGATTCATTCGCGAGCACTTCTTTGGGCGCGACCCGCGCACCAAGGAACTCGTGACACACCTGTCGGATCAAGACATCTGGAACCTCAAGCGCGGCGGCCACGACTACCGCAAGGTATATGCGGCCTACCACGCGGCGATGGAGCACAAGGGCCAGCCGACTGTCATCCTTGCCAAGACCATCAAGGGCTACACGCTGGGCAAGCACTTCCAGGGCCGCAACGCCACCCATCAGATGAAAAAGCTTGCGCTGCAAGATCTCAAGGATTTCCGCGACACGTCACGTGTGCCGATCTCCGACGCCGAGCTCGAGGACAATCCATACCTGCCGCCGTACTACCACCCAGGTTCGGAAGCGCCTGAGATCCGTTACCTGCTTGACCGGCGCCGCGCGCTGGGCGGCTTTGTGCCCGAGCGCCGCACGAAGTCAAGGGTTTTGGCGCTGCCGCCACCTGACACCTACAAGCCGATCAAGAAGGGCTCGGGCAACCAGGAGGTTGCCACCACGATGGCGACCGTGCGCGTGTTCAAAGAATTGTTGCGTGACAAGGAAATCGGACCGCGCATCGTCCCGATCATTCCCGACGAAGCGCGCACGTTCGGCATGGACTCGTGGTTTCCGTCGCTGAAGATCTACAACCGCCACGGCCAGCTGTACACCTCGGTGGACGCCGAACTCATGTTGGCCTACAAGGAAAGCGAAACGGGCCAAATCCTGCACGAGGGCATCAACGAGGCCGGCTCAGCGGCGTCATTCACCGCAGTCGGCACGTCGTACTCCACGCACAACGAGCCGATGATCCCGGTCTACATCTTCTATTCGATGTTCGGATTCCAGCGCACCGGCGACGGGCTCTGGGCAGCGGCCGACCAGATGGCCCGCGGATTTCTCTTGGGCGCCACCGCGGGTCGGACGACGCTCGTCGGCGAGGGCTTGCAGCACGCCGACGGCCATTCGCTGCTTCTGGCGTCCACGAATCCTGCTGTGGTGGCTTATGATCCGGCGTTCGCGTACGAGATCGCCCACATCATCGAAAGCGGCCTCGCCCGGATGTTCGGCGAGGATCCGGAAAACGTCTACTTCTACCTCACCATCTACAACGAGCCGTATCAGCAGCCTGCCGAGCCTGAAGAGATCGACACCGAAGGACTGCTGCGCGGGCTCTACCGCTACCGGGCAGCACCCGAGGCGCGGACGTACTCCGCGCAGATCCTGGTCTCCGGAGTTGCGATGCCCGAAGCGCTGCGCGCCGCCGACCTCTTGGCGGCCGACTGGGACGTGGCCGCCGATGTGTGGTCTGCGACGAGTTGGGGCGAGCTGAATCGCGACGGTGTGCAGATAGAGAAGGAAAAGATGCGCCACCCAGATCACCCCGAGCGGGTGCCATATGTGACGCAGGCCCTTGCTGACGCGCGCGGGCCCATTGTCGCGGTGTCGGACTGGATGCGCGCTGTGCCCGAGCAGATCCGGCCGTGGGTGCCCGGCACCTACATCACACTGGGCACCGACGGGTTCGGAATCTCCGACACCCGGCCGGCGGCGCGGCGCTACTACAACACCGACGCCGAGTCCGTCGCGGTCGCGGTCCTGGAGGGCCTGGCCCGCGACGGCGAGATCGACAAAGCGGTGGCCGTCGACGCCGCGCGCCGCTATCAGATCGACGACGTGCTCGCGGCGCCAGAGCAGACCTCAGACCCGGGCGTGGCCTGAGCCTATTGGCAGATATCTCCAGAAAAGTGGCGTAGCTTTTAGGGATGCCCGACAACGAGGTTCCCGCTCCGAAGGGCACGCTAGAGCTCGTCGAGACCGTTCCCGACTCGCTGCTGCGCAAGCTCAAGCAGTACTCCGGACGCTTCGCCACCGAGGCAGTCGCCGCCATGCAAGAGCGCCTGCCGTTCTTCGCCGAGCTCGAAGCCTCACAACGGGCCAGCGTGCAGCTGGTCGTGCAGACCGCGGTGGTCAACTTCATCGAGTGGATGGGTAACCCGCGCAGCAACGTCGGCTACACGGTCGAGGCGTTCGCGTTGGTGCCCCAGGAGCTGACCCGGCGCATCGCGCTGCGACAGACCGTCGACATGGTGCGCGTCACGATGGAGTTCTTCGAGGAAGTCGTGCCGATGCTGGCGCGCTCGGAGCAACAGGCGACAGCACTGACAGCCGGAATCCTGCGCTACAGCCGCGATCTCGCGTTTACCGCGGCGTCGGCCTACGCGGACGCCGCCGAGGCCCGCGGCGCCTGGGACAGCCGGATGGAGGCCAATCTGGTCGATGCCGTGGTGCGCGGCGACACCGGACCCGAGCTGCAATCCAGGGCAGCCGCGCTCAACTGGGACACCACCGCGCCCGCGACCGTCGTCGTCGGGTTTCCGCGCCCGGAACGCATCGACGTCGCCACCGACGACGTCCGCGAAATCGCCGAAGGCCATGCCCGCTCGGTGTTGTCGGATGTGCACGGGACCTGGCTGATTGCGATCGTGTCGGGTGCGCTGGCTGCCACAGATAAGTTCCTGCGCGACCTTTCCGAGGCGTTCGGCAAGGGGCCGGTGGTGATCGGCCCGACGGCGCCGACGTTCAGCGCCGCGCATACCAGCGCCACGGAGGCGATCGCCGGAATGAACGCGGTCGCCGGGTGGAGCAGCGCACCGCGGCCGGTCCACGCGCGTGAACTTCTGCCGGAGCGCGCGTTGCTGGGCGACGCCTCCGCCATCGCGGTGCTCGATGCGGAGGTGATGCGGCCGTTAGCCGACGCCGGACCGGCGCTGACCGACACGCTCGACGCCTATCTGGACTCGGGCGGCGCCATCGAAGCGTGCGCGCGCAAATTGTTCGTTCATCCAAATACTGTCCGGTACCGGCTCAAGCGAATCGCCGACTTCACCGGCCGCGATCCGACAATGCCGCGCGACGCCTACGTGCTGCGGGTAGCTGCGACCGTCGGCCGGTTGTCGTCTCAGGCGAGCAATCCGACCTCGACATATCCGTCTGTTACGCAAGTCACTCCGACACGAGGAGCGCACCACGCCAGCTGACGGTTGCGTTTTTGTCTCGATGAAGTCGCATCACATGCTGATTTGTGGGACCTCAACAAAAACATAAGACGAGGTTCATAATCTCTTACACCGCATAAAACCGTTCTCACAGTGTTCTCTTAATCCGTGACCACTTCCGTGCTTGCCTTGCTGGCGCCTGGACAGGGCTCGCAGACCCCCGGAATGCTCAGTCCGTGGCTGGAGCTGCCGGGTGCGTCGGACCAGCTGTCGGCATGGTCGGAGGCCAGCGGCCTGGATCTGGCCCGGCTGGGCACCACCGCGTCGGCCGAGGAGATCGCTGACACCGCGGTAACCCAGCCGCTGGTGGTGGCGGCAACGCTGCTGGCATATCAGGAACTCGCTCGCCGTGGGTTGCTGTCCGATGCCCGCATCGTCCTGGCCGGGCACTCGGTCGGTGAAATCGCGGCATATGCGATCGCCGGGATTCTCTCGGCCGACGACGCCGTCGCGCTCGCCGCGACCCGCGGCGCGGAGATGGCGAAGGCGTGTGCGCTGGTTCCCACCGGAATGTCGGCGGTGCTCGGCGGAGACGAGGCTGAGGTACTCGCCGCGCTCGAAGATCTCGACCTGGTTCCGGCCAACCGCAACGCCGCCGGCCAGATCGTCGCCGCGGGACGCATGGAGGCGCTGGAGAAGCTTGCCGAGAACCCGCCCGCGCGAGCGCGTGTGCGCCAACTGGCCACCGCCGGCGCTTTCCACACCCAGTTCATGGCTCCGGCGCAGGACGCGTATGCCACTGCGGCCGCAGCGGTTTCGACCGCCGAGCCGACGGCTGTGGTGCTCTCCAATGCCGACGGGCAGCCAGTGAGCTCGGCAGCGGACGCGATGACGAAGCTGGTGGCACAGCTGACCCGGCCGGTGCGCTGGGACCTGTGCACCAAGACCCTGCGCCAGCACAATGTGACGGCGATCGTGGAGTTCCCGCCCGCGGGAGCGCTGAGCGGTATCGCCAAACGAGAACTTCGGGGGATCGGCAACCACGCCGTCAAGTCGCCCGCAGACCTGGATGAGCTGGCAGAGCTCTAACAGGACTTATCCAAATAGCAGTAGCACCATCGAATAGAAGGAGCCACAGTGCCCGCCACTCAAGAAGAAATCATCACCGGTCTCGCCGAGATCATCGAAGAGGTCACCGGCATCGAGCCGTCCGAGGTCACGATGGAGAAGTCGTTCGTCGACGACCTGGACATCGACTCGCTGTCGATGGTCGAAATCGCCGTGCAGACCGAGGACAAGTACGGCGTGAAGATCCCCGACGAGGACCTCGCCGGCCTGCGCACCGTCGGTGACGTCGTTGCCTACATCCAGAAGCTCGAAGAAGAGAACCCCGAGGCCGCCGAGGCGATCCGGGCGAAGATCGAAGCGGAGCGCGCATGACCAAGCCTTCCACTGCTAACGGCGGCTTCCCGAGCGTCGTGGTAACCGCCGTCGAGGCGACGACCTCGGTCGGGGCGGACATCGAGAGCACGTGGAAGGGACTCCTTGCCGGTGAGAGCGGCATCCATGTGCTCGAGGACGACTTCGTCACCAAATGGGACCTGCCGGTACGCATCGGCGGTCACCTGAAGGACCCGGTGGACGACCACATGGGCAGGCTGGATCTGCGGCGCATGTCATATGTGCAGCGGATGGCCAAGCTGCTCGGTGGCCGGCTCTGGGAAACCGCGGGCACCCCTGAGGTCGACGGCGACCGGTTCGCGGTCGTCGTCGGCACGGGGTTGGGTGGCGGCGAGAAGATCGTCGAAACCTATGACCTGATGAATGAGGGCGGCCCGCGCAAGGTGTCGCCGCTCGCGGTTCAGATGATCATGCCCAACGGCGCCGCCGCGGTCGTCGGACTGCAACTCGGCGCGCGCGCGGGCGTCGTCACTCCGGTGTCGGCGTGTTCGTCGGGCTCGGAGGCCATCGCGCATGCCTGGCGTCAGATCGTGATGGGTGACGCCGACATCGCCGTGTGCGGGGGTGTCGAGGGCGGCATCGAGGCGCTGCCGATCGCGGCGTTCTCGATGATGCGTGCCATGTCGACCAACAACGACAATCCGGAAGGCGCGTCGCGCCCGTTCGACAAGAACCGCGACGGGTTCGTGTTCGGCGAGGCCGGCGCGCTGATGGTGATCGAGACCGAAGAGCACGCGAAGGCGCGCGGCGCAAAACCGTTGGCGCGCTTGCTGGGTGCCGGTATCACGTCGGACGCTTACCACATGGTGGCGCCTGCGCCGGACGGCGAACGCGCCGGCAAGGCGATGAAGCGGGCGCTGGAGCTGGCCGGCCTGTCGGCCAAGGACATCGCTCACGTGAACGCACACGCGACAGCCACGTCGATCGGTGACGTGGCGGAGGCCAACGCCATCCGCGTCGCAGGCTGCGAGCACGCTGCGGTCTACGCACCGAAGTCGGCGCTCGGTCACTCCATCGGTGCAGTCGGTGCGCTCGAGTCCGTTCTGACGATTCTCTCGTTGCGCGACGGGGTCATTCCGCCGACGTTGAACTACGAAACTCCCGATCCAGAGATCAACCTCGACGTGGTCGCGGGTGAACCTCGCTACGGCGATTACGAGTACGCCATCAACAACTCGTTCGGGTTCGGTGGCCACAACGTCGCACTCGCATTCGGCAAGTACTAAAGGACGAAGTTCGAGAAGGGATCCGTCGCAAGAGATGACACGGCTGTCTACGGGGAATGGATTCCCCAACGTGGTTGTCACCGCCGTTGCGATGACGACTGCTCTGGCAACCGATGCCGACAGCACCTGGAAGAAATTGCTGGACGGCCAGAGCGGCATCCGCAAGCTGGAGGACCCGTTTGTCGAGCAGTACGACCTGCCGGTGCGCATCGGTGGGCATCTTCAGGAGGATTTCGACTCGGAGTTGACGAAGGTGGAGCTTCGTCGACTGTCTTATCTGCAGAAGATGTCCACCGTGCTGAGCCGGCGGGTGTGGGACAACGCGGGTTCTCCCGAGGTCGACTCGCGGCGGTTGATGGTTTCGATCGGCACCGGAATGGGGTCTGCCGAGGAACTCGTCTTCAACTACGACGACATGCGCGAGCGCGGCATGCGCGCGGTCTCGCCCCTGGCGGTGCAGAAGTACATGCCCAACGCCGCCGCGGCAGCCGTCGGGCTGGAGCGCAAGGCGCGGGCCGGAGTGATCACTCCGGTGTCGGCGTGCGCGTCCGGCGCCGAGGGCATCGCCCACGCCTGGCGCAACATCGTGCTGGGTGAGGCCGACATCGCGATCTGCGGCGGCGTCGAGCAGAAGATCGAGGCAGTGCCGATCGCCGGGTTCGCCTCGATGCGCATCGTGTTGTCGACAACCAACGACGACCCGGCCGGAGCCTGTCGCCCGTTCGACAAGGACCGCAACGGTTTTGTGTTCGGTGAGGCGGGCGCGCTGATGGTGATCGAGACCGAGGAGCACGCGAAGGCGCGCGGCGCCGACATCCTCGGTCGGGTGATGGGTGCTGCGATCACTTCGGACGGCTACCACATCGTGGCGCCCGACCCGAACGGTGAGCAGGCCGGGTATGCGATGACGCGGGCGGTTCAGCTCGCCGGCCTGCAGCCGACGGACATCGACCACGTCAACGCCCACGCGACCGGCACCTCCGTCGGCGACGTGGCCGAGGCGAAGGCGATCCGGAATGCGCTGGGCAGCCACGACGCGGCGGTGTACGCACCGAAGTCTGCGCTCGGCCACTCGGTGGGCGCGGTCGGTGCCGTCGAGTCCATCCTGACTCTGTTGGCGCTGCGCGACGGCGTGATCCCACCGACGCTGAACCTCAAGAACCAAGACCCGGAGATCGACCTGGACGTCGTCCACGGCGAGCCCCGCGTCGGCAATTACAAGTACGCGATCAACAACTCTTTCGGATTCGGCGGGCATAACGTCGCACTCGCCTTCGGAAAGTACTGATAAACAGGAGATTTCGATGACGCTCACGGCCCCCGAGACAGTCGACGAGTCGCTGGACCCGAGGGATCCGCTGCTGCGGCTTTCCACGTTCTTCGACGATCACAGCGTGGAGCTGCTGCACGAGCGTGACCGCTCCGGAGTGCTCGCCGCGGCCGGCACCGTCAACGGTGTGCGCACCATCGCGTTCTGCACCGACGGCACGGTCATGGGCGGCGCGATGGGTATGGAGGGGTGCCAACACATCGTCAACGCGTACGACACCGCGATCGAGAAGCAGAGTCCGATAGTCGGGATTTGGCACTCGGGTGGTGCGCGACTGGCAGAGGGCGTAAAAGCTTTGCACGCGGTCGGTTTGGTGTTCGAGGCGATGATCCGGGCGTCGGGCTACGTGCCGCAGATCTCGGTCGTCGTCGGCTTCGCCGCCGGCGGTGCCGCGTACGGGCCGGCCCTGACCGACGTGGTCGTCATGGCACCCGACAGCCGGGTCTTCGTCACCGGACCCGACGTGGTGCGCAGTGTCACCGGCGAAGACGTCGACATGGCGTCGTTGGGCGGTCCCGACACCCACCACCGCAAGTCGGGCGTGTGTCACATCGTGGCCGACGACGAGCTCGACGCGTACGAGCGCGGCCGTCGCCTGGTCGGGTTGTTCTGGCAGCAGGGGCATTTCGACCGCGGCAAGGCCGAAGCGGGTGAGATCGACCTGCACGCCCTGCTGCCCGAGTCGCCGCGTCGTGCCTACGACGTGCACCCGATCGTCGAGGCCCTGCTCGACGACGACGCGCCGTTCGACGAGTTCCAGGCGAAGTGGGCGCCGTCGATCGTCGTCGGTCTGGGCCGGCTGTCCGGCCGGACCGTCGGTGTGCTGGCGAACAACCCGCTGCGGCTCGGCGGCTGCCTGAACTCCGAGAGTGCCGAGAAGGCAGCGCGTTTCGTGCGGCTGTGCGATGCATTCGGCATTCCTCTGGTGAATGTGGTCGACGTGCCTGGCTACTTGCCCGGCGTGGACCAGGAGTGGGGCGGCGTGGTGCGTCGCGGCGCGAAGCTGCTGCACGCGTTCGGCGAGTGCTCGGTTCCCCGGGTCACGCTGGTGACGCGAAAGATCTACGGTGGCGCTTACATCGCGATGAACTCGCGGTCGCTGGGCGCGACAAAGGTGTTCGCCTGGCCCGACGCCGAGGTCGCGGTGATGGGGGCCAAGGCCGCGGTCGGAATTCTGCACAAGAAGAAGCTGGCCGCCGCGCCCGAAGACGAGCGCGAGGCGCTGCACGAGGAGCTGGCCGAAGAGCACGAGCGGATCGCAGGCGGTGTGGACGCCGCAATCGACATCGGTGTGGTCGACGCGAAGATCGACCCGGCGCACACACGCAGCGCGTTGACGCAGGCGCTGGCCGAGGCACCGCCCCGGCGTGGCCGCCACAAGAACATCCCGCTCTAACCATCTCCGCCGAAACCAACGTTTCGGCGGAAAAGGGCGAGTGGATTGCGCCATTTCGTCGATCTCGCGACGGAAATGTGCGGTGACGGGTCTACGATTGGCCGTTCGCTGTTGTCGGGCGGTGGAGTCGTGTCGATGTGTCGCGCTTATTTCTGAGCCATTCGAGCACTAACAACGCCGAAGCCGTGGCGCTGCGCGATTGGCTGCGCACCAACGGCTGGGACGACGTCTTCTTAGACCTCGACCCCGAGCACGGAATCGCCGCAGGCGAGCGCTGGGAACGTGCGCTGACCGAAGCTGCGTCGCGCTGTGAAGCGGTGCTGCTTCTCATTTCCCACGCGTGGCTGCAATCCCGTTGGTGCCTGAAAGAATTCATGCTGGCACGCCAGCTCAACAAGCGTTTGTTCGGCGTGCTGATCGAACAACTCGAACCGGCCGATCTGCCACGCGATCTCGCCGGCACCTGGCAAACGGTGGACCTCGCCTCGGGGCAGGACCATCAGCCGTTCGCCGTCACGCTGCCGCGGACGCAGCAGAAGTGTGAGGTCCGCTTTTCTCGCGAGGGCCTGGCGCGGCTGCGAGCCGGGTTGGTGAAGGCCGGGCTGGACCCACGCTTCTTCGACTGGCCGCCGGCGACAGATCCGACTCGTGCGCCATATCGCGGGCTGCTTCCGCTGGAGGCCGAAGACGCCGGCATCTTCTTCGGCCGCGACTCGCCCATCGTCGAAGCGCTCGACAAGCTCCGCGGGCTGCGCACCGCACCCCCGCCGCGACTGTTCGTGATCCTGGGCGCGTCGGGCGCCGGCAAGTCGTCGTTCTTGCGCGCCGGATTATTCGCCAGGATGACGCGTGACGACCAAACATTTCTGCCCCTGCCGATCATCCGCCCGGAACGCGCCGCGATGTCCGGCGCCAACGGCCTGCATATGGCCATCGAGTCCGCATTGAATGCAGCCGGGATTCCCATGGCGCGCAACGACATCGGTTCCGCCCTGCGAACACTTCGAGACCAGACCGCGCGACGGGTCCTCAGCAATGATGCGGCGGCGCAGCCTCCGACCCCGGTGATCTGCATCGACCAAGCCGAGGAGCTCTTTCTGTCGGAAGGGCACGAGGAGGGGAAGTCACTGCTGGCACTGATGCAAGACCTGCTTGCCGACGAGCAGCTGGGGCTCGTTGTGGTGATGGCGATCCGATCCGACTCCTATGCGCTGCTGCAAGAGGCGAAACTTCTCAACGGCGCGCGACCGGTCTTGTTCGACCTCGGGCCGATGCCGACAGGCTCATATGCCGAGGTGATCAAAGGCCCCGCGACACGATTGACGAAGGCAGAGCGCCAACTCAAGATCGAAGAAAGCCTCGTCGACGCGCTGCTCGGTGATATCGAGGCCGGTGGCGCCAAAGACGCGCTGCCACTTCTGAGCTTCACCATGGAGCGTCTGTATCTGGAGAAGGGATCCGCCGGTGCATTGACGCTCGAGGACTACGCGGCGCTCGGCGGCCTCAAAGGGTCGATCGAGGAAGCCGTCGAGCGCGCGCTGAGGATGGCCGACGTCGATCCCGCTGTCTGCAAAGGTCGCTCAGAGCGCCTGGCCTTGCTGCGTCGTGGCCTGATCCCGTGGCTGGCCGGCGTGGACCCCGACACCCGGGCGCCCTGCCGCCGTGTTGCACGGGTATCGGAAATTCCCTCAGAGTGCCGTCCGCTGTTGGCGCATCTCGTCGGGCAGCGACTGCTCACAACCGATGTCTCCACCACGTCGGGTGGGGAGACCATCGAGCCCGCACACGAGGCGTTGCTGCGCCAATGGGGACAGCTTCGAGGCTGGCTCACCGAAGACGAGGGTCTGCTCGCGGTGCTGGAGGGCGTCAAGCGGGCCGCACGAGAATGGGTTGACGCTGCGAAGAACCCGGCGTGGCTGGCGCATTCGGCCGGCCGGCTTGTCGCGGCCGAAAGGCTGCAGGACCGACCGGATCTCGCGGCCAATCTGCAGCCCGACGAGCGCGACTATCTTCTGGCGTGCCGCAAGGCGGAGTCCAGCACGCGAAATCGACGGCGCTATGTGCGAATCGGCCTCTACACGATGCTGATCGGAATCATCGTGGGACTGGTGGGCTGGATCAATCAGGTAACCATCAAAGAGCAATTCAACTGGTACACCAGGATGCGGCCGTACATGGTCCACAACTATGAGCCCTACCGCCTCTCGGCGACGGCCGAGCGGGAGCTGAAGCCGGGTGGCAAGTTCACCGAGTGCGCCGCGAATTGTCCGCAGATGATCGTCATTCCAGCGGGCACATTCGAGATGGGCTCGCCGGACTCCGAGCCGGGGCGGGTAGGCAATGAGGGACCGCAGCACACGGTGACGATTCCGCACGCCTTCGCCGCGTCGGTGTACGACGTGACATTCGACGACTGGGATGCCTGCGTCTCGGTGGGCGGTTGCCCGCATGTCGGTGACAGCGGGTTCGGACGCGGTCGACGGCCGGTCACCAACGTCACATGGGACGACGCCCAGCAATACGTGAAGTGGTTGGCGAAGATGACCGACCGGCCGTATCGGTTGCTCACCGAGGCGGAGTGGGAATACGTGGCGCGCGCGGGCACGTCGACGACCTATTGGTGGGGTGACCGCGTCGGGTCGGGTGACGCGAATTGCGTTGGGTGCGGCAGCCAGTGGGACAACAAGGAAACCTCACCCGTTGGATCGTTTCAGCCCAACGCATTTGGGCTTTATGACACGAGCGGCAATGTGTGGCAATGGGTTCAGGACTGTCTGCACCCCGACTACAACGGCGCACCCGCCGACGGGTCGGCCTGGGTCAGCGGCGACTGCAGCCTGCGCGTCGACCGTGGTGGCTCGTGGGTGACCAAGGGCGACCAGAACATGCGCATCGCCTTTCGTGGAAGTTACCCCGCCACGAGCCGCAATTACAGTCTCGGTTTCCGGGTCGCCAGGACGCTGTAGGAAAGCAACGGTCCTCGGCGTGATTTTTCGCCGAGATTGCGTCTACGGTCGTGATTTCCGTGAAATCACCGCCCTGGTTGCAATCTCGGCGCATCTAGAGATGCGCGATCTCGACCTTGGCGGCGCGCAGCGCCCGCGACTGCTCTGGATCCCCGAGCGTCGGTGCCGTGCAGCAGAAGAGGGTGCGTCCGTCGTCACCGCCGAGCGCGCAGGCGATCGCGTGGCGGCCGGGCGTCTCGACGACATCGGTGACCTCGCCTCCCTCACGCACCCGCACCAAGCGGTGCGATGCCGGGCCCGCGAACCAGACGGCGTCCTCGGCATCGATGCAGATGCCGTCGGGAATGTCGCCGAGGTCTGCCCAGCAGCGCTGGTCAGACAGCGCGCCGTCGGCAGTGAGTGAGAACGCTGTCAGGCATCCACCTGCGCTCTCTGCCACGACGAGCGTCGCACGATCTGAGGTGATGACCATGCCGTTGGCGAACCGGAGGCCGTCGGTGACGGCGCGAGCGCTGCCGTCGGGATCGACGCGCAGCAGCGGCACAGGTGTGGGCGGCTCGCCGGCGAACAAGTCGCATCCGAACTGCGATACGAAGGCATGGCCTCGAGCGTCGACCATCATGTCGTTGATCGCATGCGTGCCGAGGCCACTCAGATCGGCATGCTCGGTGATAGCGCCGTCACCGCCGCGGCGTAGAACTCTGCGATCGTCCATCGACACGATCAACATGTCGCCGTCAGGCAGCCACCCGAGACCCGACGGTGTTCCGTCGAGCCGCGCGACCACCTCGACCGCACCGTCGGTCGTGACGCGCAGGACTTCATGGGCGTGCATGTCGGACACATAAAGCGCCCCGTCGTGCCAACGCGGCCCCTCGAGGAACGCCCGCCCATCCACCAGCGTTTGCAGCTGTGCCATGACCGCGGAGCCTACGGGACGCCGGCGATGAACTCTCGCGCCACATCGACGACGCGCTCGCGGTCCGTGTGCACCAGCCCGATGCGGGTCCTGCGGTCGAGGATGTCGTCGACGTTCAGCGCGCCCTCGTGGGTGACGGCATACTCGAATTCGGCTCGGGTGACGTCGATTCCGTCGGCCACTGGGTCTATGGGCCGCTCGCAGGTGGCCGATGCGATGACGTTCGAGGCCTCGGCGCCGAACCGAGCCACCAGCGAGGCCGGCAGGTTAGCGGGAACGCTCCCCTGTGCGCCGACGAGCGGCAGGGCGCGGGTCCGGCACGGCCGAGCGGACAGGCCGCGGCCGGCGACGGTGCGATCGAGTACGTCCTCGGCCATGTGCCGGTATTCGGTCAGCTTGCCGCCGATGATGCTGACCACTCCCGAGTCCGAGTCGATGATCGCGTGGTCCCGCGAGACGTCGGCGGTGCGGCCTGCACCCGTATCGACGAGCGGCCGCAGTCCCGCATACGAGCCGATGACGTCGTCGCGAGTCAATTCGGTAGCCAGCGCGGTGTTGACGGTGTCGAGCAGGAACGTGATCTCCTCCGACATCGGTTGCGGCACATCGGGAATCGGGCCGGGCGCATCCTCGTCCGTCAAGCCCAGATAGACCCGGCCGAGTTGCTCGGGCATCGCAAACACGAAGCGGTTCAGCTCGCCCGGTATCGGGATCGTGAGCGCGGCCGCCGGATTGCCGAATGCGGCAGCGTCGAAGACCAAATGCGTTCCGCGGCTGGGTCGCAACCTGATTGACGTGTCGACATCGCCTGCCCATACGCCCGTCGCGTTGATCACCGCCTGCGCTGCGATATCGAACGATTCACCGGTGCGCTGGTCGGTCAGCCGCGCGGAATCGCCGGTGACGTCGGACGCCGCCACGTAGGTGAGAATCCTCGCGCCCTGCTGAGCTGCTGTGCGCGCCACCGCGACCACCAGCCGCGCGTCGTCGATCAGCTGCCCGTCGTAGGCCAGCAATCCGCCGTCGAGACCGTCGCGCCGGACGGCGGGTACGAGCTCTGCAGTGCGCGCGGCATCGACGCAACGGGACCTGGGCAGAACCGATGAACTCGTTCCCGCCAGGCGCCGCAACGTATCCCCCGCGACGAACCCCGCGCGAACCAATGCGCGGTTCGGGCGGCTCATCGACGGCAACAGTGGCACAAGTTGCGGCATCGCATGGACGAGATGAGGAGCGGTGCGCGTCATCATAATTCCGCGCTCGACGGCACTGCGCCGGGCGATACCTACGTTGCCGGTCGCCAGGTACCGCAAGCCGCCATGCACCAGCTTGCTGCTCCACCGGCTGGTGCCGAATGCGAGATCATGCTTCTCCACCAGCACTACGCGCAACCCGCGCGTGACGGCGTCCAATGCGATGCCGGTTCCGGTGATACCACCGCCGATCACGAGGATGTCGACGGGAGCACCGTCGGCCAGCTCGGTCATCTCAGCGGTGCGGCGGGCGGCGGACAGAGCGGCGTTCATGCCAGGTATCCGTTCAGTGAGTGGGCCAACTCGCGAGCGAGTGCGGCGTCGTCGAGAATCGGCCGCACGATTTGGGCGGACTGGATCGTCGACTGGGTGATCAGCAAGACCATCGCAGCGAGCTCTCTGGGGTCGCCACTGCGTATGCTGCCATCTCGTTGCGCCGCTTCGATTTCTGCGGCTGCGGCATCGATCAGCACCTGCTGGCTGGTGCCCAGCCGCTCGGTGATGTAGACCATCGCCAACTCCGGGGACGATCGCAGCACCGACATGATCAGGTCGTCGCGCCGAATCCGGTCGGCCACGGCCACCATCCGCTCGACGAGCGCTTTCCTGCCGTGCCCGCGCGACGGCACGTCGCGCCAAATTCCGACGACGCTCATGGTCAGCAATGCGGCGAGGATCTCCCGCGTGTCTGTCCAGCGCCGGTACACGGTCGGGCGGCTCACTCCGGCGCGGCGGGCGATCTCGGCCAACGTCACCCGCTCGACTCCGTAGGCGGTGACACAGCTGGCAGCGGCGTCGAGTATGCGGTCATCTACCGACAACCCGTTACTAGTTGACAGCATATGTAATACTGTAACGCATGTCGACGAACTCCGCACTCACGCCCCCGATGAAGTGGAACGCCTGGGGCGACCCGGCCTCGGCCAAACCCCTGTCCGATGGCATCCGGTCGCTGCTCAAGCAGGCACTTGGCGTGGAAGACGCGCAGGTGCCCGCTCCTGAGATCGGCGACGTCAGCGTGCGGACCCCGGCGCTGACGGATGGCGACCGAGACGCATTGGCGGCGATAGTCGGCGCCGAGTTCGTCCTCGACGACGACGACTCGCGGCTCTTGCGCGCCGGCGGCAAGTCGACACTTGATCTGCTGCGACGCAAGGACAACGAGCAGGACGCTCCAGACGCCATCGTGGTTCCCGCCGACGAGGACCAGATCGCGGCGATCTTGGCCCATTGCTCGCAGCACCGGATCGCGGTCGTGCCGTTCGGCGGCGGCACCAGTGTGGTCGGCGGTGTCGACCCGATTCGCGGGGAGTTCGGTGCGGTGATCTCGTTGGACCTGC
This sequence comes from Mycobacterium sp., assembly GCA_036558625.1. Lineage (GTDB taxonomy): Bacteria > Actinomycetota > Actinomycetes > Mycobacteriales > Mycobacteriaceae > Mycobacterium. Next base: position 16,384 of record DATBFF010000147.1, on the reverse strand, counting down.
GCCGGCTCGATGAGTTGCACTCGCTCGACGAGGTGTCGGGCGAGGCGGTACTGGGCGCCGGAGTGACCGGGCCGGACGCGGAACGACTACTCGGTGAGCGCGGCTTCTCACTCGGCCACTTCCCGCAGAGCTTCGAATTCGTGACGATCGGCGGCCTGGCCGCGACCCGGTCGTCGGGTCAGAACTCAGCGGGCTACGGCCGCTTCAACGACATGATCCGCGGCATCCGCGCAGTCACGCCGGCTGGCGTGCTCGACGTCGGCCGCGCGCCGGAATCGGCAGCCGGGCCCGATCTTCGGCAGCTGCTGATCGGATCTGAGGGCACATTCGGCGTCATCACGCAGGTGCGGCTGCGGGTGCACCCGGTCCCCGAATGCACGCGGTACGAGGCGTGGTCTTTCCCCGATTTCGAAACGGGTGCGGCGGCGCTGCGGGAGGTAACACAGACTGGCACGGGACCCAGCGTGATCCGGTTGTCCGACGAGGCCGAGACGGGCGTCAACCTGGCCACCACCGACAGCATCGGCGAAAGCACCGTCACCGGAGGCTGTTTGGCGATCACGGTGTTCGAGGGAACTCCCGAGCACGCGGAAAGCAGGCACGCGGAGACGCGCGCGGTGCTTGAGCGCCGCGGCGGCACGTCGTTGGGCGAGGCGCCGGCACGCGCATGGGAACACGGCAGGTTCAACGCGCCGTACCTGCGCGACTCGCTGCTGGCCGCTGGTGCATTGTGTGAAACGCTTGAGACTGCTACCACGTGGTCGAATGTTCTGGCACTGAAAGCCGCTGTGACACAGGCGCTTACGGAATCATTGGCGGAATCGGGTACACCGGCCCTCGTGCTGTGCCATATTTCGCACGTGTATCCCACCGGGGCCTCGCTGTACTTCACGGTCGTCGCGGGCCAGCGTGGCAACCCGATCGAGCAGTGGCGCGCGGCGAAGAAGGCGGCGACGCAAGCGATGGTGACGACGGGTGCGACGATCACGCACCACCACGCGGTGGGCGCCGACCACCGCCCGTGGATGCGCGACGAGGTCGGCGATCTGGGCGTCGAGGTCTTGAAGGCCGTAAAGACCGCGCTCGACCCGGCAGGAATCCTCAACCCCGGCAAGCTGATCCCGTAATGAACCGGCGTGAGATCGGCCGGGTGACGCTGCTGACCAACCCGCAGTCCGGTCATGGGAATGCACCCCACGCGACCGAGCGCGCAGTCGCGCAGTTCCAGCGCCGCGGCGTCGACGTCGTCGAGATCGTCGGCACCGACGCCGAGCACGCGCTACAACTGGTCAACGAGGCAGTGGCCGGCGGCACCGATGCGATGGTGATCGCCGGCGGTGACGGGGTGATCGCACTGGCCCTTCAGGCCTTGGCGCGCAGCGATATTCCGCTCGGCATCATCGCGGCGGGCACGGGCAATGACCACGCCCGCGAATACGCGTTGCCCAGAGACGATCCGGAGGCGGCGGCGGACGTCGTCGCCGACGGCTGGGTGCAAACCGTCGACCTCGGGCACATCCGCGGCGAAGACGGTGCCGAAAAGTGGTTCGGCACCGTGATGGCGGCCGGCTTCGACTCGTTGGTGAGCGACCGGGCGAACCGGATGCGTTGGCCGCACGGGCGGATGCGCTACAACCTGGCGATGCTCGCTGAACTGTCGAAGTTGCGGCTGCTGCCGTTTCGGCTGGTGTTCGACGGGGGTGAAGAAGTCGTCACCGACTTGACCATGGCGGCGTTCGGGAACACAAAGAGTTACGGCGGCGGAATGCTGGTCTGCCCCAACGCCGATCCCACCGACGGTCTGCTCGATATCACGATGGTGCATTCTGACTCGCGCACGAAACTGGTCCGGTTGTTCCCAAGCGTCTTCAAGGGCACGCACGTGGACCTTGACACAGTTACCACGAAGCGGGCCAAGACCGTCGTCGTCGAATCACCCGGCATCAACGCGTACGCCGACGGCGATTTCGCCATGCCGCTGCCGGTTGAGGTGTCGGCGGTCAGCGCCGCGCTGAAGATTCTGCGGCCCGCTCCCTAGCGAACTCACCCCACTCCGCGGTTGAGCCAGCTCACTTCGGCGCCGTGTCCACCGTCTCGGTATGCCTCCAGCGCCTCGTCCCATGCGGTGCCGAGCACAGAATCCATTTCCGCGAGCAGGGTGTCGGCGCCCGCAGCCATCAGCGCGCGCAGCCGCATCTCACCGACGATGATGTCGCCGTTGGCGCCCATCGCCCCGCTCCACAAACCCAACTGTGGGGTGTGCGAGAACCGCTGCCCGTCCACGCCGGCACTCGGATCCTCGGTTACCTCGAAACGCAGCACCGGCCAGTTTCGCAGCGCGTGAGCTAGTCGAGCGCCGGTGCCGACGGGCCCGACCCAGTTCGTCACCGCCCGCAGCTGCCCCGGCATCGCCGGCTGCGGCGTCCACTTGAGGTTGGGGCGAGCGTCGAGAGCGGACGACAACGCCCACTCGACATGCGGGCACACCGCCGCGGGTGAGGCGTGGATGTAGACCACGCCCGTCGCCGCATCGGCGAACTGGTTCGACGCACGCATCATCAGCTCCTTCGGCTCCACGAGGGACGTCTTCCCCAACGACCTGGTAAAACCGACGGCTATGAGTCGTGCGTGTCTATTGTGCCTCGTGTGGCCTGTGTTGCGCTAGTCTCCGGCGTATTCAGCGAGGATCGTGTCTGAAATTTCCGGCCACCGCGCCCGCGCCCAGTCGTCGAAGCCCCGGTCGGTGAGCACGACGAGCGCCAGGTCGGCCGCCGGATCCACCCATAAGAACGTGCCGGTCTGCCCGAAGTGGCCGTAGGTGCCCGGCGAGTTCTTATCCCCGGTCCAGTGCGGCGACTTGCTGCCTTTGATCTCGAAGCCCAGGCCCCAATCGTTGGGCCGCTGAACCCCGAAGCCGGGCAGCACGCCGTCGAGTCCGGGGAACTGGACGGTGGTGGCCTCGGCGTGGGTGGACTCGGCCACCGACGACGGCCGCAGCAGGTCGGCGGCGAACCGCGCCATGTCGGCCACGGTCGAGGTGGCCCCGTAGCCCGCCGCTGCCGCGCCGCCGTCGAGCATGGTGTCGGTCATCCCGAGCGGCTCGAAAAGCGCCTCGTGCAGGTAGCGGCCGAACTCGATGCCGGCCTTGTCCTGGATCGTCTCGGCCAGCACCTGGAATCCGTAGTTCGAGTAGACCCGGCGCTGCCCCGGCTCGTTGATCCGTTCGTCGGAGTTCATCGACAATCCCGACGCGTGCGCTAACAGGTGGCGAACGGTCGAGCCCGGCGGCCCCGCGGCGGTGTCCCAGTCGCCGACACCTTCTTCGACCGCGATGTGCGCCGCGCGGGCGACGAGTGGTTTGGTCACCGATGCGAGCGCGAACTGCTGGTGTTGGTCGCCGTGCTCGGCCAGCACGCCGGCCCGGCCGACGACCGCGGCCGCCGCGTTGCCCACCGGCCAGTCCGCCAAGGTATCCAGGGCGCTCATTGTCGCTGGAGCTTACTGATGTGCAGTCCAGGCCGAACAGATCGCGGCCACATGGCGCGCGTCGGTACCACAGCAACCACCGAGCACGGTCACCGCCGGCAGCAGGTCGCGTAGTGCAGCATGCTGCGCGCCGAGGTCGCGCGGATCGCCCTCGTCGAGCTCCGTCGCCTCGTCGAGCTCCGCATGGCTTTTCGTCGACGCATTCGCGCGCAGACCGACGAGCCGCTGCCGCCACCCGCCCTCGCGTTTCAGTGCATGAGCGAAGTGTGTTGGGTGAGCGCAGTTGACCATGAAGTACGCCGCAACGTTGTCTGTCGCGGCGTCCACCTGCTCGATGGCCTCGTGCAGCGGTTGGCCAGTCGGTAGTCGCCCGTCGGTCTCCACCGTGAAGGAGATCGCCGCTGGGATGCCTGCCGCGACGGCGGCGCGCACGATGCCGATCGCCTCCTCGGCGTTGGTCATCGTCACCGCGGTGACCTGGTCGGCCGTGGTGTCGGCGAACGTCCTGATCTGGACGGCGTGATAGCGCTCGGCCTCCTCGGGCGTCATTGCGTCGCCGGGGTCGTATCCGTCTCCGCGGGGGCCGACGCAGCCACTCACCACCGCGCTGATGCCGTCGGCAGTCGCCGTCCCGCGGACTTCCTCGGCGAGTGTCACCGCAGCGCGATTGGCGGCATCGAGTTGCTCGGGCGAGTACCCGAGCTGAGCGGCCCAGTCCGGGTTGGCCCGCCACGTCGGCGTTTCGACCACGAAGCCCGCTGCGTGTTCTCGGGCGATGTCGAGGTAGGCGTCGTAGTAGCGACGTAACCGCTCGCGAGTATCCGGGCTGTCGAGCAAGGGGAACGCGGCGAAGCATGGGAGGTCGATGCCGTCATGGAACACCAGCACGGTCTCCAGGCCCCCATCGGTGACAAACAGTCGGTCGCCAATGGTCTGTGGGAGGCGCTGTCGTTCAGGTCGGGCGCGATCGTCGTGGATGGCTGTCATCGGTCTTTCCTGATAGTCGTAGTGATGTCACGCTCACGCTGCGACGAGCGTGCGCAGCCTCTGGTGCTTCCGCGGCGTGTCGACCGGCAGACGCGCACGCTCGCCGAAAATGGCAAGGGCCTACTTTCTGGCGATGTAGTAGTAGTTGATCGGGTCGGTCTCGATCTCCTCGACGCGAACGTCTTTGAAGCCGGCGTCGTCGAGCATCGACGACGCGAGTTGACGGCCCCACGCGGTGCCCAGCCCGGCGCCGCCGAACGCCAACGACACGCTCATGCAGTGCATGGTCGAGACCGTGTAGAGGTACGTCGCCAGCGGCACGCCGACGTTGTCCTCCAAGTGGCTGGAAGCTTTGACGTCGACCATCAAGAAGACGCCGCCGGACCGAAGCGCCCGGTGGATGTTGTGCAGGACGCGGTCCGGGTGGGCCTGGTCATGGATCGTGTCGAATGCGGTGATCGCGTCGTAGGCCTCGGCGACGTCCATGGCGGCCACGTCGTGGGCCTCGAACCTGACGTTGGTCAGGCCGAGGTGTTCCGCCTCGGTGCGCCCAGCCGCCAACCCTTCGTCGGAGAAGTCGATGCCGGTGAATCGGCTCGCCGGAAACGCCCGCCCCATGACGTTGACCGCATGCCCGCTGCCGCAACCGAAATCGGCCACTTCAACGCCGGCCCGCAGACGGTCCGGCAGTCCCTTTGCGAACGGCAGGATCACATCCACCAACGCGGCGTCGAACACCTCGCCACTCGCCTCCGCCATCACCGAATGGAAGCGCGGGTACTCGGTGTACGCCAGGCCACCGCCGTCGCGGAAGCAACCGATGATCTTCTGCTCCACTTCGCCCAGCAGCGGAATGAAGGCAGCGGTCCTGGCCAGGTTGTCCGGTCCCGCCTGCCGCGTCAGCAGCGCTGCGCGTTGTTCCGGCAGCGTGTACGTGGTTGTGTCCGCGTCGTACTCCACGACTCCACCGGCCGTCATGCCGCCCAACCATTCCCGCACATAGCGTTCGTTGAGCCCGGCGGCGTCGGCGATCTGCGAGCTCGTCGACGACGGCATCTCGACCATCACGTCGAACAGCCTGGTCTGGTGTCCAATCGACAACAGAATTGCGAGACTTGCGCTGTCGAGCATCTCGATGACGCGCGCCCCGAATTCCTCGGTGGTTTCTACGGTTGTCATGGCCCAAGAACCTACGCTGACGCTGCTAGTAGGTTGGCCCGCATGAGCCAAACAGTGCGCGGCGTAATTTCGCGACGCAAAGGCGCGCCGGTCGAAGTGGTCGACGTGGTCGTGCCCGACCCGGGACCCGGCGAAGTGGTCGTCGACGTCGCCGCCTGCGGCGTGTGTCACACCGACCTGACCTACCGCGACGGCGGCATCAACGACGAATACCCCTTTCTGCTCGGGCACGAGGCGGCGGGCACAGTCGAGGCGGCCGGCCCCGGCGTCACCTCGGTGCAGCCCGGTGACTTCGTGGTCCTGAACTGGCGGGCGGTGTGCGGCCAGTGCCGGGCGTGCCGGCGCGGCCGGCCGTGGTACTGCTTCGACACCCACAACGCAGCCCAGAAGATGACGCTGACAGACGGCACCGAGCTGACGCCGGCGCTGGGCATCGGCGCGTTCATCGACAAGACGCTGGTTCACGAAGGACAGTGCACCAAGGTCGATTCGACGGCGGACCCTGCGGTGGTCGGCCTGCTCGGCTGCGGTGTGATGGCGGGTCTGGGCGCGGCCGTCAACACGGGCGCGGTCGGCCGCGACGACACGGTCGCGGTTATCGGCTGCGGCGGCGTGGGTGACGCCGCCATCGCCGGGTCGGCGCTCGTCGGTGCCAAACGGATCATCGCCGTCGATACCGACGACGCGAAATTGGCCTGGGCCAAGGACTTTGGCGCCACCGACACGATCAACGCGCGCACCACCGACGTCGTCGAGGAAATCCAAGAGTTGACCGACGGGTTCGGCGCCGACGTGGTGATCGACGCCGTCGGACGGCCGGAGACCTGGAAGCAGGCGTTCTACGCGCGGGACCTGGCCGGTACCGTGGTGCTCGTCGGCGTCCCGACGCCCGACATGCGCATCGACATGCCGCTGGTGGACTTCTTCTCGCGCGGCGGATCGCTGAAGTCGTCGTGGTACGGCGATTGCCTGCCGGAGCGTGACTTTCCCACTCTGGTCGCCCTTTACCTGCAAGGGCGGCTGGCACTGGAGAAGTTCGTCACCGAACGGATCGGCATCGACGCTATCGAGGACGCATTCCACAAGATGCATTCCGGTGAGGTGCTGCGCTCGGTGGTGATGTTGTGACGCGCATCGACCGGATCGTCACGCACGGCACGTTCGAACTCGACGGCGGCAGTTGGGAAGTCGACAACAACATCTGGCTCATCGGTGACGACACCGACGTGGTCGTGATCGACGCCGCCCACGACGCAGCCCCGATCCTCGACGCGGTCGCCGGGCGCAACGTCGTGGCTGTCGTGTGCACCCACGGCCACAACGACCATGTGACTGTCGCCCCGCAGCTGGGTGAAACTCTCGACGCACCGGTGCTGATGCATCCCGCCGACGAGGTATTGTGGCGAATGACTCACCCGGACAAGGAGTTCCGTGCTCTCGACGAGGACGCGGTGCTTCACGTCGGTGGCATCGAACTGCGGGCAATCCACACACCGGGGCACTCCCCGGGCTCGACGTGCGTGCACGCGCCGGAACTCGCAGCCGTGTTCAGTGGCGACACCCTGTTTCAGGGCGGCCCGGGGGCGACGGGCCGGTCGTACTCCGACTTCCCGACGATTCTCGCGTCGATCTCGCAGCGGCTGGGCAAGCTGCCGGGCGGCACCGTCGTCTACACCGGCCACGGCGACACCACGACGATCGAGGGCGAGCTGGTGAACTACGACGAGTGGGTGGCGCGGGGTCACTGATGACCGATGCCGCCCCACCCCGCCCGGCACCGATGGAGGCCGGTGGGACGCTGAAAGGAAGCTCGCGCGTGCAGCCGGCGTCGCTGCCGGCGGTGGAGCTGCTCGAGCGGGCCGCACGCGACGTGGAGTTGCCGCACATCCCCCACACGATCGTCATTGCCGACTATGGGGCGTCCGCCGGGCACAATTCACTGCTGCCCATCGGCGCGGCCATCGCCATCGTGCGCGCCCGCGCCGAAGCCGGCCGCGCTGTCTGCGTCTTTCATGCCGACGTCGCCGAAAACGACTACGCCGCACTGTATGACGCATTGGAGACCGATCCGCAAAGCTATCTGCGCGACGATCCCGCGACGTTCGCGTCGAGCAGCGGGCGATCGGTCTACCAGCAGGTGGTGCCGACCAACATCGTGACCCTGGGCTGGAGTTCATGGGCCGTGCACTGGCTCCACCGGGTACCCGCCGTGATTCCAGACCACGTGCAAATCGGCTGCAGCAGCGATGCCCAGGCGAAGGCCGTGTATGCGCGCCAGGCCGCCGACGACTGGCTCGCGTTCTTGACCGCCCGAAGCCGCGAGTTGGTGCCCGGCGGGCGGCTGGTGGTGCTGACCATGGCCTGCGACGACGGCGAGCCCGGGTATCAGCCTGTGCTCGACGCGCTGCACGACGAGCTCACCGTCATGGTGGACGATGGCATGCTCACCCGTGGCGAGGTGCGCAACATGGTGATCCCGTCGGTGGGCCGCACCGAAATTGAACTCACCGCCCCGTTCGCGCCGACGAACCGCTTCGCCGGACTGACGGTGGAGCACCTCGAGATGTTCGACGCCGAGGACCAGTACTTCACCAAGTTCCAAAGAGACTCGAACGCAGAAACTTTCGCGCGACAGTGGGCTGCCTTCGCCCGGGTTTCGGTGTTTCCGGCATTGCTGACCGCACTGGAAGGCGGCGCGCATGCTGAGCACCGCGAGCGGTTCGTCGAGCGTCTGGAATCCGGGCTGCGAGAACGACTTTACGCCAGTCCCAGGCGGGTGCGCATTCCGCTGGCGAAGCTGCTGCTGGACAAACGCAGCTGGCCGCGCTGACCTCACAGCTCGATAGGCCCCTCAGCGGGTATCTGTTGGACCGTCGTCGATTTGGGTTGCCAGAACAGCACCGAGGCCAGCAGCGTCAGCAGGCTCACGACGAACAATCCGGCAAAGGCCCAGGGCAGGTAGCCCAAACGGGTGGCGTGGCCGAAGGCCAGTCGCGGGCTGATGAATGCGCTCACTTTGCCCTGCGCCTGGACGGTGTAGTCGCCCGCCTGCGTTATGTGCGCCACCCACACCGGCCGGTGTGAATCGCCGTTGGTCGTGGTTGTGCCACCGATCTTCTCGGTCACCTCCGGTTCGGGGACCCCTACTGGCGGGTCGATCGACACCCCGAGGTCGGGAATGGGCAGCCCGCCGCCGCTGGGGCTACCGATGACCTGCGTGTGGAAGCTGATCGTGGCGTCGCCGGCGGGCAAGTGAAAGGATCGCGTGCCCGGAATCGGCAGTTCGCCATAAGCGTCGTAGTCGTCGAGCACGAACGCGTTCAACAGCATCGAGACGACAAACCCCGCGATCGACACGGCAAGCAATACCGACGACCCAATGATGGCGGTCTTCCGCATTCAGTTATCTTGCGCATGTCTTAAGGGTTATGCGGCGCTTTCGGCGTGACCGGCGTCGGGGCGACGTAGACGGTGCGGGGCCCCGGATCGACTCGGCCGGTGCCGAATGCGACGACCGCACACGCTGCGAGCAACAGGATCACGCAAGCGGCGATACCAACGAGGCTCACTACCACCCCGGAACGGTAATCCGCGTGGCCCTCACTCGCACAATTCCGCGCGGAATCCCGTTCCGGCGCATCTCGGTTCGGGTGCGGCTGGACAACTGACGGCCGCGCCACCGGCGGCACGTCGTAGGCCTCCGACCAGGCCACGGCACGAAACGTGCCCGGATGGGCGTCGGCGTCGGCGAAGTTCCCCACGCAGAAGATATCGCCCGCGGGACGCGATCGGTTACTCAGCGGATCGTCCCCACGCCGGGAATGAGCGGCAGGTCGAGCGCGGTGACCCACCCGGGCGGCAGGTCGTTGACCGCCGGCACCGCGTTGAGAGCCCGCATTCCGGTGGCCAGGCAGCCCGCGGCGGCAGCGTCGCGGCCCGACCCGTCGGTGAACCGAAACGCCGTTTCTTGGAAGATGCTCGGAGTCCCTTCGAGGTCGACGCGGTACACGTCGTCCTGGTCACCCGACGGCCACTCCGGCGCGGCGTCGTGACCGATGCGGTTGACGTGCTCCAGCTGGATCCGCGTTTCGCCGTGGTAAACCCCGTTGATCGTGAAGCGCACCGCGGCAACGTTGCCGGGTTCGATGACGCCTTTAGCGGTCTTGCGCTCCGTCGGCGTCACCCACTTATCCCACGTCGTCGTGATCTCGTCGAGCATGATGCCCGCGGCGTGGGCGATCATCGGCACGGTCGCGCCCCACGCGAACACCAGCACGTCGCTGTTGGCCAGCAGGGGCGTGAACTCCGGCGGCCGGCCGATGCCCATCTCGTTCTCGTAGTCGCCCTCGTAGTTCGTGTAGTCGAGCAGCTCGGAGGCCCGCACCCTGCGCACCTCCGAGCACAGACCCATCAGCGTCATCGGGAAGAGATCGTTGGCGAAACCGGGATCGATACCGGTCGTCAGGCACGACGACCCGCCCAGTTCGCACGCCTCGGTGATCGGTGCGATCCAGGTCGGCGGGTTGCTGTGCATGGTTGGCCACACCCACGGCGTCATCGCCGTCGAACAGACGTCGATCCCAGCTCGCAGGAACCGCGACATCAGCCGAATGTTGTCGTCGGCATGAGCAGCCGTGGGCCCGTAGTGCACCAACGCGTCCGGCTGCAGTGAGATCAATGCGTCGACGTTGTCGGTGGCGGTGATGCCGACCGGTTCGGTCCCGCAGATCTCACCGACGTCGCGGCCAACCTTGCCGGGATCGCTGACCCCGACGCCGACGAGCTCGAACGACGGGTGCTTGACGATTTCCGGGATCACCATCTTGCCCACGAAGCCGGTACCCCATACGACGATCCGCTTGGTCACCGCTTCCACCCTAGTGTCCGAGTCATCGACCGCGCGGACCCGAAAGCGTAGGCAAACACCCTATATACGGTGCCCCCAGCCTCTCAGTAAGTTCACAGGTGTCGGGAGGGGTTTGCGCAGGCTCTGCTGCCTGTGCGGGCAGGCAAGGAGCACACATGAAGTCAGCTCGCCGCGCGGTCGCGCTCACCGCGACGGCGCTCACTTTCACTGCGGCGACGGCGATTCCCGCGGTTGGGCACGCCAATCCCGGCGATTGCACCCATTGGGAGTGGCCGAGCTCCGTCGTCATTCGCACTAGCGACGGTTGGGTCCTTTCCGGTAGAGGCCTCGGTAGCGAAGCCAGAGATTTCTCGATTACGGCCGTGCCGCCGGCCATGAGCCCCATCATGAATCCCGGCATGTACCTCGACGGAAGTCTCAACACGAACAGCCCGAACCGATTGTTTGTCACCGGACAGCTCTCGCTGCGGGGGTCAAGCGAAAGGCAGTGGAGTTTCTCCGGCAACGTGCGCCCAGATGGTCAAGTGAGCGGGTTCATCGACCGGGGCGAGTTCTCCGTGGACGGCAAGCTTTTCTGCACCGCGAAAGAGTAGACACCTGCGCCGCAACAACCGCCGCAGGCAAACCTCGCGACCATCACTGGGGATGTCGACATTTACGCAGAGTCCGGTGGCACGGGCAAGCCGTACGATTCGGTGCCTGCCGGCACCAAAGTCGATGTCAAGGTTCGGCAAGCCGACAACTGGGTGCGGATCGCAGGATCCGGCGTTCCGAGAGGATCGGCTGGGTCTGGGGTGAGTACGTCGGAAGCTGATTGATCGCTTCACGCTGAGCGCCGGCGATAGGGTGAGCTATGGGTATCGCCACTCGGACCAACGGCACACCACCCCCCGACGTGCCGCTGGACGACATCGACCTCGCGTCGTGGGATTTCTGGGCCGAAGACGACGACGTCCGCGACGGCGCGTTCGCCACGTTGCGGCGCGAGGCGCCCATCTCGTTCTTCAGCGAGATGGAGTCGGAGGGATTCGAGTCCGGGCCAGGCCACTGGGCCGTGACGGCGTTCGACGACGTCCACTTCGTCAGCCGCCATCCGCAGCTGTTCAGCTCAGTGCCCAGCATCGTGATCAACGACAACAACCCCGACCTCAACGAGTTCTTCTCGTCGATCATCGTGATGGACGATCCCAGACATACTCGCTTGCGCAACATCGTCAGCCGGGCGTTCACCCCGAAGGTCGTGGCCCGCACCGAGGAGTCGGTACGCGCACGGGCGCGACGGCTCGTTGATGCGATGATCGAGAGCCATCCCGACGGGCAGGGTGAGGCGGTCGCCGAGCTCGCCGGTCCGCTGCCTGTTCAGGTCATCTGCGACATGATCGGTGTCCCCGAAGAGGACTACGACAAGATTTTTCACTGGACGAACATCATTCTCGGCGCCAGCGACCCCGACATCACCAAGGAGTACGACGAGTTCATCAAGGCGTCGACGGACTTCGGCGCCTACTCCATGGCCCTGGCCGAAGACAGAAGGGCGCGTCCGCGTGAGGATCTGACCACGGCTCTGGTGCAGGCCGAGGTCGACGGCGAACGTCTCACGTCGACTGACATCACGTCGTTTTTCATGCTGCTGGCGATCGCCGGCAACGAGACCACCCGCAATGCGATCAGCCACGGGATTCTCGCCCTCACCCGCTACCCCGAGCAGCGCGAGAAGTGGTGGGCCGACTTCGACGGCGTCTCCCCCACGGCCGTCGAGGAAATCGTGCGTTGGGCTTCGCCGGTGATCTACATGCGGCGACGCGTCACCGAGGACACCGAGTTGAGCGGCGTGAACCTCAAAGCTGACGACAAGGTGACGATGTGGTACTGCTCGGCCAACCGCGACGAAGACAAATTCGCCGATCCGTGGAACTTCGACGTGACCCGAAACCCCAACCCGCATCAGGGTTTTGGCGGCGGCGGCGCGCACTTCTGCCTCGGCGCCAATCTGGCGCGTCGGGAAATCAGCGTGATGTTCGAAGAGCTACACCGACGCGTGGGTGACATCGTCGCCACCGAAGAGCCCGCACGGTTGTTGTCGCCGTTCATCCACGGCATCAAGCGACTGCCGGTGGCCTGGACGCCGCCGGGCTAGGTTCCGGGAACGCTCATCCCGGGCTGCGGCCCTACCGGCGTCGGCGTCACCGTCGTCACGCCGTTTGAGCCCACGTGCGGCGGGCCAGGAGCAGCACCCGGCACCGGAGCCCCGGCCGGGGCGTTCGCGCCCGGCGCGGGCTGCGCGGCTTTGGTGCAATTGAGCATCAGCGAGACGCGCGAGCGCGCCATGATCTTCTGGCTTTCGACGATGCACTGGGCCTGCGGCACGTCGCTGCCGACAGAGCCTCCGAAGGACACCCGGTAGCCCATCGACTTCAAGATCTTGACCGCCTGCGCGTAGGTCTGACCAGACACGTCGAGCGCTCCATTGTCGCTGCTGGCTTGGCCGGCGCAGAGGAATCCCATGGTCGCGAGCGCGACCGATCCGGCGCCTAACGCGACGAGGTGTTTCACGCTGCGAAGATAGCGCAGAAGCCCGGGGGGCGAAACCGACGGGCCGTGTGGTGACGGAATCGCGACCTTAGACTGGGCGCCGTGCTCATTGGTTCGCACGTAAACCCGCAAGACCCGCTCGGCGCCGCGGAATCCGAGAGCGCCGACGTGGTGCAGATCTTCCTCGGCAACCCGCAGAGCTGGAAGAAGCCGAAACCGCGTGACGACGCCGCGCAGTTGCGGGAGACGACCCTGCCGATTTACGTCCACGCGCCCTATCTGATCAACGTGGCCTCGGCCAACAACCGGATCCGCATCCCGTCGCGCAAGATCCTGCAAGACACTTGCGACGCGGCGGCCGACATCGCCGCGACCGCGGTCATCGTGCACGGCGGCCACGTCGACGACGACGATCTCGACGCGGGCTTCGAGCGCTGGCGCAAGGCGCTCGACCGGCTCGAATCTCAGGTGCCGGTCTATCTGGAGAACACCGCCGGCGGCGACCGCGCGATGGCCCGCCACTTCGACACGATCGCCCGGCTCTGGGACCGCATCGGCGACAAGAACATCGGCTTCTGCCTCGACACCTGCCACGCGTGGGCGGCCGGCGAGGCGCTGATCGACGCCGTCGAGCGGATCAAGTCGATCACCGGGCGCATCGACCTGGTGCACTGCAACGACTCAAGAGACCCGCACGGCTCCGGCCGTGACCGCCACGCCAATCTCGGCACCGGCGAGATCGACGTCGACCTGCTGGTCGCCGTGGTCAAGGCGGCCGACGCACCGGTGATCTGCGAGACGGCCGACGCAGGCCGCAAGGACGACATCGCGCTGCTGCGTGACGCGACGACGGGTTAGCTCACCAGAAGTTTTTGATCTGGTTCAGCGGGCAAGACAGGAAATTCACAGATTGACCGGGTCATCGGGGCGGGGCGTTTTGGTCGAGTCCGTCATCGACACCTTGAACTGCATTGCGCGGTAAGGCCATCCGGTCGAGGTGTTCCACTGTGACACCACGAGGCCGAATCCGCCGGTGACGCCGAACCGCGATCCGGGCAGCACGTAGCCGCCGTACAACTGCGCGACCTTGTTGTCGGCGTGGTCTTCGTCGGCCCACGCCGCACCGACCACCGGCGTCTGGATCGGCGTGGTATGCATGTTCGCCACCGGTGATTCCACCACGCGGTACCCCAGGGCGTACTTCGACGACAGGAATCCCCCGAGGATCCAGTTGTCCTTGCGTTGCCGACGGAACGTGAGTTCTCCCCACGTTTCGCCGGCCGGCGTGATCGCGGTGGGCTCACCGCCCCATCCCCACTGGCCGCCCGCGAAGCTCCAGCCCGAGTATTTCGATCTGTCGCCGATGTTCTCCGGCCGCACCCGCCGCAGGATGATCCCCTTGTCGCGCTGAAAGCCGGTGGACACCACGTATACCCATTCGTCGTCGGGGTCGTAGTCCCACGACCAGCACTGCGCGAAGCCGCCGTGCAGGCCGCCGGGAAATTTCGCGCGTTCACCCATGTGGGTCCAGGAGACTCCGCTGTCGTCGGAGCGCCAGATCTCCGTCCACATGACGTTGCCGAAGCCCTGGTTGACGATCGCGTGCAGGTACAGCGACTCGTGCACGCACAACAGATCCGAGGGGATCACGGTGCTGACGCCGCCGCGGGTCCAGCCGGTGGCAGCATCGTCGTGGATGTAGGGCCACAGCTGGCGCGCATAGTCGGGATCTGGCCCCCCGGCGTACTCGTAGACGATTTCATTGTTCGCGCCGCCGGTACCGATCAGCACGACGGGCGAGCGCCAATCCCCTTCTCCCACACGGCGTCCCGAAAACGTGTCACCGAACACCGACACCAGTTTCCCGTTGGGTGCGACGACCGAGGCACCGAGGTCGGTACTCGTGACGCCCCATTGCTCGGTGATGCCAGGACCCGTCACGTCGGTGAGCTTTCCGGTGGGCACGGATGCAATCCTGGCAGTTATACGGTGGTGGCGGTGACGAATCGACCTGCGGCCCTGATCGCCATCGGGTTAATGCTCACGTTGTGGCTGGGCGGATGTTCGGTCGGCCAGCGCGTAGACCTCGGCGACGCGTCAGGAAACCTCGTCGCCGCGATCGCCGGCGAACCCGACCAGCTCGATCCGCACAAGACCACCGCCTACTTCTCGTTCGAAGTGCTCGAGAACGTGTACGACACGCTCGTCGAACCCGACGCCGACCTGGTGATGCGCCCGGCGCTGGCCGAATCGTGGGAAGTGAGCAGCGACAAACTCACCTGGACCTTCCACCTCCGCAAGGGCGTCGCATTTCACGACGGCAGTCCGTTCTCGGCCGACGACGTCGTCTACTCCTACCGGCGCATCATCGACGAGCACCTAGCCACTGCGTACCGGTTCGACGCAGTCACCAACGTGACCGCGCCGGACCCGTCGACCGTCAAGATCACCGTCAAGCGGCCCACTCCGAACCTCCTCGTCAACGTCGGCGGATTCAAGGGGATGGCGATCGTGCAGCGCAGGAACGTCGAAAGCGGCCAGATCGCGACGCATCCGATCGGGACCGGGCCGTTCGCATTCAAGAGTGCCAAGAGCGGCGATTCCATCACGCTGGTCGCCAACAAGCATTACTGGGCAGGCGCCCCGGCCGTCGGGGGCGTCACGTTTCGGTTCATCCCGGAGGCGTCCACCGCGCTGTCGGCATTGCAGGCGGGTGAAATCGACTGGACGGACTCGGTTCCCACGCAACGCGTCGACGAATTGCGGGGCGACGACTCGATCACGCTCGGCGTGACGCCGAGCAACGACTACTGGTACCTGACATTGAACGAGGCGCGTAAGCCGTACGACGACGTGCGGGTGCGCCAGGCGATCGCGTACGGAATCGACCGGGACGCGATCGTGGCCGCCACCAGCTACGGCACCGCCGTTCCGAACCAGCTCGCGATTCCCAGGCCCAGCGTCTTCTACACCGACTACCACCGCTATTCCCGCGACATCGAGGCGGCCAAGAACCTGCTGAAGCAGGCCGGGATAGGTGACTTCACGCTCGACTTCATGGCGACAAGCGAGTATCCCGAAACGGTGACCGCCGCGCAGATCGTCGCGGATAATCTTGCGCCACTTGGTATCACCGTGAACATCCGAACTGTCGACTTCGCTACGTGGCTGGACGAACAGAACAACGGCCACTTCGACATGCTGATGATGGGCTGGCTCGGAAACATCGACCCCGACGACTTTTACTACGCCCAGCATCACACCGGCGGCAAGAGCAACGCGCAGAAGTTCTCCAACGCAGCGGTCGACGCGCTGCTCGACGCCGGACGCACC
>DATBFF010000146.1:0-2836 GCA_036558625.1 Mycobacterium sp. | reverse complement strand
GCATGACGGTGCGCTTGCCGCCCGATTTCAGCGGGTAGACCTCGAGGATCCTGAGCAGATGTCCGCTGACCGGCATGATGGTGAACTCACGCTCGTTCGGCTCGCCCGCTTCAACGGACGTCAGCGGCGGAACGGCGGCAGGCACATTCCAGATCTCGATGAAGTCAGCGCCGATGGCGGGGCCTCGCATCGTGTGATGCTGCGGAGGCGATCCCTCGGAGATGATGACTGATTTCCCCCGTTCATCGTGACCGGTAACGACGCGTCGGATGGACGTAGTCATGGCAATCCAATACCCGCTGCGGATTCGGAATTGCTTCATAGCACACGCTGCTCAAAGAGCGAAAAGCCCCGGCGCTCCTGCACCGGGGCTTTCCTGGCTGTCAAGGCAGTGGGATTGCGGATGGCGGCGCCGCCCTGCCGCAGGTGTCAGTAGCCGCTACCTCCGCCGCCTCCGCTGGCCGCCGCCACGGCTGCCACCGCGGCCACGCCCAGTGCTACGAGGGTGGTGCGCCCAGCGTCAATCTTCTCGCGCTCGATGCTCTCGATGTCGTTGAAGGCGACGCTCTGGCTGGCACCGTGCAGTCCGGTGTCGTCAATCTTCTCGACCTTGAACTTGAGGGTCTGACCCTCCCTGGTCACGACTTTGACCCGATCATTCGGATGCAGCGTCTGCGACAGCTGCGCGCGCTCGGCAGTCAGCGGCTGCGTCGTCATGCAGCCCGGCATTACGAGACTCGCGCACACGACGACCAGCGCGTGGGCATAGCTCTTCATGTACAGCTCCTGTGGATTCCGCCGGGGGTAGGCGGATGGCACAGTTGTGCCCGAACTCGATCCGGAGAACTGTCAACGAGTTGACACAGCGATCCCGGTGTTATCGTAAGACGGTTACTTCCTGAACCTGGCGACAGCAGAGACGGCATGTCAGCCCTCGCGAACTGGCTCGAGCACATCGGCGTCCTCGCGGTATTCGCGCTGGTCCTGGTCGAACAGATCGGATTGCCGCTCCCGACCTACCCCGTCTTGATCATTGCCGGCGCCTGGTCGGCGCGCGGCGGCCCGCCACTACTTCAGATTGCAGCAGCCGCCGTGGCGGCGTGCCTGCTTGCTGACCTGGCCTGGTACTCGTCCGGTTGGCGTTACGGCAGTCGCGTCCTGCGGGCCATGTGCCGACTGAGCCTCGAACCCGACTCCTGCGTGTCGGACACCGAGCGCCTGTTCGCTCGCTTCGGTACGCGGGTCCTGGTGATCGCGAAATTCATCCCGGGTCTCGGCGCAGTCACGACGGCGATGTCCGGTGTCGTGAAGGCTGGGCTCGCCGCTTTTCTGTTGTATGCCGGAATCGGCGCGGCGCTCTGGGCGGGCTCGGGTGTCGCCCTCGGTTCGATCTTTCACGACGCGGTCGATGATGTATTTGCCGAGCTCACGACTCTCGGCCGCACCGGCGGTCTGCTGATTCTCGCCTTGCTGATCGCGTTTCTGGCACTCAAGTTCTGGCGGCGCCACCAGTTCTTTCAGCAGCTGCGGATGAGTCGCATCACCGTCCAGGAACTGCACCACTTGCGAGAGGGCGGCGCGCCGGTGTTGCTCGTCGACGCTCGACCGAACGACAGCCGGACACGCGATGGAATCATTCCGGGAGCCATCGCCTTTGAGGCCCTCCTCCAGGACGCCGAGCGGAGTCGCCTTGGCGGCGAGGCGGTTGTCTACTGCGCATGCCCGAACGAGGCGACCGCTGCCAGGGTCGCACGCAAGCTCATCAACATGGGGTTTCACCCGGTGAGGCCGCTGATCGGCGGCATACACGCGTGGCAGGACGCGGGCTTCGCCATCACGTTACCACCTGCGACTCACGTTACAGCCGGATGACACGGACACGACGCGCACCGCATCAGGAAAACCGGGAAGAGACAATCTGCCGGACAGTCCGTGACCGACACCAAGGTGCACTTGCCCGGGTTCGCTGTCTGTTGGGATCATCCGCCGATCGGAGTGGGTATCACAGCGTCCTTGCTGGTATTGGCGGCAAGCCGCCACCGCGTTGACCCGAACGCTGATCGCACCCGCGATTGAGATCTCAGGAGTTCGACATGAGCCAGTTCGATCTACGGCCGCCGACCGAGGCGCAACGAGTCGAGATCGTCGCGACGCTTGATCCCGACGAGCGGCACGTCCTGCTCGATCACGGCACGGAAGCAGCGTTCTGCGGCGTGTTCCTCGACAATCACCTGGACGGCATCTACACGTGCCGCTTCTGTGGGCTACCGCTGTTTCGCTCGTCCGCCAAGTTCGACTCGGGCACCGGATGGCCCAGTTTCTTCAGACCCTACGACGAATCACATATCAGGCGGCTGCGCGATACGAGCTACGGGATGGTGCGCGTCGAAGAAGTCTGCGCGCGTTGCGGCAGCCATCTGGGCCACGTGTTTCCAGACGGGCCGCCCCCGACTGGCGAGCGGCATTGCCTCAACTCAGTGTCGTTGTCCTTCACGGAAGAGGGCCGGCCATTGCCGGACATCCTCAAGCGGGGCGCACCCGAAGGTTTCGCGGACGCCAGTCCGTCGTGACGCGCGGGCCTTGCCTATTTCGCAGCTTCTTTTCTCAAGTCGGCAATATTCGCCGCGGTGAGATTCGAAGGCGCCGACCCGAACCGGGCCGTCACATAGTTCGCCACGGCGGCGATCTCGGTATTTGAGTACGCGCTTCCGAAGTCCGGCATGTACAGATGTCCGTGCACGCCGTTACGCGGGCTGCCGCCGAGCACGATCTGGACCAGGTTGGTCGCCGTTGGATCGTTGACCGCTCTGACACCCACGAGGTCCGCGTAGCCGAG
>DATBFF010000145.1:0-18430 GCA_036558625.1 Mycobacterium sp. | reverse complement strand
CAAGCGGATCGCATGGATCAAGCTGATGAATTCGGGCCAGACGTGCGTGGCACCCGACTACGTGCTGGCGCACGCGAAGGTGCGCGACGAGCTCGTCGGCAAGATCGGTGAGGCGTTGACGGCGTTCGAGCCAGGCGGCGGCAAAGGCAAGCGGATTGTCAACCAGCGGCAGTTCGACCGGTTGACCGGCTACCTCGCCGCGACCAAGGGCACCGTCGCATTCGGCGGCGCTTCCGATGCCGCGTCGCTGCGGATTCAGCCGACCGTCGTCGTCGATCCCGATCCGGACGAGCCGCTGATGGCCAATGAGATCTTCGGACCGATCCTGCCTGTGCTGACAGTTCAATCTCTCGACGACGCAATCGCTTTCGTCAACGCCCGGCCCAAGCCGTTGTCGGCCTACCTGTTCACCAAGACCAAGAATGTCCGTGAGAGGGTGGTCAAGGAGGTGCCCGCCGGCGGAATGCTGGTGAACCACTTGGCTTTCCAGGTCACGACGACGCGACTGCCGTTCGGCGGCGTCGGGTCATCCGGTATCGGCGCCTACCACGGTAAGTTCGGGTTCGAGGAGTTCAGCCACCGCAAGTCGGTGCTCACCAAGCCGACCCGGCCGGACCTGTCCAAGATGCTCTACCCGCCATACACCGAGAAGGCCTGGAAGCTGGCCCGGAAACTGTTCTGAGGAAAGGAAGTTCATGCCAGGAGTGCAGGATCGTGTCATTGTCGTCACCGGAGCCGGTGGCGGATTGGGTCGTGAGTACGCCCTGACCCTCGCGCGTGAGGGTGCCAGTGTGGTGGTCAACGATCTCGGCGGCGCCCGCGACGGCACCGGCGCCGGGCATTCGATGGCCGACGACGTGGTCGCGGAGATCAAGGAAGCGGGCGGCCGTGCGGTGGCCAACTACGACAGCGTGGCCGAGGGCGAGGGCGGAGAGAACATCGTCAAGTCCGCGCTCGACGAGTTCGGCGCCATACACGGCATCGTCAGCAACGCAGGCATTCTGCGCGACGGCACGTTTCACAAGATGCCGTTCGAGAATTGGGACGCCGTGCTGAAGGTGCACCTCTACGGCGGCTACAACGTGATCCGCGCGGCCTGGCCGCACTTTCGCGAACAGAGCTACGGCCGGGTCGTGGTCGCCACCTCGACCAGCGGACTGTTCGGCAACTTCGGGCAGGCCAACTACAGCGCCGCCAAGTTGGGCCTGGTCGGGTTGATCAACACGCTCGCGCAGGAGGGCGGCAAGTACAACATCAAAACCAACGCCGTCGCGCCGATCGCGGCCACTCGCATGACGCAGGACATCCTGCCGCCCGAGGTGTTCGAAAAGCTGACACCCGAGTACGTGGCGCCGGTGGTGTCGTACCTGTGCACCGAAGAGGTGCCCGACACGGGGTCAATCTTCATCGTCGGCGGTGGAAAGGTGCAGCGGGCCGCGTTGTTCCAGAACGACGGCGTCACGTTTGATCATGTCCCGTCGGTTGACGAAGTGGCCGGCAAGTGGGAGCAGATCGACGACCTTGCCGCGGCGAAGCAGGCGAACTTCTCGCTCTAGTGAAGGCGGTCGTCGCCAGGAGGCCTGACGAAAAGCGCTCCTGCGAAGAGCATCGAAACTGAGCGCCGGCGGAACGTTTCTCGTCGCGCTGGCGATCGCCGTCGGGCTGGTCGGCATCGTGGTGCCGCTGCTGCCCGGAATGCTGTTGGTGTACGGGGCGATTGCGGCGTGGGCCGTCGTCGAGCACACGGTCGTCTCGTGGGTCACGCTCGGAGTTGTCACCGCCGTCGTCGGCGCCACCACGGCCGTCAAGTACCTGTGGCCGATGCGCCGGATGCGCCACGCCGAAGTCGCGACGTCGACGTTGTTCGCAGGTGGCGCTGTGGGCGTCGTCGGCTTCTTCGCGATTCCGGTCTTCGGCCTCGTACTGGGCTTCGTGCTGGGCGTCTATCTGGCCGAGCTGTTGCGTCGACGAGACTACCGGCGGGCGTGGGCGTCCACGGTGCACGCGATCAAGGGGGTGGCTCTGTCGATGGGCGTCGAGCTCGCGGGTGCGCTTGCCGCAGCGGTGATCTGGGCTCTCGCGGTGGTGCTCACCTAGCCTGGCGAGCTAGAGCAAAGCCGCGCGCAGTGCGTCGACGTCCGCGTCCGTCACGCCGGCCTCGCGCAGGAACCCGTCCAGCGATCCGTACTGCTCGTCGATCGTCGTGCGCGACGCGATCAGGTACTCCTCGCGGACACCGAGTACTTCGTCGGTCAGCCGCGCCTCGGCGAACATCGCGGCCTCCGGCGTGACCTCCGAGTCGGAGTGGTCACGGACCATCTCAAGAATGTGCTTCCGCAACTCGGGCACAGCGTCGTTACTGCGCAGGTAGTCCGCCATGATCGCGTCGCGGTCCACACCCAGGGTTTCGAGCACGACGGCCACCGTGAATCCTGTACGGTCCTTTCCGGCGAAACAGTGGGTGATCACCGGCCGGCCGCTGGTAAGGATCGAAATTACTTGTCGCACAGCATTTCTCGCGCCACCTAGGGTCGGAAACCGTTCGTACTCCTGGGTCATGTACCGAGCCGCTGCCTCCGCCACCGACTCGTCGCCGGGCTCTTCGGTCAACATCTTGGTGAACGACTGCTCGTGCGGTGCCTCCCCGTCATTGTCCTCGGCGAGGTCGGGAAAGGGCAGCGAGTGAATCGCAACGCCGTTGGGTACCAGGCCCGGACCGCGCCGCTCGATCTCGCGCGGTGAGCGCAGATCGGCGACATCGGTGATGCCCAGCCGGTGCAACTCGTCGCGGCCTGCTTGTTCGAGCCCGCTCAGCTCGCTGGACCGAAACAGCAGACCGGGCCGCACCCCGGAAGCCTCGGCCACGTCGCGGAAGTTCCACGCGCCACCCAGTTCTGCCACTGCTACGTGACCGCCGCAGCGAATGCGCTTTTCTCGCGGCCGATCTCAGCGCGCGCCACCGTGCGCACGTGCACCTCGTCCGGCCCGTCGAAAAGGCGCATGGCGCGATGCCAGGAGTACAGCCGCGACAGCGGTGTGTCGTCGCTGACGCCCGCCGCGCCGTGCACCTGGATGGCCCGGTCGATGACCTGGCACGCGACCGTCGGCGCCACCGCTTTGATCTGCGACACCAGCAGATGAGCGGCCTTGTTGCCGTGCTGGTCAATGGTCCACGCGGCCTTCTCGCACAACAGCCGCGCCTGGTCGATCTCGTTGCGCGACTTGGCAATCGACTCCCGCACCACACCCTGGTCTGCCAACGGCCTGCCGAACGCCACCCGGCTGCGAGCACGCTCGACCATCAGCGCAAGCGCCCGCTCGGCCGCACCCAATGCGCGCATGCAGTGATGAATTCGCCCGGGGCCCAGTCGTGCTTGGGCGATCGCGAACCCCGAACCTTCCTCGCCGAGCAGGTTTTCGACGGGCACCCGGACGTTGTCGTAGACGATCTCCGCGTGCCCATGCTGGTCGTGCCAACCGAACACCGGCAGGTCCCGCACGATCGTCACGCCCGGAGTGTCGATCGGCACCAGCACCATCGACTGCTGCTGGTGGCTGGCGGCCTCTGGATTGGTGCGGCCCATGACGATCAGGACCTTGCAGCGCGGGTCGGACGCACCCGACGTCCACCACTTGCGGCCGTTGATGACGTAGTCGCCGCCGTCGCGGACGATCGAGGTCTCGATGTTGCGCGCGTCGCTGGACGCCACCGCCGGCTCGGTCATCGAGAACGCGCTGCGGATCTCGCCGGCCAGCAGCGGCTCCAGCCACTGCTTGCGCTGCTGCTCAGTGGCGAACAGATGCAGCGTCTCCATGTTGCCGGTGTCAGGTGCCGCGCAGTTGGTGGCCTCGGGAGCGAGTTCCATGCTCCAGCCGGTCAGTTCGGCCAGCGGCGCGTAATCGGTGTTGCTCAGCCCGGACACCGACGGCAGGAACAGGTTCCACAGCCCGCGCTCCTTGGCGATCCACTTGAGCTCCTCGATCACCGGCGGCACCGAGTGGTCGTGGGCGCCCTTCTCGATGCGGTAGCGCTCGTATTCGGCCTCGGCGCCGAAGACATGCTCGGTCATGAAATCCGAGAGCCGTTGGTGGTAGTCCTGCGCCGTGGCCGACATGGCGAAATCCATTCAGTCACCATAGGCGCGGTGTTTCCGGCCGCGGCTGGCGGTACGGCTATGGGAAGCTGAGCGGAAATGACGACCGTCGATCTCTTGCGACTGCGCAGGCGGCATCACGCCCGGTCTCTGAGAATCGCGGCCGTCCTTCGCGTAGGCGTGGCGGCGCTGATGGCCGGTGCGATGTTCGTCGGTACCGAGCGAACGTATTGGCCGCAGCAGGGCGTGTTGATCGGCCTGTATGGGCTCGCCGCCGTCTGGATCCTCGCGGTGGCTGTATCGCCCACCCGGTCCTCCGTCATCGGGATGCGGCATCGGCTCGCTCTTGCCGTGACCGATGTCGCGGTGTTGTTCGGCTTTCAGCTGCTGTCGACGGGCGGGTACATACCGCTTCTGGTGATGGCGCTGGTGCCGCTGATCGTCGTGCCCCAGGTGTCGTGGCGAGGGGCCGCGGGCGTGCTGTCCGTCAGCGTTGCGGCCTTCGCCTTCGCGGTGCTGCAAGACGGCGTGATACCGCAGAAGCTCGGCTGGAACGAGCTGGTTCTGGTGGTCGTGATGTACGGGTTCCTTTGTTGCATAGGCGTTGTGGTGGCCTATGTCGAGGAACGCCACGTCGACGAGATCACCACGCTGACCGCCTCGCGCGAAGAATTGCTCGGCGAGGTGATGAGCGCATCCGAACTCGAACGGCGCCGCATCTCTGAAGCAATTCACGACGGACCGCTGCAGGACGTCATCGTGGCTCGTCAGGAGATCGACGATCTGGCGGCGTCGTCGCCCACCGAAGGGCTCGACCGTGCGATGACGTGCCTGCGCGATGCATCGCAGCGGTTACGCGAGGCGACGTTCGAGTTGCATCCGGCCGTGCTGGAACAAGTCGGGTTGGGCGCGGCCGTTGAGCAGCTGGCCGCGTTCACGGCCACCCGGACGGACATCGCGATCGACACCCAGATCGACTACGTGCAACGAAATACAGTGGACACCATCATGTTTGGCGTCGTGCGAGAACTGTTGTCCAACATTGCGCGACATTCGCAGGCCAAGCGCGCCTCGGTCGTGCTCGCCGCCGATGAATCGACGTGTCGTCTCGATGTGGCCGATGACGGCGTCGGGATGACGGGCCAGAGCATCCAGCGCAGGCTTGCGGAGGGGCACATCGGCCTGGCGTCGCAGCGGTCGCGCGTCGAGGCGGCCGGCGGGACGTTCACGATCGTCGGCGAGCCGACCGGCACGCATGTGCGCGTCGAGCTGCCGTTGCGAACCTAGCGCGGCTACTCCAACAGCTTGCGCCGCATGGCTTCGGCGACTGCCGCCGCGCGGTCACCCACCCCGAGCTTTTCGTACAGGCGCTGCACATGCGTCTTGACGGTCGACGGCGCCAGGTAAAGCTGGGCGGCGATGCTGGGAATGCTCTGGCCCTGCGCGATGCCTGCGAGCACCTCGCGCTCGCGCGGAGTCAGCGCCGGCCCTGCCGGTTCGGCGCGGCGGCGGATCTCTCCGGCGAGGGCCGCGGCGACGCTCGCTGACACGACGTCTTTTCCCTTCGCGCAGTCCAGCACCGCGTTGACGATCTCTCCCCGCGTCGACTCCTTCGGCAGGAAACCGGCAGCGCCTTCCTGCAGCGCCTGATAGACGATGGCCGACTCGTCATGCGCGGAGAGGATCAGTACGCGCGTCGGCAACTCGTCACGGCGCACGGCGGTGGCGATCTGGGCTCCGTCCAGGCCGGGCATCCGGAAGTCGAGCAGTGCGACGTCGGGGGAATGGGTCTTGATCAGCTCCAGAGCGGTGGTGCCGTCATCGGCTTCGCCGACGACGTCTACCGATCCGCTGGCCGTCAACGCGCGCACGACCCCTTCACGAAAAAGCGGATGGTCGTCGCCGACCACCACGCGCACCTTGTTCGCGCTCGACATGGTTGTCAGCTTCGCACTCGCGACGCTGCGGTGTCCGCCGAACGTGCGCTACTTCGCGGTCAGGCCCCGCGTGATGACCAGACGCTGAATCTGGTTAGTGCCCTCGAAGATCTGGGTGATCTTGGCCTCGCGCATGTACCGCTCGACGCGGTAATCCCGGGTGTAGCCGACGCCGCCGAGCACCTGCACCGCGTCGGTGGTCACCTTCATCGCCGCGTCGGTGGCGATAAACTTGGCGACGCTGGCCTCCGTCGAGTACGGCCGCCCGGCGTCGCGGCGGCGCGCCGCGTCGAGGTACGTCGCACGGGCGCTGACGACCGCGGCTGCCATGTCGGCGAGCACGAAGCCGAGGCCCTGGTGGTCAATGATCTTGCGGCCGAACGTCGTTCGTTCGTTGGCGTAGGCGGTGGCCTCGTCCAGCGCGGCTTGCGCGAGACCGACCGCGACCGCTGCGATGCCCAGCCGTCCCGAGTCAAGCGCGGAGAACGCGATCTGCAGTCCGGCTCCCTCGTCGCCGATCAGCCGGTCGGTGCCGACGCGGACCTGGTCGTAGAACGCCGACGTGGTCGGCACCGCGTGCAGGCCCATCTTCTCCTCGGGCTTGCCGAAGGACAGACCGGGCAGCCCGGCGGGAATGAGGAAGCACGAGATGCTTCCCCGACCCCCCGGGTCGCTTCGCTCCTGCCCGTTGGGGCGGCCGCCGTCGCCGGTGCGGGCGAACAATGTGTAGAAGTCGGCTCGGCCGCCGTGGGTGATCCACGACTTCGAGCCGGTGATCTCGTACCCGTCACCGGTTCGGACGGCCGCGCAGCGCAGCGCGCTCGCGTCGGACCCCGCCTGCGGCTCGGAGAGGCTGTAGGCCCCGATCCGTTCCCCGGAAAGCATCTCGGGCAGCCAGCGTTGCCGCTGCTCGTCGGATCCGAACACCAGCAGCGGATGACACGACAGGCTGTGCACGCTGACCGCCACCGCCACCGCCGCCCAGCGGGCGGCGATCTCCTCGAGGACCTGCAAGTACACCTCGTAGGGCTGGCCGCCGCCGCCCCACTCGACGGGCTGCGGCAGGCTCAGCAATCCGGCCGCGCCGAGTTGGCCGAACACGCCTTCGGGATATGATTCCGCTTTCTCATGGGCGTCGACGATTGGCGCCAACACCTTGTCAGCAATGTCGCGGGCAAGAGTGATGAGGTCAGCCGCCTCCTCAGAAGGCAGCAGGCGGTCGACAGGCATGAAGCAACATTAGGGCGAGATGACAGAACAGCAGACGGGGTCTGACGTCGCCGGCCAGGCGGCTCCGACCATCGGGGTGGTCAGGGAGTCGGCTGACGGCGAACGAAGGGTCGCGCTGGTGCCGAAGGCCGTGGCCGGCCTCCAGGCGCGCGGACTCGCGGTCGTGGTGGAGTCGGGTGCCGGGGAGCGCGCGCTGCTGCCCGACCAGCTCTACACCGACGCCGGCGCGACGGTCGGGGACGCGTGGGCCGCCGACGTGGTGGTCAAGGTCGCCCCGCCGACCGCCGACGAGGTGGCGAAGCTGCACGCCGGGCAGACGCTGATCGGGTTTCTGGCGCCGCGCAACGCCGACAGCCCGGTCGCTGCGCTCAAGGATGCCGGCGTGCAGGGGTTCGCGGTGGAGTCGATTCCGCGGATCTCCAGAGCGCAGGCCATGGACGCGTTGTCGTCGCAGGCCAATGTCGCCGGTTACAAGGCGGTGCTGGTGGCCGCGTCGAAAGCCACGCGGTTCTTCCCCATGCTGACCACCGCGGCCGGCACCGTGAAGCCCGCCACCGTGCTGGTCCTCGGGGTCGGGGTCGCGGGTCTGCAGGCGCTGGCCACCGCGAAGCGGCTCGGGGCGCGCACCACCGGCTACGACGTGCGCCCGGAGGTCGCCGAGCAGGTGCGCTCGGTGGGCGCGCAATGGCTCGATGTCGGCATCGACGCGGCCGGCGAGGGCGGCTATGCCCGCGAGCTGACCGACGACGAGCGGGCCCAGCAGCAGAAGAAGGTCGAAGAGGCGATCACCGGCTTCGACGTCGTCATCACGACGGCGCTGGTGCCCGGGCGGGCGGCGCCGCGGCTGGTGACCGCCGACGCGGTGGCCGGCATGGCACCCGGCAGCGTCATCGTCGACCTGGCCGGGGAGGCCGGCGGTAACTGCGAGCTGACCGAGCCGGGTCGCACGGTCGTCAAGCACGACGTGACGATCGCGTCGCCGCTGAACCTGCCGGCGTCGATGCCCGAGCACGCAAGCGAGCTGTATTCCAAGAACATCACCGCGCTGCTCGAGCTGCTCGTCAAGGACGGGCAGCTGGCGCCGGATTTCGACGACGAGGTCGTGTCGGCGGCCTGTGTCACAAGAGGAGCCGAATAGATGTACACCGAAGTACTGGCCAACATTGCGATCCTGGTGCTGTCCGGGTTCGTCGGGTTCGCGGTGATCTCCAAGGTGCCCAACACCTTGCACACCCCGCTGATGTCGGGCACGAACGCGATCCACGGCATCGTGGTGCTGGGCGCGCTTGTCATGCTGGGCACCCTCGAGCATCCTTCGCTGGCGCTGCAGATCATTCTGTTCGTCGCGCTGGTGTTCGGCACGCTGAACGTGATCGGCGGGTTTGTCGTCACCGACCGGATGCTCGGAATGTTCAAGGGCAAGAAGCCATCTGAGGCCAAGGCTCCGGCCGAATCCACGGCTCCCGCCGCGACCACGAACGGACAGCGCCGGTGAACAACCTCGTCGCCGTCCTCTACATCATCGCGTTCGGGATGTTCATCTACGGCCTGATGGGCCTGACCGGGCCGAAGACCGCGGTGCGCGGCAACTGGATCGCGGCGGTGGGCATGACTGTGGCCGTGGTTGCGACGCTGATCGCGATCCGTCACACCGGCAACTGGCCGCTGATCATCGCCGGCTTGGTCGTCGGTGTGGTGCTGGGCGTGCCCCCGGCCCGGCTGACGAAGATGACCGCGATGCCGCAGCTGGTCGCGTTCTTCAACGGCGTCGGCGGTGGCACCGTCGCATTGATCGCACTGTCGGAATTCATTGACACCGACGGCTTTTCGGCGTTCAAGCCGGGTGAGCAACCCACAGTACACATCGTGGTGGCATCGTTGTTCGCAGCGATCATCGGTTCGATCTCGTTCTGGGGTTCGCTGATCGCATACGGCAAGCTGCAGGAGATCCTGCCCGGCCGGCCCATCGGCGTCGGCAAGCTCCAGCAGCCTCTGAACATCTTGCTGCTGCTGGCCGCGATTGGCTGTGCGGTCGTCATCGGACTCGCCGCGCACCCCGGTGAGGGCGTGCCGGTGTGGTGGATGGTCGGCGTGCTGGCCGCGGCCGGTGTGCTCGGACTGATGGTCGTGCTGCCGATCGGCGGCGCGGACATGCCGGTGGTGATCTCACTGCTCAATGCTCTGACCGGGTTGTCAGCTGCCGCAGCGGGTTTGGCGCTGAACAACACCGCGATGATCGTCGCCGGCATGATCGTCGGCGCATCCGGCTCGATCCTGACCAACCTGATGGCCAAGGCGATGAACCGCTCGATCCCGGCTATCGTGGCCGGCGGGTTCGGCGGCGGCGGGGTCGCGGTGTCGGCCGGCGACGACGTCGACCGCACGGTGAAGTCCACCTCAGCGGCTGATGCCGCGATCCAGATGGCCTACGCCAACCAGGTGGTCGTCGTGCCGGGGTACGGGCTGGCCGTCGCCCAGGCCCAACATGCGGTCAAGGACATGGCAACGCTGCTCGAAAACAAGGGTGTGACAGTGAAATACGCGATTCACCCGGTGGCCGGCCGGATGCCGGGGCATATGAACGTGTTGCTTGCCGAGGCCGATGTCGAGTACGACGCGATGAAGGAGATGGACGACATCAACGACGAGTTCGCGCGCACCGACGTCGCGATCGTCATCGGCGCCAACGACGTCACCAACCCGGCCGCGCGTAATGAAACCAGCTCGCCGATCTACGGCATGCCGATCCTCAACGTCGACAAGGCGAAGTCGGTGATCGTGTTGAAGCGGTCGATGAACTCCGGGTTCGCCGGCATCGACAACCCGCTGTTCTACGGTGAGGGCACCACGATGTTGTTCGGCGACGCGAAGAAGTCTGTCACCGAGGTGACAGAAGAGCTCAAAGCGTTGTAAGCGTGCACTTTTCGCCAGCTGACGTAGAGATCTACGCCGTCGACGCCGACGCGGACGGGCGCGACGAATCGGCGATGCTGGTCTTCCCTGACCAGACGCTGCTATGCGTTTCCGACAACGACGGCGACGGGCGCGCAGACTACGCCGCGGTCGATATCGGTCTGACGAAGATCGTCGACTTCTGCGTGCTCCGCGAAGGCGACATACTCGAAGTGCGGCGCTTCGACGCAGAAGGGCTGGCCGACGTCGAGGAGTTGGATGCCGCTGCGTTCTTCGAGGCCTTTCCGGGATGGGCTGCGTTGCTGGACACGCGATTTCCAGGTGGCTCACCAGACGAGGACACGTTCTCGTGGGTCCTTTCGACCGTCGACGCCCTGCTGTGGTCGCGATGGACGCGGCGCAGCATCCCGTGGCAGCGGGGCGCGCTGTACCGGCTTGCGAACGAAGACGGCAGCTTCGCGATCGTGAAGGTGCTCGAGGTCGACGACGTCGGCGTGCACATCCGGCGGTACAGCAACCGGTTCGAGCGGGCGCCCGAGCGCATCGACGAATCGACGTTGTCCATGAAGGCTTTTGACGAGCAGGGCGAAGACGATTTCGGCATCGGGCATCTGCCGGTTTCGGCCGAAACGTTCAGCCGCTGGGGCGCCGAATTCGTCCAGCAATCGGCGGTGCGCCCCGACGAGCTGACCGGCTACGCATCCTGGCGGGAAGCCGGCGGGGGCTACTTCTAGCCCTCGTGGGTTCAGCGGAGTCCCGCGAGCGCCGTGAGCGCCCGGCGCACCACCTCCGGGGGCGGGCAGCGGTCCGGCACGAGCAACCACTGCAGCATCAGCCCGTCGACGAGCGCTATCACGACCGACGCGACGGACTCGGTGTGAGGACCATCGGGCAGGACGGCGGCGATGGCCCGGCGGAATTCGTCATAGAGCTCGGCCAGTTGGCTGCGGGCGGAGGCCGATCGTTGTGCGTGAGCGAAGGCCTCGACGAAGCCAACGAACAATGCGCGGTTTTCGTCGAACACGCGATAGAGATCGGTGGCGACTTCCAGACCCGTCGCGGCGTTCGTCATCGACGACTGAATCCACCGTCGTGAACTCTCCGCTATCGCTTCGTTGAGCAATCCCTCCGTCGACCCGAAGTGATAACGGATCGCGCCGAGGCTGACACCCGCAGTCGAGGCGAGGTCGCGCGCCCGGGTGCCGCCGAACCCGCGTTCACGCAGGCACACGATCGCGGCCTCGAGCAGGTCATCGCGATTGCCCATCCGAGGCACCCCCTTGCACAAATGTCTAAATCTGGGGTTATCCTAGGGCATGGGTCGAAACGGAAGCGCACAGATGACAACAGTTCCGCCAGGACCTCAGGGGGCACGCGCACTGCGCTACTGGGCGCAGATGTTCCGCGACCCGTTGGCCACCTACGGTGAGCTAAGCCGCAGATACGGCGACACGGTCCGCATTCCGCTGACCGCCAAACGAACGTTTTATCTGCTGAGTCGTCCCGAGCACTTCGAGCATGTGTTGGTCCAGCACCAGGACCGTTATGTGAAGGCCTTCACCTACCGGCCACTCAAGGCCTTCCTCGGCGACGGGTTGCTCACGGCCGAGGGCACCACCTGGCAGCGTCATCGTCGGCTTGTGCAGCCGGTGTTCAGCCATCGCCACGTCCAAGCGTTCGGGCCCGCCGTGGTCGAAGCCGCGCGCAATCGTGTCGCGCAATGGGCACCTGGTAGCACGATCGATGTCGCAACCGAAATGCGCACGCTCACAATGGAAGTAATCGGCCGGGTGTTGTTCGGCATCGACCTGGCAGGCGAGGCGGAGCCGGTTGGAAACGCGGTGTCCCGATTGCAGGCATCGATGGCTCTCGCGACGTTGATGCCGCCTTTCCTGTCGCCGGAGCGCGGCAAAGCGGTGGCCACGCGCATCTTCCCGGCGTTGGGCCGGGCGGCGCACACGCTGGAGTCACTCGTCGTGAAAATCATCGACGAGCGCATCGCGGCACCACACGCGGAGCCCACCGACCTGCTCGACCTGCTGTTGGCCGCAGGACAAGACGAGCAGCCGCTCAGTCGCAGCGAAATTCAAGACGAAGTGATGACGCTGGTTCTGGCGGGCCATGAAACCACCGCCAATCTGTTGACGTGGGCGGTGACGTTGCTATCGCGGTATCCGGCCACACGGGACCGCCTCGCCGTAGAGCTCGACGACGTGCTGGGCGACCGTGACCCGCAGGCATCCGATGTCGACGACCTGCATTGGACGCAGGCCGTGGTCAACGAGACGATGCGGCTCTATCCGCCCGCGTGGACCGTCGAACGCGACGCCACTGAAGACGACGACATTGCAGGCGTGAAAATAGCGGCCGGCAACACCATCGGGCTTCCTGCGTACCTTCTGCATCGCCATCCCGAATTCTGGCCCAACCCTGAGGGATTCGATCCTCGACGGTTCTTGGCTGACGCGGACAAGGCGCGCCTGAAGCATGCGTTCATGCCGTTCGGTGGTGGCCGTCGGATCTGCGTCGGTGCGAGTTTGGCGCAGATGGAGGCGACGCTGGCGCTGTCGGTACTGGCGAAGTCGGTGTCGCTGGATCTCGTGGCGACGGCACCGCTGACCGCACGCGCCGACGTCACGCTGCACCCGGCCGGGCCGGTGGTTGCGACGGTCGGGGCACCGGTGCCTGCGTCCACTGCTCAGCCCTTGGCGCCGAGCCTGTAACTACCGCGGGAAAGTGCGAGTGAATTCCTCGCTAGTTACAGGCTCGGGTCAGGGCTTCCAGCCGCGCGAAATCATCGCGTCGCGCGTGCGATCGATGATCTCGGACTCGAAGTCCTCTTTGATCACGCGGATGTACTGCCACCCTTGGCGTTGGAACCTGGGATGCGTCGTTGGTCTTTAACGTATTGCACGCGGTCGGTGCGGTGTTGGTCTCCGTCGTACTCCGAGGCAACCTTGAATTCTTCCCACCCCATATCGAGGTAACCGATGAGCCTCCATTCGTCGTACACCGGTATCTGAGTGGTCGGTTCAGGGAGGCCGGCATCGATGTAGAGCAGACGCAGCCAGGTTTCCTTGGGTGAGGCCGCGCCGCCGTCGACCAGTGGCAATAACTCTCGCAGCTGGCGGATTCCGCGGGCACCTTTGTGGCGCTTCGCAATCAGCGACACGTCCTCGGTTGCGAATGGCGTAGCGCGGCTCAAGGCGTCGAGGCGCTGCAATGCCCGCAAGCGGGTCTGGAAGCGGCCGAGGTCAAACGCCGTGCGGGCGGGAGTCGTGACCGGCAGCCCGCTTATGCGGGCAGACTGTCAGCGCTCACCGACATCTCCACCGAGCCTGTAATTAGCGCGGGAAAGTGCGAGTGGGGACCACGGTGGTTACAGTCTCGGCGCATGGGAGATAGCTTGTTTGGACTCGACGGCAAGGTGGCGGTCGTAACCGGCGGTGGTCGCGGGATCGGCCTGATGATTTCGCGCGGCTTATTGCAGGCCGGCGCCAAGGTGTATCTGTCCGCGCGCAAAGAAGCCGAACTCGATGCCGCCGTTGATGAGCTGTCGGCCTTCGGACCGGTGGCGGCTATACCGGCGGATCTCGGTACGGCTGAGGGGGTTTCGACGCTCGCGTCCGCACTCGCCGCGCGCGAAGACAAAATCCACGTGTTGTTCAACAATGCCGGCGCGGCATGGGGTGCGCCGTTCAACGAGTTTCCGGAGTCCGGCTTCGACAAAGTCTTCAGTGTCAACATCAAAGGAGTGTTCCTGCTGACACGGGCGCTGGTGCCGCTCCTGAAAGCGGCGTCGACGCCTCAAGACCCGGCGCGAGTAGTCAACACCGGCAGTATTGATGGGATTCGGCCGCCCGGGCGCGGCCGGGACAACTTCAGCTACAGCGCCAGCAAGGCCGGCGTGCACATGCTGACCCAGCATCTCGCCGGGGAACTGGCGCCGGAGATCCTCGTGAATGCGATCGCGCCGGGTTTGTTCCAGTCACGGATGACGAAAGAGATGTTGAGGCCGGGTGCCGAGGCCGTCGGCGCGCTGATGCCGCTGGGCCGTATCGGTCAGCCTGACGACATGGCGGGGATCGCGGTGTTTCTGGCCAGCCGCGCCAGTGCGTTCATCACCGGCGCCGTCATACCCGTTGACGGCGGGGTCAGCGTGCTGCGTTAGCCCTTAGACCGGGGGATACGCCGGGGGTGGGTAGCCGCCGCCGGGGCCGGAGATGCCGCGCAGCGCCCAGCCGAAATAATTGAAGAAGTACTCGACCTCGTCGCTGCCGTCGTAATCCGGATTCGGATCCACGTGAGCACCCCCTCAGAGTTTGGTCGTTGTTTGGAGTCTAACCCCGTAGCCGTCTGGGGCGAAGGGCGACAATCCAACCGGTTGATTGGGTGAAGCGGGGTGCGGCCAAATATAGTGCTCGCCATGCGACCACCTAGCGGCAACGGTGAGAACGAGCTCTCCCGTCGGGAGGAGCTGCTGGCGGTCGCGACCCGGCTGTTCGCCGCCCGCGGCTACCACGGGACGCGGATCAACGACGTCGCCGACGTCGTGGGCCTCAACAAGGCGACGGTCTACCACTACTACGCCAGCAAGTCGCTGATCCTGTTCGACATCTACCGCCAGGCCGCGGACCGGACCGTCGCGGCCGTGCACGACGAGCCGTCGTGGTCGGCGCGCGAAGCCATCTCCCACTTCACCAAGCGGCTGCTGGAGAACATCGCCAACAACATCGACGGTGCCGCGGTGTACTTCCAGGAGAGCCCCTACATCACCGAATGGTTCACCGAAGAGCAGGTCGCCTACATCCGTACGGCCGAGACCACCGTGTACGAGCACGTGCGCGACGTGATCGACCGCGGGATCGCCAGCGGCGAGTTCTACGAGTGCGACTCGCACGTGCTGGCGCTCGGCTACATCGGAATGACGCTCGGCGCCTACCGTTGGCTGCGGCCCAGCGGCCGGCGCAGCGCGGAGGAGATCGCCGTCGAGTTCAGTACGGCCCTGCTGCGCGGGCTCATACGTGACCCCGCCGTCCGCGAGGACTCCCCGCTAGGCGTGCCGGCGGGTGCGACGCCGTAATGCCGATCGTCAGCAAGACCGTAGAGGTTGCCGCGGCGCCGGAGACAATCATGTCGATCGTCGGGGACTTCGAGGCGTATCCCCAGTGGAACGACGAGATCAGGGGCTGCTGGGTGCTCGCCCGCTACGACGACGGCCGGCCCAGCCAGCTGCGGCTGGACGTGTCGGTTCAGGGTATGGACGGCAGCTATATCTGCGCGGTGTACTACCCGAGCGCGTCCGAGATCTACACCGTGCTGCAGCAGGGCGACTTGTTCTCCAGACAGCAGCAGAACTTCTCGGTGGTCGGCATGGGACCGTCGTCGTCGCTGTTGACCGTGGACTTCGACGTCGAAACCAAGATGGCAGTCCCAAAGGCCATGGTGCGCAAGGTCGTCGACGACGCGCTGGACTACCTCGCCGACAACCTCAAGAAGCGCGCCGAGCAGCGAGCCGGCTGACGGTCGGGTGCTCGCGACGGTAACCAGCGCGGATTCCTCCGAGTAGTGCCCACGCGGACTACCGTTCCGGCGACTGGCTAGGCCCAGATCCCCGACTTCTCCAGCCGCGTGATCAGCCGGCGCGCGCCGTCGTCGAACTGCCAGGCCGTCAGTGCCAACACCTCGTCGGTGTCGCGGCGGCGCAACGCCGACACCAGCAGACGATGGTTGTCGACGGCGAGCGTGCCCCACTGCGGGTCTTCGGCGTAGATCAGCGGCGGCATGTAGCGCGCCACATGCAGCAGAAACCACGCCAGCTTGATCCGGCCCGACGCGTGGTTGAAGGTGCGGTGGAACGCGAACTCCGCCATGGCGATCTGGTCCGCTTTGGCCTCCGCGACCGCCTCGGCCAGCGCATCGGCGCAGCGGGACAGTTCCTCGATCTCGTCGTCGCCGATGCGCCCGGCGGCAGTGATCGCGAGCTCGCGGGCGATCACGGACTGCAGCCAGAAGATGTCCTCGACGTCCTGGCGGGACAGCGGCGCGACGACGTGTCCCCGGTTCGGCTCGAGAACCACCATGCCCTCGCCGCGCAACGTGCGCAGTGCCTCCCTCACCGGGGTGATGCTCACGTTGAGCTGGGCCGCGGTCTCGTCGAGCCGCACGAACGTTCCCGGGCGTAACGCACCGACCATGATCGCGGCGCGCAGGTGCTCGGCGACCTCGTCGGAGAGTTGTTCGCGACGTCCAGCGCGCTGCCTGCTCGGCATCGCCAGTGCGTTCACGCTGGCCTCCCCGTTCACGAACGATCGGTCCGTCGCCCGGGGTCTTGTCGCCGGGCGGCCAAGGTCATAGTGTGACCGGGGCAACCCAATGTTTGATCAAATATCAACGTCGCGCAACCCTAGGAAATCCCACAGGTGAGCCCCTACGCCACTCAGCAGCCGTACCTCGCCAGGCGACAGAACTGGACCAACCAACTGGCGCGCCACGCGCTGATGCAGCCCGACAAGACTGCGCTGCGCCACGTTGGCCGGACCACCACATGGGCCGAGCTGGCTGACCGGGTGAACGCGTTGGCCGACGCACTGAGCCGGCGCGGCGTGCAGTCCGGGGACCGGGTGCTGATTTTGATGCTCAACCGCACCGAGTTCGTCGAGTCGTTTCTCGCCGTCAACAAGCTCGGCGCGATCGCGGTGCCGGTCAACTTCCGGATGACGCCAACCGAGATCGCGTTCTTGGTCGGCGACTGCGAGGCGCGGGTGGTCATCACCGAGTCGGTGCTCGCGGGCGTCGCCACTGCGGTGCGCGACCTCGACGCGAGGCTGGCGACGGTGATCGTGGCGGGATCCGGTTCCGAAGACGGCGTGTTGGGCTACGACGACCTTCTTGCCGAGGACGGCGAACCCCATCAACCGGTGGACATCGAAAACGACTCGCCCGCGCTGATCATGTACACCTCCGGCACCACCGGCCGGCCGAAGGGCGCCGTGCTCACCCACGCAAACCTCAACGGCCAGGCGATGACGTTCCTGATCACCAACGGTGCGGACATCAACGACGACGTCGGCTTCATCGGCGTTCCGCTATTCCACATCGCCGGCATCGGCAACATGATCATCGGGCTGCTGCTGGGGTTGCCGACGGTCATCTACCCGCTGGGTGCCTTCGACCCCGGTGAGCTGCTCGATGTGCTGGAGGCCGAGGAGGTCACCGGAATCTTCCTGGTGCCCGCTCAGTGGCAGGCCGTGTGCGCGGCCCAGCAGGCGAGGCCGCGCGACCTTCGACTGCGGGTGTTGTCGTGGGGAGCCGCCCCGGCCTCCGATACGCTGCTGCGGCAGATGTCGGACACCTTCCCGGGCACGCAGATCCTGGCCGCGTTCGGGCAGACCGAAATGTCGCCGGTGACCGCTATGTTGTTGGGGGACGACGCAATTCGCAAGCTCGGCTCGGTCGGCAAGGTGATTCCCACGGTGGCCGCGCGGATCGTCGACGACGACATGAACGACGTCGCCGTCGGGCAAGTCGGTGAAATCGTCTATCGGGCGCCGACGCTCATGGCGGGCTACTGGAACAACCCCGAGGCCACCGCCGAAGCATTTGCCGGGGGCTGGTTCCACTCGGGCGATCTGGTCCGCCAGGACGAGGAGGG
Source organism: Mycobacterium sp. (assembly GCA_036558625.1). Lineage (GTDB taxonomy): Bacteria > Actinomycetota > Actinomycetes > Mycobacteriales > Mycobacteriaceae > Mycobacterium. Next base: position 602 of record DATBFF010000145.1, on the reverse strand, counting down.
CTACCTCTGGGTGGTCGACCGCAAGAAAGACATGATCATCTCGGGCGGTGAAAACATCTACTGCGCCGAGGTCGAGAACGTGCTGGCCGCTCATCCGGCAATCATCGAGGTGGCCGTCATCGGCCGCCCGCACGATCGCTGGGGCGAAGTCCCGATCGCGGTCGCGGCAGTTGCTGAGCCCGGGCTCACCCTGGCTGATCTTGATGGATTCCTGACCGAGCAATTGGCACGCTACAAGCATCCGAAGGGACTCGAAATTGTCGACGCGCTGCCGCGCAATCCTGCTGGCAAAGTCCTCAAAACGGAGTTGAGAGCGCGGTTCGGCACCGAAACGTCACGTGACGCGGCCGAAATTGACTCTGCGGCAACGGTTTCAGCCAGCGCGGCGGAGCAGAGTTAGGTGGTCGGACGTTTGCTAACCAATGCCGGGTCAATCGCGCGGATGCGGTGTACGGTCGCCTTGCCATCAGGTACAGTCCTGTGGTCCGTCTTACTACTACCCGGTAGTGAGACAAAGGTCACGCGGTCGGTACTGGGGCAAGGAGGGGGCGTGCGAGACGATCTGCCGTTGCGCCGCGGTGAACGCGGCAACGACGTGCGGG
>DATBFF010000144.1:0-7910 GCA_036558625.1 Mycobacterium sp. | reverse complement strand
GCCGGCGGTCAATACCGACCTCATGCTGCAGGAAATGCTGACCAAGACCAGCGGCAAGGTGAACCAGATCGTCTACTGGGGCCGCCCGCTCGACTGGCGTAACCAGACGCTCACGCCCAATCCAGACGCCATCTACTTCATGGCATTCTTCAACACGAAGGAGGTTGGCCCGATCGTGATCGACGTGCCGCCGGGGGATGCCAACGGCTCGCTCAATGGCAACATTGTCACCGTCTGGCAGACCTCCCTCGAAGACGTGGGGCTCTTGGGCCTCGACAAGGGGGCGGGCGGCAAGTTTCTGATCCTGCCACCAGGCTATACGGACAAGATCCCCGACGGCTACACTCCCCTGCCATCCGACACCTATAGCGGCTACGCGCTGCTGCGCTCGAATCTGAACAGCCATAGCGATACCGACGTGGCCGCGGCGATCGCCTATGGCAAGCGGGCGAAGATCTATCCGCTGTCCGCGGCCGCCAAGCCCCCCGAGACCGTCTTCACCGACGTGAAGGACGTCGAGTACGATAGCACCATTCGCTACGATCTCAGCTTCTTCCAGTCGCTCGACCGCGTCGTGCAGAGCGAGCCCTGGATCGAGCGCGACCGGGCGATGATCGATCCGCTCCGCTCGCTCGGCATCGAAAAGGGCAAACTGTTCGCGCCGAACCAGGCCACGCAGGCGATCCTGACCGCGGCCATCGGCGAGGCCAGGGCCCTGCTGGAACACCGCTATGATGCCGGCTTCCCGCCGTTCTTCGAGGGCACCCACTGGACGTTCCCGAAGGACGGGCTGCCGCTGGTCGACCGCTCGCGCGGCGGCTTCTAGTCGCTGACCATGCACGACAAGGACTATTTCATGCTGCCGAAACCGCCCAACGGCCGCACCAACATCGGCACCAAAAACCTCGACGCCAACGAGCTGAAGTTCGCCCCCGACGGCTCGCTTCCCATCACGATGTCGCACGAAGAGCCGGCCGACGCCGGCGATCCTTGACGGCAGCTACAAGCTGCCGAACGTGGAGCGGCAATGACCCTGACGATCGTTATGCGCAAGATCGTCCCGCCGGTACGGCACAAGCAACTCAGAACCAGGAGAAGACACTATGCGAACGCGTATGATCCTCACCGCCGCGGCACTGCTCGTGGCTGCAATGCTGTTTGGCGGGCTGGCGAAGCCAGGCCTCGCCCAGGAGAAACCCAAGGCTGAGGCGCCACCGCCCGCCGACACCCTGAGTGTGCTGCCGCGGCCCGACTTCCATTTTCCGGGGAATGTCGGGCGGACGTACCTCGACTCCGATCCGCCGCAGTTTCCACAGCCGGTACAGGCCCCGCAGGGCGCGCCGAACGTCGTGCTCATCCTCATCGACGACGCCGGCTTCGGCCAGTTCAGCACCTTCGGCGGCGGCGTGCCGTCGCCCACGATGGATAAGCTGGCCGCCGAAGGGCTGCGCTACAACACCTTCCACACGACTGCGCTGTGCAGTCCGACACGCGCGGCGCTGCTCACGGGCCGTAATCACCACTCCGTCTCGTCTGGCGTCATTCAGGAGGCCGCCACGGGGTACGACGGCTACACCAGCATCATACCCCGCAGCGCGGGCACGATCGCCGAGGTGCTGCGCCAGAACGGGTACATGACCGCGTGGATCGGGAAGAACCACAACACACCGACGTGGGAAGCCAGCGCCGCCGGGCCGTTCGACCATTGGGCCAACGGCCTAGGCTTCGATTACTTCTACGGCTTCAACGGCGGCGACATGAACCATTGGAACCCGGTGCTCTACGAGAACCGGAATCTCGTCCCCGCGTCGACCGATCCGCACTACTTCCTCACGACGGACCTGGCGGACCACGCCATCGCGTGGGTGCGCAAGGTCAAGAGCATCGCCCCCGACCGTCCATTCTTCCTATACGTGGCTCCCGGCGCGACGCACTCACCGCACCACGCACCTAAGGAGTGGATCGAGAAGTTCAAAGGCAAGTTCGATATGGGATGGGACAAATATCGCGCGATGACGCTCGAGCGGCAGAAACAGCTCGGCGTGGTGCCGCCGGAGACGAAGCTGACGGAGCGCTCGCCCGGGCTCCCCGCCTGGGATGCGCTCAACGCCGACCAGAAGCGGCTCTATGCGCACATGATGGAGGTCTTCGCCGCCTACGGTGCCAACTGCGATTACGAAATGGGGCGCGTCGTCGATGCCGTGAAGCAGCTCCCCGGCGCGGACAACACGATCGTCATGTACATCGCCGGTGACAATGGCGCCAGCGCCGAGGGCGGCCTCGAGGGCTCGGTCAACGAGAACCTCTTCTTCAACGGCTTTGTTGAGAAGTGGCAGGACAACCTGAAGGTGATTGACGAGCTGGGCGGGCCGAAACATTTCAATCACTTCCCGGCCGCCTGGGCGCATGCGATGGACACGCCGTTCCAGTGGACCAAGCAGGTGGCGAGTCACTTCGGCGGCACGCGCAACCCGATGATCATCTCCTGGCCGGCGCGCATCAAGGACACGGGCGGACTGCGCCGCCAGTTCACGCACGTCATCGACATCGTGCCGACGCTCTACGAGGTCATTGGCATCACCCCGCCGCAGACGCTCAACGGCATCACGCAGAAGCCGATCGAAGGCATCAGTTTCGCCTACACATTCGATGATGCCAACGCCAGGGGCCGGCATCGCACGCAGTACTTCGAGATGGGGACCAACCGCGGTCTCTACCACGACGGCTGGATGGCGTCGGACATTTCACTCATACCGTGGAGCCCGGTGCACAAGGACGTCAATCCCGACGCGCAGAAGTGGGAGCTGTACAACATCGACAAGGACTTTTCCCAGGCTGACGATGTGGCGTCTGCCAACCCGGAGAAGCTGCGCGCGATGCAAGACCTCTGGTGGGCCGAGGCGTCGAAGTACAACGTCCTGCCGATGGACTGGCGCGTGCAGGAGCGCTTCAGCTCGGAGCTGGCGGGCAGGCCGAGTCTGGGCGGCGACGCCACGACGCTGACCTATTACCCCGGCCAGGTCGGACTGCCGCCCGAGGCGTCTCCGCGCGTGCTGAACAAGTCGTGGACGATCACGGCCGACATCGACATTCCCGCGGGCGGCGGCGAAGGCATGATCGTGACCCAGGGCGGCGTCGTCGGCGGGTACGGACTCTATCTCCGCCAGGGCACACCGACGTTCGTCTACAACTACCTCTCGCTGGAGCGTACGACGGTCACCGCCATGGCACCGCTGCCCAAGGGGAAGGTGCAACTCAAGGTGAATTTCGCATACCAGGGCGGCCCACACGAACTCGGCAAGGCCGCGGTCGTCACCCTGACCGCCAACGGTACGAAGGTCGCCGAAGGCCAGATAGCAAAGACCATCCCTACCACGATCTCGATCCAGGAGGGCCTCGACATCGGCCTGGACGTCGGCTCGCCGGTGGACTTCACCTACACGCCACCCTTCACGTTCACGGGCACGATCGAGAAGGTGACTTATGAACTCAAATAGCAGCAAAGAAAAGAGACAGAACATGAAAACCACACAGCAACGCATCAGCCTTCTTCTCCTCGCCGCCGGCGCTCTGCTCATCGCGCTGACCGCATCCGGCCGACTGACCACAACCCTCGCTCAGGACCGACCTGCCGCCCAGCCGCCGGCTGCCCCGTCCGGCACGCAGCTCCCGAAGCCCGACCCTGCGTTCACGGGCAAGATCGGCGAAACGCTCAAGGATTCGACCCCGAGTTACCCGCCGCCGCTCAAGGCACCGCAGGGCGCCCCGAATGTGCTCGTCATTCTGCTCGACGACGTGGGCTTTGGACACACGAGCACGTTCGGCGGCCCGGTCCCCACACCGACGCTCGACCGGCTGGCGAAGAACGGGCTGATGTACAACACGTTCCACACCACGGCGCTGTGCTCGCCCACGCGCGCGGCCCTGCTAACCGGCCGCAACCACCACTCGGCAGGGACCGGCGTGATCATCGAGCTGGGCACCGGGTTCCCGGGGTACACCGGCATCATTCCGCAGAGCACCGCCATGGTGCCCGAGATCCTGCGGGACAACGGCTACGCCACCGGCATGTTCGGCAAGGCGCACAACACGCCGGAGCCGGAGATCAGCCCGGCCGGGCCGTTCAACCGCTGGCCCACCGGCCAGGGGTTCGACTACTTCTACGGCTTCAACCAGGGCGAGACGAACCAGTGGTACCCGGTGCTGTACCGCAACACCGCAGCGGTCTCGCAACCCAAGTCCCCCGAGCAGGGATACCACTTCACTATCGACATGACCGACGAGGCCATCGCCTGGATGCACAACGTCCGTGCCACCGACAAGGACAAGCCCTGGTTCATGTACTACTCGGCGGCGGCGGCCCATGCCCCGCACCACGCTCCGAGGGAGTGGCGCGACAAGTTCAAGGGCAAGTTCGACCACGGCTGGGATAAGCAGCGCGAGATCACCCACGCCAGGCAGCTCGAACTCGGCGTCATTCCGAAGGGGACGAAGCTCACCCCACGGCCGCAGGAAATCCCCGCGTGGGATATCCAATCGGCCGACGCCAGGCGGGTGTACGCCCGCCTGATGGAGAACTTCGCCGGCTACCTGGCCTTCGCCGACGACCAGATCGGCCGGGTCATCGACAGCATCGAGCAGGCCGGGGAGCTGGACAACACGCTGATCTTCTACATCGTCGGCGACAACGGGGCCAGTGCCGAGGGCACCCTGGAGGGGACATTCAACGAGGTCGCCAGCATGGCCGGGTTCACCCCCGGACTGGCCGACATTGTCAAGCGGATCGACCAGATCGGCGGGCCGGGGACCGAGCCGCACGTTCCCGTGGGCTGGGCCTGGGCCATGAACGCGCCGTTCCAGTGGACCAAGCAGGTGGCGAGTCACTTCGGCGGCACGCGCAACCCGATGGTGGTCCACTGGCCTAAAGGCATCAAGGCGAAGGGCGAACTCCGCACCCAGTTCCACCACATCATTGACATCGTGCCGACGATCCTGGAGGCGGCCCAGGTCCCCGCGCCGCAGGTGGTCAACGGCATCCCGCAGAAGCCGATCGAGGGCGTCAGCATGCTGTACTCCTTCGACGACGCGCAGGCCAAGAGCCGACGGACGACGCAGTACTTCGAGATGTTCGCCAACCGCGCCATCTACCACGACGGCTGGGTGGCGTGCAGCCGCTTCGACGTGCCGTGGCACACGGTCGGACGGTCCGGCGATTTCCTCACAGCCCCCTGGGAGCTTTACAACGTCGAGGCAGACTTCAGCCAGGCCGACGACCTCGCCGCCAAGGACCCGGATAAACTGAAGCAACTCCAGGCGCTGTTCGTCGAGGAGGCGAAGAAGTACGACGTGTTCCCACTCGATGCCCGATTCGCCGAGCGGGGCGACCCGCGGAATCGGGCCGCCGGGGAGCCGCGGACGAGTTGGACCTACTACGGCAATGACGTCCGCGTGCCGGAGGCGATCGGTCCGCACATCTACCCGGACACGCACACCATCGCGGCCGACCTGACGATTCCCGAGAAGGGAGTCGAGGGCGTGATTACCGCTGCCGGCGGCATCGACGGCGGGTGGAGCCTGTACGTCAAGGACGGGAAACTCACCTACCACTATAACCTGGCCGACTTCGAGCATTTCACGGTCCAGGCCAAGGAGCCGCTCCCGAGCGGGAAAGTGGCCGTCAAGCTGGAGTACACCTCCAAGGGGTTGAAACCGGGCGGCACCATGAACAACGGCGCGACGGTGAAGCTCTACATGAACGGCAAGCCGGTTGGCGAGGGGCCCATCCGCATGTCGATGTTCCGCCATGGGATTGAGCCGTTCGACGTCGGCCGCGACTCGATCTCCCCGGTCAGCCCGGACTATAAGGGCAAGGGCGACTTCGCCTTTACCGGGAAGATCGAGAAGATCACGTTCGAGGTGACGCCGCAGAACAAGTAATCCTGTAGTTTGGCAACTAGAGCCGGGCCGGCGGGCACGCCGGCCCGGCATCTCACGCATAGGAGACGACACCATGCGAATGCGAATGATACTCAAGAATGCATGGTTCTAACCTCGGGTGCGATGCAGGTGAAGACACCAAACACCAGGAAGTCTGCTTGGTTGGTCGTGAGGAGCGATTGGATATCTGCCTGCCGGTAAGTGGCGGCAAGGCAAGGAGCGTGTCCAGCAGTCGCTTGCGGCCCAACGAAAACTGTTGCAGCCAGGCAAGAAACTGCCGTGTCGCAGCGTCATCGGGGAATACGCGCACGACTTCACGCGCCGCCCACCATTCCTCGGCAAGCTGCCGGGCCACGGTCATGTCGAGCGGCTGTGCGAAGCGACGGGGGTCGGTAACGATATGGATGAACTCTGCCAGAACCTGTGGGGCAATCGCAATGAGGTCGCCAGCCGACAGCAGCCGGGCAAGCGTGTCCCGTGCACCAGCGTGCTCGGTGTGCTCTGTCACCTCCGCGGCGACAAGAAAGCCGGTGTCGAGGCCATGGATCATGCCCGGCCTTCCAGCATTTCGCCGAGCAGGTCGTCATCGGAAGTCAGCGGACGCAGCACAGCACCAACACTGACAGTCGGAATGTCCAGGACGCTGTGCGGCCGCGAGCCTTCCAGCCGCGGGCTGGCGGGCACGGTATCGGGCGCCAGCACGGTCACTTCTTGTCCCTCAGGCAAGCGCACGCCGTTGTCTAGCACGACGACGCCGTTTTGCACTCGACCACGGGCAACCATGGGAAACCTCCTCCAGTCGCGCATCACTCATGTAGACTCATGGCAGTGTATCACGCGGGCCACGTCAGAGAAAGCGAAGACTCCATGCGAACGCGAATGAGTCTGGCCAAAGACGGCGATCACCGACGGCTCGTGGACGCCGCCGGCGGTCGAACGAGCGCAGTAAGCGTGGCGACAAAGACAGACAAGGACTCAACTATGAAATCCGGACTTCTGTCGCTCGCCGTGATGGTCACGCTGGCCACTCTGGCGCTTTCACTCGCTGCACGCGCGCAGAACGCGCCGGCGGGTGACGACAAGAAGCCCAACATCGTCTTCATCCTGATGGACAATCTCGGTTACGGCGAGGTGGGCTCGTACGGGGGTGGCACACTCCGCGGTGCGCCAACGCCCCGCATCGACAAGCTCGCGAGCGAGGGCATGCGACTGCTCAACTTCAACGTCGAGGCACAATGTACCCCGAGCCGCTCGGCCATCATGACCGGACGCTTTGCCATCCGTTCCGGCACGCATTCGGTCCCGCTCGGCGGCGGGCTTGACGGACTCACGCAGTGGGAAGTGACCATCGCCGAACTGCTGTCCGGCGCCGGCTACAGCACCGGCCACTTCGGCAAGTGGCATCTGGGAAGTGACGACGGGCGCCTGCCGAACGATCAGGGCTTCGACGAGTGGTATGGCATTCCGCGCACCACGGACGAGGCCTTCTGGCCGTCGGACCCGGCCGCCAAGGCAGCGGGCGTTCCCTTCACGCACATCATGGAAGGCCGCAAAGGCGAGCAGAGCCGCGCGCTTGCCGTGTATGACCTGGACCAGCGCCGCCTGATCGATGCGGAGATCACCCGCCGGACGATTGATTTCATGAAGCACAGCGTGCAGGCTGGTAAGCCGTTCTATGCCTACGTGCCGTTCACGCTGGTGCATTTCCCGACCCTGCCAAATCCCCAGTTCGCGGGCAAGACCGGCTTCGGCGATTTCCCCGACGCCCTCGCGGAAATGGACGCGCACGTCGGGGAGATCCTCGATGCGATTGATGACCTGCACATCCGTGACAACACCATCGTGGTGTTCACGAGCGACAACGGCCCGGAAGCGACGTGGCCCTGGCAAGGATCATCCGGGCCGTGGCGCGGCTATTACTTCACGCACATGGAAGGCTCGCTACGGACGCCTTGCATCATCCGCTGGCCGGG
>DATBFF010000143.1:0-5755 GCA_036558625.1 Mycobacterium sp. | reverse complement strand
GCCGTCTATTCCAGCCGTGCCGAGAACAGCCTGGGTTTGGGTGACCTGCGCGACGAGCTTGCCGCGGTCATCGGTCAGGTTCGTCTGGGCGACGATCGTGGTTCGCCCGACATGCAGCGGCGTGCAGGCCGCGGTGACGACCCCACCGCGCACGGCCCGGAAGAAGTTGGTCTTCGACTCGATCGTCGACGTCGTCGCCCCCGGCGGCAGGTTAACCACCGCGCACACGGCGCCGACAGTGTCGGCGAACGCCATCAATGCTCCGCCGTGCATGATGTCGCCGCTCGTGCAGCGTTCTTTTGCCCAGGGCATCGTCCCGGTCACCTTTTCCGGCGTGACATCAGTGATTTCGATGCCGAGCACCGCGGCGAACGGGATCTGCGCCACGAGTGCGGGAAGATCTCCGGCAGTCACCCTCACAGCATGATCGATGGCGGCGCCGTCAGTCCATTACCTGCGAGGTAACCGGCCTGCGTCATCTAGAGGCGGGACCTGCCGGACCAAATGCACCGGCGGTGTTGTCCGAGCTGGTCAAGCCCATTTCACTGGGCGCACCTTGCGGGTTGACCACATTTGGCTGGCATGCCAGCGATGTGGAGCCGGGCGTGGAATCGACGGTGCAATTCGCGGTGGAGTCGTTGGGCGAGGCCGAGGCGCCTGCTGCAATTACGGTGGGTCCGGCGATCGCCGCCACTGCAATCGCAACAGCGGACAACGTCAGGTGAGCTGTCGACTTATGTAAAGACATAATTACACCCCCTATGGGTCATGTCTTTGGTCTGAATACCCACCCTTGCGCTAACGCAAACGTTGTGAAGCGCCTAGCCCTCAGGGCTTTTCGTCCTTGTCGACGATGACTGCGATGCCGACTTCCTTGAGTTGCTGTGGCGTAACCGGGGCGGGCGCTTCGGTCAACGGGTCGACACCGCCTCCTGACTTCGGGAAAGCGATGACTTCGCGGATCGAATCCATGCCGGCAAGCAGAGCGGTGATGCGGTCCCATCCGAACGCGATCCCGCCGTGCGGCGGCGCGCCAAAGGCGAACGCGTTCAACAGGAACCCGAACTTCTCCTCTGCCTCGGCCTTGTCGATGCCCATCACCGCAAACACCCGTTCCTGGACATCGCGGCGATGGATACGGATTGAGCCGCCGCCGATTTCGTGTCCATTGCAGACGATGTCGTACGCATCGGCCAGCACGCTGCCCGGATCAGTGTCGATACCGTCCACCGACGGCGCCTTCGGCGCGGTGAAGGCGTGATGCACTGCGGTCCAGGCGCCGGATCCCACCGCGACGTCGCCGTGGGCGGCGGCCTCGTCGGCCGGCTCGAACAACGGCGGGTCCACCACCCAGACGAACGCCCACGCGTTCGGGTCGATCATGTCCAGCCGACGCGCAATTTCGCTGCGCGCAGCACCCAACAGCGCCCGCGACGCCTTGGGCGGGCCAGCCGAAAAGAACACACAGTCACCCGGCGATGCGCCGACGTGTGCCGCGAGACCGTCACGTTCGGCATCCGAAAGGTTCTTGGCCACAGGGCCACTCAGCGTGCCGTCGTCTCCGACGAGAACGTAGGCCAGCCCGCGGTGGCCCCGCTGCTTGGCCCAGTCCTGCCACCCGTCCAACGTCCGGCGGGGCTGCGATGCGCCGCCCGGCATCACGACCGCACCGACATACGGCGCCTGAAACACCCGAAAGGGCGTGTCGCGGAAGAACTCTGCGCACTCCACAAGTTCCAGACCGAAACGCATGTCGGGTTTGTCGGATCCGAACCGCCGCATCGCCTCGGCATAGGTGATCCGCGGCAGAGGCCTGGGCACCTGATAGCCGACCAGCGCCCACAACGCGGCCAATATCTCCTCGGAGATCGCGATGACGTCCTCGGTGTCGACGAAACTCATCTCCATGTCGAGCTGAGTGAACTCGGGCTGTCGATCGGCGCGGAAGTCTTCGTCGCGGTAGCACCGCGCGATCTGGTAGTACCGCTCCATGCCCGCCACCATCAGCAATTGCTTGAACAGCTGCGGACTCTGCGGCAGCGCGTAGAACGAACCGGGCTGCAGCCGGGCCGGCACCACGAAGTCGCGGGCGCCCTCTGGTGTTGACCGCGTCATCGTCGGCGTCTCGATCTCGACGAAGTCGTGGCGCGCCAGCACGTCCCGCGCGGCCGCGTTCACCTTGGAGCGCAACCGAATTGCGCCACCGGGGCCCTCGCGGCGCAGGTCGAGGTAGCGGTATTTCAGCCGCGCCTCCTCGCCGGCCGGCTCGTCGAGCTGGAACGGCAGCGGCGCGCTTTCGCCCAGCACCGTCAGTGACGTCGCGTTGACTTCGATATCGCCGGTGGCGATTTCGGGGTTCGCATTGCCCGCAGGGCGGATCTCGACGACACCCATCACGGCGATGCAGAACTCGGCGCGCAGCCTGTGCGCCTGCTCGAGAACGTCACTTTCCCGAAAGACCACCTGCGACACACCGCTTGCGTCGCGCAGGTCGATGAAGATGACGCCGCCGTGATCGCGCCGCCGCGCGACCCAGCCGGCCAACGTGACACTCTGCCCGGCGTCGGTGGTCCGCAATGAACCCGCGGCGTGGGTGCGCAACACAAAAGGCTCCTGACAGAGGTCAACGAAGAACGACTGCACAGTCTAAAGGCGGCGCAGTCACCGGTAGCTTGGCGCACGTGAGCACACGCATCGCGGTGGTGGGCCCCGGCGCGGTAGGAGCGACGGTCGCCGCGTACCTGCACCAGGCCGGCCACCGTCTCCTCGTGTGCGGGCGGACCCCGCGCGATCACCTCGAGGTCCGCCCCGACGACGGGGCACCGATCATCGTTCCGGGACCTGTGCTCACAGACCCCACTGAGCCGCGCGATCCCGTCGACGTGGTGTTGCTGGCCGTCAAGACCACCCAACTCGAGGACGCCGCGGCGTGGCTCGCGGTTCTGGCCGCGCAGCGAACCACGGTGTGCGTGCTGCAGAACGGCGTCGAGCAGATCGAGCGCGTGCAGCCACATTGCCCGACGTCGACGGTGGTGCCCGGCATCGTCTGGTTCGGGGCGGAAACCCAGCCCGGCGGCTGGGTCCGGCTGCGCGGCGAGCCGCGCCTGACACTGCCCGCGTCCGCTGCATCCGTCGTCGACCTTCTGGATGCGGCCGGCCTGGCCGTCACCGCGGCAACGGATTTCACGACGGAGGCGTGGCGCAAGCTGCTCGTCAACGCATTGGCCGGGTTCATGGTCGCCTCAGGCCGCCGCTCGGGGATGTTCCGCCGCGACGACGTCGCAGCGTTGGCCCGGCACTACCTCGCCGAATGCCTGGCCGTGGCCCGCGCGGAGGGAGCCAATCTCGACGACGCGGTGATCGACGAGATGTCTGCGATGTTCGGCAGTGCGCCCGAGGATTTGGGCACCTCGATGCTCTTCGATCGTGAAGCGCAGCGCCCGCTGGAGTGGGACATCCGCAACGGCGTGATCTTGCGCAGGGCCCGCGAGCACGGGCTGACCGCGCCGATCAGCGAGGTGCTGGTGCCGCTGCTCGCGGCCGCCAGCGACGGCCCCGGCTAGTACACACCGTCCCAGGCTTCGCGGCGTCGGCGATCGGGATCGTCGACGACGACATCGCGGCCAGATTTGATCACCCGCGTGGTGCGGCGTGGCACCTCGTAGCGGGGCCAGTCGCTCTCGGTAGCGGCGGCGAACGCCAGCCACGCCCGCTGCATGCGCCGCCCCACCGAGGGCAGCACCCGCCGACCGAGCGGATGTATCAGCCGGCCCAGATACGACCCGTAGGTGTGGTGAACGTGCACGATCTCGCTGCCGTGGGTTGCGCCGAGCCGCGCCGCACGCAGGCTGACTCCGGCGTGGTCGAAGCGGTAGGCGTACGTCGGCGCCAGCGCGCTGTAGGCGTCGGTGAACGCCCACGTCGGCGCGCCGAACATGACATCGGCACCGACTGCGATCGCTGTGCGCCGCCGCCGTAACCCCGAGTAGGTGGCGAGAACCCGGTCACGTGCGTTTGGGTCCGTCCGTTCGAAGTACTGCTCGACGAGCGCGGGTGTGGTCGGCATCATCGGCGGTCGCGCCCACGCGAACATCGACGCCTCGTGGCTGTTGACCCCGACCACCAACGGCAGGCGGTTGATCTCACCCGCCCGGGCCGCGTCGATCGGATGTCGCGGCAACAGTTCGACGCCGTGCGTCAGGCCGTACGCGAGCGTGGGTGTGGTCGCGACGCTGCGCTGCTGCAGCCGCCCCGCGGCGCGACGCAATTGCCGCTGCGGCAGGGCCTTGATGTCGTCGACGCTGACACCCAGCTCGCCGACGAACTCCTCGGCGCGCCGCGCGCGGAGATCGCGGTCTGCGATCAACGGCAAGGCGGGACTTTGTGCGATCGCACGGCCGAACAGCCCGTCGGCGGCCGGGCTTGCCAGCAGCGCGAGCACCGAAGTGGCTCCGGCGGATTCGCCGAACACCGTCACTCGCTGCGGGTCGCCGCCGAAGGCTGCGATGTTGTCGCGAACCCACGCCAGCGCCGCGATCTGATCACGCAGGGCCAGGTTGTCGTCGAAGCCGTCGCCGAGGCTGGACAGTTCCAGCCCACCGAACACCCCGATGCGGTATGTCACGTTCACCACGACGACGTCGCCGTTGGCGGCCAGCCGCGCGCCGTTGTACAGCTGAAACTGACCGGCGCCGTAGACGAACGCGCCGCCTGGGAGCCAAACCATCACGGGCAGAGTCGCTTCGGTGTCCGGAGACCACACCGTCAAGGTCAAGCAGGCCTCGTCGCGAAACGTCGGGTCATCGCGGCCGCCGCCGACGAACGACTTGCCTTGCGGCGGCAGTGGGCCATGTTCGACGGCGTCGCGCACGCCGGCCCATGGGCGCGGCGGCGCCGGCGCGCGGAACCGGCGCTCACCGACCGGCTGCTCCGCGTACGGCACGCCGCGCCAGACGCCGACCCCGAGTTCGGTGGCGCCGCGCAGGTCGCCGCACGGCGGATGGACGACGGTTGCGTCGTCAACTTCTACAGCCACGCCCGGATCGTAATGTGCAAAGCTGGGCTATGACCTTTCACGAGGGCACGCAGATCGACACGAGCACGACGTCGAGTGGCGGCGGCGGCCGCGGACCGGGACGCGGAATGGCGATCGGCGGCGGCGTCGGCGGGCTGGTGGTCGTCGTGATCGCGCTGCTGCTGGGGGTGGACCCCGGGACGATCACCGGCGGCAGCCAACCGCAGGCGGGCCAGCAGTCGCAGGACGTCGGCGGATACGACGTCAGCCAGTGCAAAACCGCCGAAGACGCCAACACGAAGCCAGAGTGCCGGATCATCGCCACCGGCAACTCGGTGGACGCGGTCTGGACGCAGCAGCTCGGCAAGGAGTACACCCGACCGCGCATCCAGCTCTTCCGTGTCCGGGTTGCCACTGCGTGCGGCGAGGCGTCCACGGACGTCGGCCCGTTCTACTGTCCCGGCGACGACACCGCGTACTTCGACACGGCCTTCTTGACGGTTTTGCGTGACCAATTGGGTTCCAGTACAGGGCCGTTCGCGCAGGAGTACATCGTCGCCCACGAGTTCGGGCATCACGTGCAGGACCTCCTCGGCGACCTCGGCAAAGCCCAGCAAGGGGTGCAGGGAGCGCAGGGCAACGGCGTGCGAACCGAGTTGCAAGCCGACTGCTACGCCGGTGTCTGGGCTCACTATGCGACGATTCCGCAAAGCAATGGGACTACCTACCTGGATCCGTTGA
>DATBFF010000142.1:0-3540 GCA_036558625.1 Mycobacterium sp. | reverse complement strand
GGCGACTGGTGGGCGACGACTGGGCGTGGCGGCTGATGGTCGAGGAACCGATCGGACATGGCATCAGCGCGGCGGTTTCCGACGATTTGTCGCGCGGGGTGGTCGCGACCGACGCCTTGATCGGGACGTTCGCGCGACTCGACGACGAGTCGCTGCGCCAGAATGTGTGCTTTTTGTACCACGTCTTCCGCGACTGGGACGTACCGATCGGGGGCATGGGCGCGGTCACGGATGCGCTGGTGGCTGTTGCCGAGCGGTCTGGTGTCGAAATAGTCTGTGGTGCAGATGTTTTCAGTGCCTTACCGGACGGCGAGGTCCGATACCGCTTGGCCGACGACGAGTTCGTCGCGCACGGGCGTTTCGTGCTGGCAGGCGTGACGCCGACGGTGTTGGCGTCACTGCTCAGTTGCGATCCGCCGCCGTCTGCACCGGGGTCACAGGTCAAGGTGAACTTGATGCTGCGGCGGCTGCCGCGGCTCCGCGATCCGGCTGTCACCGCGGAGCAGGCGTTCGGTGGCACGTTTCACGTCAACGAGACCTACAGTCAATTCTCGGCCGCCTATGCACAGGCTGCTTCGGGCGAGGTTCCTAATCCCCTGCCGTGCGAGATCTACTGCCACTCGCTGACCGATCCGAGCATTCTGTCCCCGGCGTTGCGGGCGTCGGGCGCACAGACACTGACCGTGTTCGGTTTGCACACACCGCACGGGCTCGGCGACCGTGAATCACTCACTTCTGCAGTCATTGCGTCGCTCAATTCGGTTCTGGCGGAACCTATCCAGGAGGTTTTGGTGCCAGGATGCATCGAGACCAAGACGACCGGCGACCTCGAGCAGACGCTCGGCATGACGGCAGGAAACATCTTCCACGGCGGATTAGCGTGGCCGTTCGCCGAGGACGACGAGCCACTGGACACGCCAGCGCGCCGCTGGGGCGTCGCGACCGAGCATGAGCGAATCCTGTTGTGCGGGGCGGGCGCTCGCCGCGGCGGCGGCGTCTCGGGCATCGGTGGCCACAACGCCGCAATGGCCGTCCTGGCGTCCTAAGCACCGCGAACGTGCGTGTCTGCTGCGCGACACGCCGCTCCGCGTGCAAATTCTGTGCACGCTCGCGGGCGGCAAGGGTGTGCTACCGGCGCACCCCCGTCGTCACCCGACGCATCATCGACAGCAACACGGTCAGCTCCTCGTCGCCGAGCGCGGCCAGCGCGTCAGGCGCCGGGTCGTCGACGTCATCGGCCAACGCGACAACCTCGCGCCCGGCGTCGGTGAGCGACACCACCTTGCACCGGCGGTTGTCGGGATCGGAGCGCCGCACCACCAATCCGCGCGCCTCCAGGTCGTTGACCGCGACCGTCGCGGCGGGGGCGTCGATGGTCGCAGCTTCGGCAATCTCCTTTACGGTCATCGATGATCTAGCCAGCCGACGCAGAATACGAATTCTGCTGAACGGCAGTCCTGTTCGCTCGACCACGGCACGTCTCCAGCTGTCCTTGTTGTCGATGACGAACGCCGCCATCTGACGCCAGGCCTGGTCGGCCAATCGCTTATGCGGCACGCGGCGGCTCTCTTCGTCGGTCCGGCTCGGCGATCAACGGCGCCAGTCTCTCGGCGGAACGCATCGCCCGCGGCGACGTCGACGTAATGGCTAACACGATGATCACCACGCCGAGACCAGCGCACAGGTACCACAGCGGACGGGCAGACGCCATGAAGTCCGCATTGGTAGCAGCCAGCGCCGCACCCGCTAACGAACCGCACAGCGCCACACCGATACTCACGCCGACCTGGCGGCTCGTCGATGCCACGGCCGAGGCCGCACCGGCACGGTCGGTGGGCATGCCGCTGACGGCCGCTGTCGTGATCGGCGCGTTGACCATGGCGAAGCCGATGCCGAAGACGGCGAAGATCACAAGTATGAGCCAGATCGGCGCGCTACCGGTTACCCGTGTCAGCATGAAGGTTGCGGCGGTGATCATGACCCCGGCGACCAACAGCGACGGGCGGCTGCCGACGCGGCCGACCAGGCGACCGGAGAGCGGCGAGAAGACAAGTGCGCCAATGGCTATCGGCAGATACATCAAGCCCGTCTGCATGGCTGAATAATGCCGCTGACCCTGAAGGTACAACGACATCATGAACAGAAATGCGCCGTAGGCGGCGAACCCGCACACCGCGATGACGGTTGCCGACCTGAACGGCACGCTGCGGAAGAAGCGGAGGTCGATGAAAGGGTCGATCCGGCGCGCCTCGTAGCGCAGGAATCCGATGAAGGACACCGCCGCGATCGCGGCGACCGTCACGGTCACGGGACTGGTCCAGCCCATGCCCGGCCCTTCGATCAGCGCGAACACGAGTCCGAACAAGAACGCCACGCCGAGACTTTGTCCGATCGGGTCAACGTCGCGCATCGTCGCGGATTTGGATTCCGGGACGAAGATCGCGGTCAGGATGATCGCGGCCGCGCAGATCGGCAAGTTGATCCAGAACACCGCCCGCCAGTCGATCCACTGAATCAGCCCGCCTCCGACGATCGGGCCCAGTGCCATCGAGATTCCGACGACTCCGCCCCATATGCCGATCGCGCGAGCGCGTTCCACACGGCCGGTGAATGCCTGCGTAATGATCGACATGGCAACGGGATTCATCATCGAGCCCCCAATTGCCTGTATCAGACGCGCTGCGATCAGGGTTTCGATGTTCGGTGCGAGGCTGCACATCAGCGAGCCGAGCGCGAAGATCGTCAGTCCGATCTGGAACGTACGCCGTCGGCCAAACCGGTCAGCGGTCGCGCCCGAGAGCAGAAGCAGCGAGGCAAGCACGAGGGTATAGATGTCGATGACCCACTGCAGTTGCGACGGTGAGGCGTTGAGGTCGCTGCGGATACTCGGGATCGCGACGTTGACGATCGTCGCGTCCATCGACACGATCAGCAGGCTCAGGCAGCAGGACACCAGGATGATGCCCTTACGCCGAGCGCTCAGCGACCGGACGACACTTTCATTCACACAACTATTGTGAAACTACAACTGTCCGGCTGGCAACCCCATCGGCAGTGAAATGCCTCTCAGGCGTGCGCGAGGGTGCGCAAACTCCGCAAATACCGCGGCGTGTCGGCAACAGACACGCACGCTCGCGGGGGAAGGCTACCGGCCGTCGAGTGCCTTGTAGTCGCGCTCGGTGTAGCCGGTGTAGATCTGACGCGGGCGGCCGATCTTGCCGCTGCCGTCCTCGTGCATCTCGCGCCAGTGCGCGATCCAGCCAGGCAGCCGGCCCAGCGCGAACAGCACGGTGAACATCCTGGTCGGGAAGCCCATCGCGCGGTAGATCACGCCGGTGTAGAAGTCGACGTTCGGGTAGAGCTTGCGCTCCACGAAGTAGTCGTCGGTGAGCGCGACCTCTTCGAGCGCCTTGGCGATGTCCAGGAGTTCGTCGTCGCCGCCAAGCTTGCCGAGGATCTTGTCGGCCTGCTCCTTGACGATGCGCGCCCGCGGGTCGTAGTTCTTGTACACCCGGTGGCCGAAGCCCATCAGCTTGACGC
>DATBFF010000141.1:0-3584 GCA_036558625.1 Mycobacterium sp. | reverse complement strand
TCCCCGACGTGACCCAGGACGACTACGTGTTCATCGAGGCCAACGAACGCCCGGGGTTGGCCAACCACGAGCCCCAGCCCACTGCGGCGGCCTTCATCGACTACCTGTTTCCCGGACACCCGCGCCTGCCGCAGGCCTGGACGCCGGAAAAGCCGCAGAAGTAGATCACCAGGTGCTGGTGCGCAGCACGATCTCCGCGGCCAGCTGGGCCGTGGATTCGGCGGCGTTGCGTCTGCCCAGCAGATCCACCAGCCGGTAGTCGCCGTAGACGTACCGCTGGCTGGCCTTGGCGACGGCACGGGCGGCCGGCGTGGAAACCAGCGCGGTCGTGTTGATCTCCACCGGCGGGCAGTGCTCGTCGCGGACCACGCCGGCCATGTCGGCAACCCGCGGATGCCCCCGGTCGATCACGACGAGCCCGATGAACCGGTCCAGCCGACTCGCGGCCAACTCCCACGCGAGGTCACCGCCGACGCGGTCGCCGACCAACAACGCCCACTTCACGCCGAGCGTGTCGAGGATGCCGACCACCGACTTCGGCGTCAGACGACGGTCAGGCGAAATGAGCACGGTGCGAAGCGACGCGGTGTGAAGTCGCTGACAGACAGCGTCGTATGCGCCCGCAGCATGCTGACCCGCGCCGAGCAGCACGACGACAGGCCCCTTTTCGGGTCCTGAAACACTGACCGGTACACCGAATCCGTCGACGGTGACCATCGTCGACTGCACCTGACGGACGGTACAGGCTCAAACGCGGGTACCGGGCGGTTTTTGACGGTCTGGTAGCCGATGGACAGGTTTCAGCTGTCCTGGATTCGCTGAGCCTGACGATCAGTGATCTCGGTGAATGTTTGCGGTAGCGACGCTTTCGGGATCGGCTGGTGCTCCGGGCCCAGTTGCGTTGTCGGGAAAGCGATTCCGAATACCGACATGGTGCCGACGTTCTCGAACGACATGAATGCGCTGCTGTCCACTCCGCCGAGCCGCATCGTCTGGCGATACAGCAATTGCCCCGGTCGAGATGACGGCAATGCGGTAGTGGTGATCGGAATCGGCTTGGAGTTGCGATCGAAGTACGCCTTGAAGGTTTGGCACCGGGTCGCCTCGGCTTGCAGCTCAGTGAGATTGAGTTTCGACGTGAGCACCGTGATGACGATCCGCGCGCCGTCATAGATGACGTTGTACTTCGCGGCGCTGCCGGGACCGCGCTCGGCGTATGCCGCGATCACGTTGGTCAAACCATTGGCGCAGTTTTGCGGCACCGTCAGCATCGGCGGCGGGCCGCCGTGGTTGTCGGGCTGTCCGGGATTCTCGACGATGCGGCCGTAACCGACGCCCGCCGGGAAGTCGCCCTCGGTCAGCACCACATTGTCGAGCTTGGCGCCCGGCCATGTCGGCGTACCCGCGATCGTCGTCGCGCAGCCGGATAGAACGGCGGTGACCGCGATCAGCGCGGCGCGTTTGAGCACTCTGACAGGGTACTGACGACGACGGGCCGCCTCGGCGGACCGCTGGTCAGCAATTCGCAGATCGCGTCGACGTCCGTGTGGGTGGCAAGCAGATCCGCCAGGGTGTCGAGTTGGGCCTCCCGGCGCGCGGCGACGTCGACGTCGTCGGCGACGACGAATCCCTGCCGGCTGGCGGCGCCGGCGGCCTCGTCGAGCCATGCGCGTCGGAAGGCGTCGTCGTCGAACAGGCCGTGCCAATGCGTCCCGTAGGTTGCGTGGTTGCGGATGCCGACCCCGGACCAATCCGCCTCTGTACTGCGGCTGACCTGACCGTGGTGGATCTCGTACGCCGGCCCGCGGCGGCGCAGCGTCTTGGACTGATGGAACACGATGTCGGCGTCCAGCAGGCCCAGGCCGTCGATGACGCCGACCTTCGACTCGACGTCGTCCTCGATGCGGCGGCACAGCATCTGGAAGCCTCCGCAGATGCCGAGCACGGGCTTTTTCGCTTCGGCATGCTGGCCGATCGCGTCGGCGAGGCCGCGTTCGCGTAACCAGACGAGATCGTCGGCGGTGGCTTTGCTGCCGGGAACCAGCACGACGTCGACGTCGACGAGGTCGGAGGCGTCAGTTGTCCACCGAACGAGAACTCCCGGCTCGCAAGCGAGGGCCTCCACATCGGTGGAGTTCGACGTGCGCGGCAGCCGGATCGCCGCGATTCTCAGCCAGTCGGCGCCGCGCGGTTCCTGCGGCACGCCGACGGGGCCGGCGCGCACCGACAGCGAGTCCTCGGCGTCCAGCCAGAGGTCGTCGACGTAGGGCAGCACGCCGAAGGTCGGACGGGCGGTTCTGGTTTCGAGCTGCTGCAGTCCCGGTTTCAGCAGCCCGGGGTCGCCGCGGAACTTGTTGACGATGAAGCCGGCGATGAGTCTTTGATCGTCGGGTTGCAGTATCGCAAGCGTGCCGAAAAAGTGCGCGAGCAGCCCGCCACGGTCGATGTCGCCGACCAGCAGAACGGGAATGCCCGCAGCGCGGGCCAATCCCATGTTGGCCAAATCGGTTGCGCGCAGGTTGATTTCGGCGGGCGAGCCCGCCCCCTCGCAGATAACGGCGTCGAAGTCGCTGCGCAGCGACGCCAGGTCGTCGGCTACCACTTTCGCAAGCTGGTCGCGGTGGTTGACATAGTCACTGGCGCGCACCGTGCCGACCACCTGGCCGCGCACGACAAGTTGCGAGCTGCGGTCGCTTCCCGGCTTCAGCAGGATCGGGTTGAACCTGATGCTCGGCTCGAGACCGGCGGCACGGGCCTGGGCGGCCTGCGCCCGGCCGATCTCCCCGCCGTCGACGGTGACCGCGGAGTTGTTGGACATGTTCTGCGCCTTGAACGGCGCCACCCGCACGCCTTTGCGAGCGAGCAGCCGGCATAGCCCGGCGACGACCAACGACTTGCCGGCGTCGGAGCTGGTCCCGGCGACCAGCAGCGCGCCCGCCCGCTGGGCGATACCGCTGTTTCGCACGCTGCTACTCGCACTTTCCGTGCGAAACTCGCGTTTCGCACGCCAAGAAACTCACGGGAGGGTGAGGACGTCGGCGCCGTCGTCGGTGACCACCAGGGTGTGCTCGAACTGGGCGGTCCACTTGCGGTCGCGGGTGGCCACGGTCCAGCCGTCGTCCCAGATCTCGTAGTCGAGCGCGCCGAGGTTGACCATCGGCTCGATCGTGAAGGTCATGCCGGGCTCGAGCACGGTGGTGACGGCAGGCTGGTCGTAGTGCAGTACCACGAGGCCGTTGTGGAACGTAGTACCGATGCCGTGGCCGGTGAAGTCGCGAACGACGTTGTAGCCGAAGCGGTTTGCATACGACTCGATGACGCGGCCGACTACCGACAGCGACCGCCCCGGCTTGACCGCCTTGATCGCACGCATCATGGCCTCGCGGGTGCGTTCGACGAGCATCCGGTGCTCCTCGGACACGTCCCCGGCCAGAAACGTCGCGTTGGTGTCGCCATGCACGCCGTGGATGTAGGCGGTCACGTCGATGTTGACGATGTCACCGTCCTCGATGACCGTCGAGTCGGGGATGCCGTGGCAGATGATCTCGTTCAGCGACGTGCAGCACGACTTCGGAAAACCCTTG
>DATBFF010000140.1:0-27150 GCA_036558625.1 Mycobacterium sp. | reverse complement strand
GTGGGCGTCGGCGGCCAGCCGGATCGCATCGGTCATCGGTAACCAGCTGCCGCCGCCGGTGCGGGCCATCCCGGTGTTGTTGTGCAGGTCGGTGATGTCGGCGGTGACGACGATGCTCACCGGCAGCCCGTTGTGCTCACCAAGCGCACCGGACATCACGGTGTTGCGGAACACCGCGTTGAGGGCGTCGTGCTGGCGTTGCGCGCGGGAGCGGTGATCGGCGTCGATCGCGTCCTGGGAGGGGGTGCCGGTGATGGTGGGTTCTTGATCGGCCGGGTTGCACATGCCCGGGGCGGCGTGTTTGGCCATCATCGCCTCCCAGCCGGCCCGGGCTTCGGGGGTGAGCCAGCCCCACAGCCGGCTCATGCCGTCGGGGCCCTGGGGCCCCAGTGTGAGGCCGCGGCGTGCGGCGCGATGCTCGTCGCTGTAGTTGCCGTCGGGGTTCAAACACAGGTCGAGATGCTCGGCGAGCTTTTTGAGCTGGTCGGGGCGAAACCGCGTCGCCGCCTCGGCCAGATCGTGCTCGGCGTTGGCGCGGGCGGGCTCGTCGATCCAGCAGGGCAGCTTGGCGAGGAAATCGCGGATCACCGTGACGTGCTCGGCGCCGATCAACCCGCCGGCCTGCCCGGCGGCGGTGTGCTCCAGGCGCGGCACCAACAATTCCCCGGTCAGCGCGCGCCGCGGCGCCAGGTCGGCGGCCTCTTCGATGCGCCGTTTGGCCTCGGCGCGGCTGATCCGCAACCGGTCGGCCAACACGTGGGCGGGCTTGTCCCCCAACTCCTCGACCGTGCCGTGACAAGCCAGCTCGTTGATCAACTCGTGGACCAAACCCGGCAACCGGCGCAGCACCGCCTCATGGCGTTCCAGCAACGCGGCACGTTCTACGGTGGACAACCCGCTGCGGTCGATGCCGGCGATCTTGTTCACGAAAGCGTCCAGCCCGTCATAGCCGGCCTCGCCCTCAACGAACGCCATCGAACTCATGTTCGAATACTATCGTGCCCGGCCGACACCAAACCACGCTAAAACAGAGCCCGCCGAACGACGCTCGCTCAGCGCGCAGGTGCGTCCTGAATTCGCCGGAACGGACGCGCCTCTTCTAGTTCGTACGCCAACTCCAGCAGCCGGCGCTCTTGGCCCCACGCGGCCGAGAACATCATGCCGACGGGAAGCCCGTCCGGCGATTCCGTCAGCGGCAGTGAGATCGCAGGGTCGCCGGTGGCGTTGTGCAGCGGCGTGAACGCGACCCACTCGATCAGCCGGTCGATGATCTGCTGATAGTCGGCCGTCGGGTCGAAATGGCCCACGGGTGGGGGTGGGTCGGCGATCGTCGGCGTGAGAACCGCGTCGTACGTCCGGTACAACCGCGCTAATCGCCGTCGCATCGCGCGCAGCCGGACGATGGCCAGCGGCAGCCGATGCAGATTGTGTGCCGCGTGCCGTTCGAAGCCGAGCGTCAGATTGTCCAGCTTGCTCGCGTCGAAGCTCGGACCGAACATCCGCCGCCCGCCGTGCACCAACGCGTAGCCCAAAAATGCGTAGTACAGGATGAAGTCGTCGGCGAATGTCGCGGGCACCGGCGGACTGTCGAGGTGCGCAACCCGATGGCCGAGCTCCTCCAGCAGGGATGCCGTCTTCAACGTCAGTTCCCGAACCTCAGGCGCCGATTCGCGAAACAGCGACCGGGTGATGACAGCGATGGTCAGCCGCTCGGAGCCGGATCGCGTGACATCACCGATGGCCGGCAGCTTGCGTGCAGGCCAGATCCGTTCTGCCTCACGGAAAAACGCCGCCGTGTCGCGCACGGAACGCGATACCACCCCGTTGTGCACGACTCGCAGTGGCATCTGGCGCATCTGCTTGTCCAGCGGCATCCGGCCGCGGGTGGGCTTCAGCCCCACTAACCCGTTGCAGGAGGCCGGAATTCGAATTGACCCGCCGCCGTCGTTGGCATGCGACAGAGGTACCACCCCGGCGGCGACGAACGCGCCGGATCCCGACGACGACGCCCCCGCAGTGTGGTCCGTGTTCCATGGGTTGCGCACCGGACCGATCCGCGGATGCTCTGCGGCCGCGCTGAACCCGAACTCAGACAGCTGCGTCTTGCCCAGCGGGATGAGGCCGGTGCCACGAAACATGCGCGCGAAATCGCCGTCCGCAGAAGTCGGGTGGGGATCCCAGGCATCGGTGCCCTGCATCGTCGGCATCTCGGCGACGTCGACGTTGTCCTTGAAAAACGTTGGTACACCGGCGAAAAAGCCAGAGCCCTGCGACGACGCCTGGTCCCGGGCTTTGTCGAATGCCTCGTAGGCAAGCCCGTTGAGCGTCGGATTGACGGCCTCGAACCGCGCGATCGCCGCCTCGACCAGCTCGGACGGGGACACGTCACCCGACTTCAGCCGGGCGACGAGTCCGACGGCGTCGTCGTCCCCTAACGCATCGTCGCGAAAGGCGGAGACGCGTGTCATCGCTACGCCTGTCCCACCTCGAACCGGGCGAACCGATTCACGGTGATGCCGGCGTCGTCGAGCAATGCCTTGACCGTCTTCTTGTTGTCGGATACCGACGGTTGGTCAAGCAGCACAACGTCTTTGAAGAAACCATCCAGCCGGCCCTCGACGATCTTGCCCAGCGCCTGCTCCGGCTTGCCCTCGTTGCGGGCGGTCTCTTCGGCGATGCGGCGCTCGTTGGCCACCACGTCCTCGGGCACGTCGTCGCGCGAAAGATAACGCGCCTTCAGAGCGGCGATCTGCAGCGCGGCCGCATGTGCCGCAGCAGCATCCGAGCCGGTGTACTCGACGAGCACACCCACCGCGGGCGGCAGATCGGCCGACCGCTTGTGCAGATACGTCTCGACCGTCCCGTCGAACGCGGCGACCCGGCGCAACTCCAGCTTCTCGCCGATCTTGGCCGACATGTCCGCGATCGCGTCCTCGACGGTCTTGTCCCCCACCGACGCAGACTTCAGCGCTTCCACGTCGGCCGAACCGGACGACACTGCCGCGCCGACGATATCGTCGGCCAGCTTCTGGAATTCGGCGTTCTTGGCAACGAAGTCCGTCTCGCAGTTCAGCTCGATCATCGCGCCGTCCTTGGCAGCCACCAGGCCCTCGGCCGTCGCGCGCTCAGCGCGCTTGCCGACGTCCTTGGCGCCCTTGATGCGCAGCACCTCGACGGCTCTGTCGAAGTCGCCGTCGCTCTCGGTCAGCGCGTTCTTGCAGTCGAGCATGCCGGCGCCGGTCAGCTCCCGCAGTCGCTTGACGTCGGCAGCGGAAAAGTTCGCCAATGTTCGCACCTTCCCTATGAACTCTCTGTCTTGGTTTCAGTGGCGGTCGGGCCGGGATCCGTCGGGGCATCCTCCGGCGCATTGCCGGCCGCCTGCGCGGTCGCGCTGGCCAGAAGCTCCTGCTCCCACTCGGCCAGCGGCTCGGCGTCCTCAGCGGCGGGCTTGTCGCCGTTGCCGGCGCCTGCCCGGGCCTGCAGGCCCTCGGCGACAGCCGCGGCCACCACCTTGGTGAGCAGCGCCGCCGACCGGATCGCGTCGTCGTTGCCGGGGATCGGGTAGTCGACGAGGTCGGGGTCGCAGTTGGTGTCGAGGATCGCGATCACCGGGATACCCAGCTTGCGCGCCTCGCCGACGGCGATGTGCTCCTTGTTGGTGTCGACGACCCAGACGGCCGACGGCACCCTGTTCATGTCGCGAATACCGCCGAGGCTGCGCTCCAGCTTGTTCTTCTCGCGGGTCAGACCCAGGATTTCCTTCTTGGTGCGCCCCTCGAAGCCGCCGGTTTGCTCCATCGCCTCAAGCTCCTTGAGGCGCTGCAGCCGCTTGTGCACGGTCGAGAAGTTGGTCAGCATGCCGCCCAGCCAGCGCTGGTTCACGTACGGCATACCGACGCGGGTGGCCTCGGCCGCGATCGATTCCTGCGCCTGCTTTTTGGTACCGACGAACAGGATCGTGCCGCCGTGCGCGACCGTCTCTTTGACGAACTCGTAGGCCTTGTCAATGTAGGTCAGCGTCTGCTGCAGGTCGATGATGTAGATGCCGTTGCGGTCGGTGAAGATGAACCGCTTCATCTTGGGATTCCAGCGACGGGTCTGGTGCCCGAAGTGGGTGCCGCTGTCAAGCAGCTGTTTCATGGTCACTACGGCCATGGATGTGCCTTGCCTTCAGTTGTCGGTTGACGCCCGGCATCGGGGTGATGACGAGCCCTGGCGCCTGCGAATGCCGCACCCGTGTGACGGGACCGCACGGCAATCTGTTGGCTACAGGCGCGCGAAGTCAGCCCGACCAGCGGGCCGCGGGTAGGAGTTTACACGTCCCCAACTGCCGATTTGTCCACAGCTTTTTGAGCCACCCCTGGTCGGCGCGACTCAGGCTGCGTTCGACTGGACGGGTGCGACGCTTCGCCGCGTTCCTGGGCGCGCTGCTGCTCGCCGCCCCGGCCCATGCGGTCACCGACCGATTCGACTGGCCACTGCGGCCCCGACCGTCTGTCGTTCGCTCGTTCGACGCGCCGACGCCGAACTGGAACTCTGGCCATCGGGGCGTCGACCTGGCGGGCAGCGCAGGTCAGCAGGTCTATGCCGCGGGAGGCGGCACCGTGGTGTTCGCCGGTGAGCTCGCCGGGCGGCCGGTGGTGTCGATCGCCCATCCGGGCGGACTGCGCACCAGCTACGAGCCGCTGCGGCCGTCGGTGCGGCCGGGCCAGCTCGTGACGGCGGGTGCGACGATCGGCGAGTTGTTGCCCGGCCATCCCGGCTGCGCCGCGCCCGCGTGCCTGCACTGGGGCGCGATGTGGGGCCCGGCATCGGCGGCCGACTACGTCGACCCGCGCGGGCTGCTGGCGAGCACACCGATCCGCCTCAAGCCGGTGGGCGGCTGATTCCTGTGCCGAGGGGCTAGGCCCGCGGGTGCGCCTGGTCGTGCACGGCGCGCAGCCGCGCGACTGACACATGCGTGTAGAGCTGCGTGGTGGCTAGGGTCGAATGCCCGAGCAGCTCCTGGACGATTCGCAGGTCGGCACCGCCCTCGAGCAGGTGGGTGGCCGCGCTGTGGCGCAACCCGTGCGGCCCGATGTCGGGCGCGCCGTTGACCGCGGCGATCGTCTGGTGCACGACGGTGCGCGCCTGCCGCTGACCGAGCCGCCGACCCCGCGCGCCCAGCAACAGCGCCGGACCGGAGGCCGCAGTGACCAGCGCGGGCCGGCCGTCGTTCAGCCAGGCCGTCAACGCCGCCAGCGCCGGATCGCCGAACGGGACCGTCCGCTGCTTGCTTCCCTTGCCGAGCACGCGCACCACACACCGGCCGGTGTCTACGTCGTCGACGTCGAGCCCGCACAATTCGCTGACCCGGATACCGGTGGCATACAACAACTCGACGACGAGCAGGTCCCGCAGCGCGATCGGATCCCCCTCGGCCGCACCGGATTGCGCGGCGATCATCGCGTCCAGCGCCTGATCCGGGCGAAGCACGGCCGGCAGTGTGCGGTGGGCCTTGGGCATCTGCAGCCGGGTGGCCGGATCCGACGCGAGCAGCCCTCTTCGCGTCGCCCACGCCGTAAACGTCTTCACCGCCGACGTCCGCCGCGCAAGCGACGTGCGCGCCGCTCCCGTCCCCGCCTGCGCGGCCAGCCACGAACGCAGCACCGGCAGTGTCAGATCGGCCAGCACCGCCTGCGGCTTGCGCGCCGCGAGGAAGTCCAGAAGCGAACCGATGTCGCCGAGATAGGCACGTTGCGTGTGCACAGAACGCCCGCGCTCCAGCACGAGATGCTCGGCGAACTCGTCGAGGATCGCATCGAAGGGGCGGGTCACCATGCCACGGTCGCAGACTCGGCGCGTCAACGCCGCCAAGCGCGCCGCGTGTCTACGGGTTCTGAGCCGCCTCCGCCGCCGCCAGCTCTTTCTTCCACTGCCGAAACGTCTCTTCGGTACGCCCGCGGCGCCAATAGCCCGAGATCGACGCCCACTTGGCATCCACTCCCCGCTCCTTGCGGATGTAGGGCCGCAGGTTGTGCATGACCGTCTGCGCCTCGCCGTGAATGAACACCTGAACCTGCCCGGGCAGCCAGTCGGCTTCGCGGACCGCCGCGATCAGCGGTGCATGATCACCGGCGCGGTCCGCGCCGACCAGATCGGCCCGTCCGCCACGGTAGATCCACTTGACGTCGACGCCGGTGGACGTGCGCAGCGCAATTTCGTCATCGGGGCCGGCCACCTCGACGAACACCTGCGCGACGGCGTCTTCAGGTAGTGCATCCAGGGATGCGGCGATGGCCGGTAATGCCGACTCGTCGCCGGCCAGCAGGTGCCAGTCGGCGCTGGGATCCGGCATATAGGCTCCGCTCGGACCCATCAGGTACGCGGGCTGGCCGGCCTGCGCGGACGACGCCCACGGTCCCGCCACGCCGTGCTCGCCGTGCACGACGAAGTCGATTGCGATTTCGCGTCTGCCGGGGTCGGCGCGCCGGACCGTCAGGGTGCGGATCGCGGGCTGACGACCGGCGGGCAATTTCTGAAAGCTACTCGATGCCAGCGGTGCCGGAAGCGCCGCGACGTCGACGTCCTCACGGACGAACAGGATCTTGCAGTACGCGTCGGTGAACTCGTTGGGCGCAAATGTGTCGAATCCGTTGCCGCCGAGCACAACTCGCACCATGTGCGGCGACACCTGTTCGGTGCGCACGACCTCGAAGGTGTGCACCGGCCGTCCGGACACATCCCCTCCCATTGACGAAATGACCTCGACTATACGGACGGACTATACGGACGACCGGGCGCTCACAGCGCGGCGGCAATTCCGGCGAAGACCGCGAGGCATAGCAGGACGATGCCGACCAGGACGGCAAATGCGCCCGCCGCCATCACCCTGTCCCGGTGGCTGGCATCGGAATCGGTGATCACTTTCGGCGACCTCGGCACCAGGCCCAGCAAGTCGCGGTAGGGCACTCGCGCGAACCCTTCTTTGACGCGCTCGCCCTTGGAGCCGCCTTCGGCATCCACCCCGGCTCCGTTCGCGAAGTACACGATCCCCGCCACGATCAAGACGACGCCCAGCACTGCTAACACCACCGCGAGAACGACCATGGTGGGTACATACCCGCCGCTGCAAAAACTATGTCTTGATCTTGACCAGCCGCCATCGTCCCGCATCCTGGCTCACCAATCCCGCGACCTCCAGCAGCGCCAGCTGGCCCTGCAGCTGCGCGACGGGTAGACCCGATTCGATCGACAGTTCGCCCACCGTCCGTACGCCGCGGGCAGGCAACGCTTCATATATCCGCTTGCCCGTGTCCGTCAGGTCGTCCAGCGGCGACGACGGATGAGCCGGCTCGTCCGCCAGTTCACCGGCGCGTCCGACGATTTCGACGATCTGTTCCGGACGAGTCACCAGCTCAGCTCCCGCCCTTATCAATTCGTGGCAGCCGGCTGATGCCGCGGACGTGACCGGACCGGGCACCGCGCACACCACCCGTCCGAGCGCCCGGGCCCATGCGGCGGTGTTGGCCGCGCCGCTGCGCAGCCCCGCCTCCACGACGACAGTGGCTGTCCCCAAAGCCGCCACCAAGCGGTTGCGTACCAGGAATCGGTGCCGGGCCGGGCGCACACCGGGCGGGTACTCGCTGACCAGCAGGCCGGTACGCCGGATGCGGTGCAGCAGCGCCGAATGACCAACTGGATAGGACACGTCGGCGCCGCCTGCAAGCACGGCGACGGTGCGGCCGTCCTCTGCCAGCGCCGCGCGATGGGCCGCTCCGTCGATCCCGAACGCGCCTCCGGAGACCACCGCCACGTCACGCTCGCACAAACCGGCTGACAAGTCGGTGGCAACGTGCTCCCCGTACGTGGTCGCCGCGCGCGTTCCGACCACCGCCGCCGTCCGCAACGCCAGCTCGTCGGCCGCTAACGGGCCGATTGTCCACAACGCCAAAGGCGCAATCCCCGCGGCGTGACGGCGCACGTCGACGCCGGCGAACGACCTGAACGCGAGAGTCGGCCATTCGTCACTCTCGGGTGTGATCAGCCGGCCGTCGAGCCGCTCGATGCAGGCGAGATCGTCAGCGGCACAGTCGAGTTCGCGTCGCGCCTCGGTGTTGCGCGCCAGCTGCGCCGAGACCGCGCCGCGCCGCACCCGCTCGGCAGCTTCCACCGCGCCGACCCGTGCCACCAGCAGGGCAAGCTCGGCGGACGGCGGCTCGACGACCCGCGACAAGTAGGCCCACGACAATCGCTCGTCGCTCATCGGTCGGCTCCCATCTGACGAAATCCCATTGCCGTTGCCACCTGCTCGATTCCCGGCCGCTCGCATCCGCCGAGATCGGCGATAGTCCACGCGACGCGGATCGTGCGGTCGACTCCCCTGATACTCAGCAGCCCCCGGTCGAGCGCGTCACGCAGTGGTTTCATCGCGCGGTCGTCGAGCCTGAAGCGTTGTCGCAGAAGCGGACCCGATACCTCCGCATTGGTCCGCACGCCGTACGGCCGCCACCGCTCCGCCGCCTTCGCCCTGGCCGCAATTACGCGCTCGCGCACCACCCGCGTCGACTCGCCGACGTCGGCGTTCAACGCGCCGGTGCGGGCACGGTACATCTGGACGCGTAGGTCGACGCGGTCGAGCAGTGGTCCTGACAGTTTTCCGAGATACCGGCGCTTGGCGGCTCCCGGGCAGACGCAATCCCGCGGGTCGGCCGGTGCGCACGGGCAAGGGTTGGCTGCCAGCACCAGTTGAAACCGAGCCGGATACTCCGCAACGCCGTCGCGTCGGGCCAGTCGAACCCGGCCTTCTTCCAACGGCGTCCGCAACGCGTCCAACGCAGGTGCACCGATCTCTGCGCACTCGTCGAGGAACAACACTCCGCGATGGGCACGACTGACCGCGCCCGGCCGCGCCAGCCCACTGCCTCCACCGACCAACGCCACCACGCTGGACGTGTGGTGCGGCGCCACCATCGGCGGGTGGGTGATCAGTGGTGTGGATTGCGACAACAGCCCGGCCACCGAGTGGATGGCGGTGACCTCCAGCGCCTCCTCGTCGGTGAGGCGAGGCAGCAGCCCCGGAAGACGTTGCGCCAGCATGGTTTTACCGATTCCCGGTGGACCGGTCAGCATCAAGTGATGTCCACCCGCCGCCGCCACCTCCACGGCATAGCGCGCCTGTGGCTGGCCGACCACGTCGGCCAGGTCGGGTCCGTCCTCCATCTCTTGCACGTCGACGTCCGCACTCTCCTCAAGCGCCCCATCGCCGCCGAGCCACGCCTGCACCTGCCGCAATGTGCGCGCGCCGAGCACCTCGATCCCGTCGATCAACGCGGCCTCGGCGAGGTTCTCGACCGGGACCACCGCTGCCGGCCAGCCGTCTCGCTTCGCCGCGATGACGGCGGGTAGCACACCACGGACCGGTCGAATCCTGCCGTCGAGGGCCAGTTCGCCCAGCAGCACCGTCTTTTCCAGCCTCGCCGGCGGGAGCTTCCGGTCGGCAGCCAGCACCGCCGCGGCCAAGGCGACGTCATATACGGAACCGACCTTCGGCAACGTCGCCGGCGACAACGCGAGAGTCAGTCGTGACATCGGCCAGCGGTTGCCGCAGTTGATGATCGCGGCACGAACCCGATCCCGTGACTCTTGCAGCGCCGTGTCCGGCAAGCCGACCAGATGCACTCCCGGCAGGCCCGCAGTGATGTCGGCCTCGATTTCGACGGTCTGGCCCGCGACACCCCGCACGGCCACCGAGAACGCCCTGCCCAGAGTCATCAGCCGACCGCCTCGAGGTGGATGATTTCCGGTACGCGGCGACGGCCGATACGTACGCCGACCACGTCGATGCGGACCGCCGCCCAGCGAGAGTCCTGCTGCGCAAGCCACAGTGCCGCCAACCGCCGCAGGCGCCGAACCTTCTCGGGCGTGACGGCCTGTGCCAGCCCGCCGAATTGCTCGGATGTTCGCGTCTTGACTTCGACGAAGACCACAGTCCGGGCGTCATGATCAGCTGCGATCAAATCCAATTCGCCATATCGGCAGCGCCAATTCTGCTGCAGGACAGTAAGTCCGAGGCGTCGCAGGTGCTCAGCTGCCAGTTGTTCACCCAGGGCGCCGAGTTCGGCGCGCGTCATCGATGTCATGGCCCGAGCATGGAGTGAGCCACCGACAGGATGCGTTCACGAGGACACGGCCACGCGTGGATGAGGCCGGGTTATCCCCATCCCGCGATCCATCCACAGCCCGATGGCGCCGAACAGACTATTCGGAGTGCGATCGCCCCCAGTTCAAGCCGCCCAGTACGCGGCGCGGGTTGACGACGAGCATCTGGGTGATCTGCTCGTCAGTGACGCCGCGCGATTTCAATGCGGGCACGACGTCACGGATGATGTGTAGGTAGTGCCAACTCGGCAGCGCTTTAGGCGGCCTTCCGCCGGCAAAGTAGTCGATATGACAGGACGCGTCGTGGCTCAGCACGATCTGGTCGGCGCGACCCAACTCGCACAATCGCGCGACGGTGGCGACGCGCTCGTCGAACCCGAGAATCGTGTCGATGCCGAATCGGTCCATGCCGAGGTATGCGCCCGAATCGGCGACCGCCAGAAGGTAATCCATGTCGGTGGTGTCACCGCTGTGACCGATCACCACGCGCGTCGGGTCGACGCCCTCCTCCGCGAAGATCCTGAGCTGATCGAGTCCGCGGCGCGTGCCGGCGTGAGTGTGCGTCGAGATGGGGACACCGGTGCGCAGCTGCGCGCGTGCCACCGCGCGCAACACCTTCTCGACCCCCGGCGTCACACCCGCTTCATCGGTGGCGCACTTCAGAATTCCGGCGCGCACGCCGGTGTCTGAGATTCCGTCCTCGATTTCGCGTGCGAAGTGGGACACCAACACGTCGGTCTTTCGAAACTTGAAGTAGGAGGGCACATCGTAGAACGTGTAAAGCCCTGTTGCCACAACGATATTGAGACCTGTCGTGATCGGGACTCGCAACAATCTCCGAATCGACCGGCCGAGCCCGATGACTGTCAGGTCCACGATCGTGTGGATGCCCGCCCCGTAGAGTTCGTCGAGGCGGCGGGCGGCGTCGACGAGCGCAGACTCTTCGTCCCAATCAGTGGGCAGGTTCTCGACGATCTCCGGATTGACCACGAAAACGTGCTCGTGCATCAGGGTCGCGCCGAGTGCGTCGGCGTCGACGGCGCCGCGCAGCGTAGGCACACCGCTCACAACCGCAGACTAACCTTCGGGCATGGCGCAGCGAGGTGCCACGGTCAGCGACGTGCACGAAATTGCGGCAGCGATGCCGCATACCACCCGCATCGACGGCCCCATGGGCAACGCCATCTATCAGGTCGGCGGCAAGTCATTTGTCTTCTTCCGCAATCCTCGCCCCGATGCCCGCGATCCGGCGACCGGCGAAATGTATTCCGACGTCATCGTCATCTGGGTGGGCTCCGAAGCCGACAAGGAAGCGCTCGTCGGTGATCGCGACTGCCCGGCGTTCACCACACCACACTTCGACGGTCATCTTTCGGTCCTCGTCCGAGCCTGCGACTTGCGCTCGATCGACCGCAGCGAACTCGCCGAACTGATCCAAGATGCATGGCTGTCACGCGCGTCGCGCCGCCGTGGTGCACAGTGGCTGGCACAGCAGGGCCTCGATCTGTAGCGAATGCAGCCCGCAAAGCAAACACTCCAAACCCAAAATCCGAATTGCGTCTTGGCGGGCAGGCGTCTGCTTCTGGCGTCCGGACACTACTGCGAAGGAGAACGCGGGCATCGCCCGCGATTCGCTGCGAAGCGCATTAGTACATATTTGAACTGCGCTTTCCGTGGAGCAATTGTCACCAAAGTTGCGTAGCGATACCACATAGCACGAAGTGCCGTGTTGATCACGAAATAGCAGTCACGGCACGGATGCCGATTGACAACAAGTACATTTCGATTTGGCCAGCAAATGATTGGCTGTATTGCCGCAGTGCGTCGCGCGCAGATATCTTTTGTTCGGCGTGAGAGAAGCTGCGCAGACTCACCCGCTAGCGAACGTTTACCCATTCGGCCCGGCGCCCACAATTGATATTCGCAACTGAGGGAGAGATGAAGATTATTCTCCGGCCATTGGTTGCGCTGCTCGCCGTGGGCATGGCTTTGGTTGCCGGCGCCGGCACGTCGCACGCGGCGATGGACAACCAGCTGAGTGTGGACGACAGCCAAGGGCGCACACTGAACATCCAGCAGTGGGATGTGACGCTCAAGAGCGTGACGCCGCTAGACAGCAATCCGCTCACTCGCGAATGGTTCCAGAACGGCCGCGCGGTCTATCACGTCACCGGTGAGAACGTCGAAGATTTCACCGGCACATTGGAATTGGGATACCAGGTGAGCTTCCCGTGGAAACTCAGCAACGGTGTCAACTTTTCGTACACCACACCGAACCTCAACCTGGACCAGACGACTCTGCCGGGGCTGTTCGGGCAAGGCGGCCAACTCCTAGTCACGTCGCCGCCGCTCTTGCCGGGCTCGTCGTTCGCGATCGACTTGGGCAATGGCCCAGGGCTGCAAGAAATATCGACCTTCAAGGTCGACGTGTCGGGGCCGGACGGGGCGGTCGCGGTCGCCGGCGCTCACGGCTCGGTGACCGGCGCCAGCGGCGGCGTGACGCTGCGTCCGTTCGCGCGTATCACGTCAAAAGACGGAGACAGCGTCACGACCTACGGTGAGCCCTGGGAATTGCACTGAGTTCGGTCAGTCGGGCAGCCGCAACTCGGGCTTCTCGACCTCTTCGATGTTGACGTCCTTGAACGTGATCACTCGGACTTGTTTGACGAACCGGGCCGGCCGGTACATGTCCCACACCCACGCGTCGGCGAGGCGCAGCTCGAAATACACCTCTCCGTCGGCATTGCGGGGAATCAGCTCCACGCTGTTGGCCAGGTAGAACCGCCGCTCGGTTTCCACCACGTAGCTGAATTGACCGACGATGTCCTTGTATTCGCGGTAGAGCGAAAGCTCCATCTCGGTTTCGTACTTCTCGAGATCTTCGGCGCTCATCTCCGCGGCTGTCCTTTACTCACTATGGGCCTATCTTCTCTCACCCCTGCTGCAGCTGCTCCTCCGGCATCACAAATTCGGGTACTGATCGGCGCACGTTGATGAACGAGTACCTGTGTGCCGACGACGGCCCCAGCGCCGCAAGCGCCCGGGCGTGCGCGGGCGTGCAATAGCCCTTGTGCTCGGCGAACCCGTAGCCCGGATAGTCGGCATCCATTGCCACCATCAACCGGTCGCGGCTCACCTTGGCCAACACGCTGGCAGCCGCGATGCAGGCCGCGGCCGCGTCGCCGCCGATCACAGGCAACGACGGGACCGGGAGCCCCGGCACCCGGAAGCCGTCAGAGAGCACATAGCCCGGCCGCCGGGAAAGACCCGCAACCGCGCGGCGCATGCCCTCGATGTTGGCGACGTGCACACCGCGGCGGTCCACTTCCTTCGGCGGCACGAACACGACGTGGTAGGCCAATGCGTAGCGGCAGATCAACGGGAACAGCACCTCGCGGGATTTCTCGGTCAGCTTCTTCGAGTCGTCCAGATCGGACAAGCTCTTCAGCCGGTTTGGACCCAGCACACAGGCGGCGATCACCAGTGGGCCGGCACAGGCCCCGCGGCCGACCTCGTCGACCCCGGCAACCGGTCCCAATCCGCTGTGATGCAGCACAGACTCGAGCGTGCGCAATCCCGACGACTTGCGGATAACGGCGCGCGGCGGCCAGGTGCGATGCATCATTTTCTGCTCTTCGCGCAAGCGGCCCATCGGCCCTACTGCCCTTTTTGAATATCCACCGAACTGACCCCACCCCACCGTGACGGCGGCCAGGCGATGAACCTCGCCTTGCCGATGACATTGTCCACCGGGATCGTGCCCGACATCGGGTCTCCGGTGCAGTAAATTCCGCGCTGCAGATCCGCCGGCACGCTGGTGCAGTGCGCGCGCGAATCAGCCGAGTGAGTGCGGTTGTCGCCCATCACCCACACTCGGCCCTGCGGGACCGTGACGGGGCCGAAATCGGGGCCCAGGCACTTGTAGACGCTTGGGTCGACGCCCAATGTCGCCGGGTCGAGGAAGGGCTGGTACAGCGGCTTGTCGTTGACCGTCAAGCCCGTGTCGGCGCGGCACTTCACGGTTTGGCCTCCGACCGCGATCACTCGTTTGACGAGGTCATTCTCGTCTGGCGGCACGAACCCGATGAACGACAGCACGTTCTGGCCCCACCGCACCGCGGTGTTGTGGGAGCGGATCGACTTGTAACCGATGTTCCAGTTCGGCGGGCCCTTGAAGACGACGACGTCGCCCGGCTTCGGTGAACTGAACCGATACTCCACCTTGCCGACCATGATGCGGTCACCGACGCAGCCCGTGCACCCGTGCAATGTGGGCTCCATCGACTCCGACGGTATGAGGTACGGCCGGGCCACGAATGTCAGCATCACGTAGTAGATGCCCACCGCGATCACGATCAGGATCGCGGCCTCTCTCAGGGCTGAGCGCTTGGACTTTGACTTCGGCTCGTCGGCGCCGTCGGTCGGCTCTGTATCAGTCTCTGGCTCTTCGGAATCCGTAGCCAAAGGTTGCTCTGGCGGGGAGTCAGCCGATTCCGTCCTGTCGGTCACGGGATCAGCGTATAGACCCGGCTGAGAGCACCAAGACGGACCAGGGTCAGCGCCGTTCCTTGATCTTGGCTTTCTTGCCCCGCAACTCGCGCAGGTAGTACAGCTTGGCGCGGCGCACGTCGCCGCGGGTGACAACCTCGATGTGGTCGATGTTCGGAGAGTGCACGGGGAACGTGCGCTCCACGCCGACACCGTAGCTTTCCTTGCGGACGGTGAACGTCTCGCGGATACCGCCGCCTTGCCTGCGGATCACCACGCCCTTGAACACCTGGATGCGTTCCTTGGACCCCTCGATCACCTTGACGTGCACGTTCACGGTGTCACCGGCTCTGAAGGCCGGGATGTCGTCGCGCAGCGACGTCTGATCGACGAAGTCCAGCGTGTTCATGGCGAAATACTTCCTCGCGAGGTATGGCGTCTTGACTTCTGCGCCGCGGGAACGAACGCCCAGCCCGCGCAGACAACCCGCCAATTGTGCCAGATCGCCGCCGGCCAGGGAAATCGCGGATCGTGTCCGCCGCAGAGGTTAGGCTGTCGGGTTAGCGGGCGGCGGTGCGGCTGGCCCCGTTTCCCACGTACCGAGGAGTGTCATGAATCGGCCGCCGTCAATCGCCAAGACAGCCACCGCGGTGCTGCTGTCGGCCGTGTTGATCGGCGCATGTGTCACGAAAGCGCATGGTGCGGTCGTGCACCGCAGTCACGGCGATGTGCTGGCAATGGGAACGTCGGCACCGCTGCCAGAGGCGCCGCGCAATGCTGCCGGCAGCATGTTCGACGGGCTCGATGCGCGCATACAGCGGGCGACGGCGGAGGCAGCGGATGCGGGTGCCGACCTCTCGGTCGTCGTCTTGGATCGCCGCACCGGACAGACCTTGGCCAACGGCAACAACACGCCTCTACCCGTTGCCTCGGTGGCGAAGCTGTTCATCGCCGATGACCTCCTGCTGCAGGTGGCCAACGGCCAGACGCGACTCTCTCCCGCTGACCGCGACGCATTCGACGTCATGCTGCGGTCCTCCGACGACGGCGCCGCCGAAGAGTTCTGGAACCGCGACGGTGGCAGCGAGATCATCACGCGCGTCGCCGCCCGGTACGGGTTGGCCGGCACGACGGCGCCCTACAACGACCGCTGGTTCAACACACTGAGCACGACGGGCGACCTCGTCCGCTACTACGACATGCTGCTCGACGGCTCGGGTGGGCTACCGCCTGGACAAGCACAGATCATCCTCGGCGACCTCGCGCAGTCGACTCCGACCGGCGTCGACGGATATCCACAGCGGTTCGGCATCCCCGACGGCCTGTCCGCCGACCCCGTTGCGATCAAGCAAGGCTGGATGTGCTGCTGGGACGGCCCCAACTGGATGCACATGTCGACCGGCGTGATCGGCTCCGACCGCCGCTACGTCATGGCGATTGGCGCCCTGCAGCCCAGCGACGACGCCACCGCGCGCAACACGCTCACCCAGGCGGTCAAGACGATGTTCCCGACGGGCCGCATCTGAGCGTTAGTCGAGCAGATCCGGGCGGCGTTCTCTTGTGCGGTGAAGCGACATCTCGCGGCGCCACGCCGCGATCCGGGCATGGTCGCCGGAGAGCAGCACATCGGGCACGTCCAGTCCGCGCCAGGTCGGCGGACGGGTGTAGCTCGGCCCTTCCAGTAGACCGTCGGAGTACGAATCTTGTTGGTGCGATTCGGGATTCCCGAGAACTTGAGGCAGCAGGCGGACCACCGCCTCGATCATCACCAACGCGGCCGACTCGCCGCCCGGCAGCACGTAGTCGCCAATCGACACTTCCTCGACGCGCATCCGCCGGGCCGCATCGTCGATGATGCGCTGGTCGATTCCTTCGTACCGGCCGCAGGCGAAGACCAGATGCGTTTCGGTGCTCCACCGCCGCGCAACTGCTTGCGTGAACGGCACGCCCGCCGGTGTCGGAACGACGAGAAGCGTTTCCGCCGAGCAGGTTTCGTCGAGTGCATCACCCCACACCGGAGCGGTCATCACCATTCCAGGCCCGCCACCGTAGGGTGCGTCGTCTACCGAGCGGTGCACATCGTGTGTCCAGCGGCGCAGATCGTGCACCCGCAGATCCACGATGCCGGAGTCGATCGCCTTGCCGGGAAGCGATTGGCGCAGTGGCTCGAGGTACTGCGGGAAGATTGTGATGACGTCAATTCGCATGTTCACGTCAGCTCCAGTAGACCTTCGGGTGGGTCGATCTCGATACGCTTGTCCGCCAACGACACTGACGTGACGATCGCGGACACGAAGGGCACCAGCACTTCGCCGCTGTCGTCGGTGCGTCGGACCGCGAGCAGTTCCCCGGCGGCGGTGTGCAGCACATCAACGACCTCCCCCACCGCTTGGCCAGCTTTGGTGTGCACGCGCAGGCCCTCGAGTTGATGGTCGTAGAACTCGTCAGGATCGTCGATGGCGGGCAGTTCGGCGGAGTCGACCAGGAACAGTGTGCCGCGCATCGCGTCGGCAGCGTCACGGTCGGCGACCCCCGCCACCCGCACCAGCAGCCGGCTGCCGTGTTCGCGGGCCGATTCGATCGTGAATTCGCGCGCGGTGCCGCCCTTAGGTTGCGCCCGTAACGTCGAGCCCGGTGCGAAGCGGCTTTCCGGGTCGTCGGTGCGCACGTCGACGACGAGCTCACCGCTTACGCCGTGCGCCTTGACTACCCGCCCGACGACGAGCTCCATCGGTTACTGGTCGGTGTCCACCACGTCGACGCGGATGCCCCGGCCGCCGATACCGGCGACGAGCGTGCGCAGCGCGGTTGCGGTGCGACCGCCGCGGCCGATGACCTTGCCGAGATCGTCGGGATGCACATGCACCTCGACGGTGCGCCCGCGCCGGTTGGTGACCATGCCCACCCGGACGTCGTCGGGGTTGTCCACGATTCCGCGGACCAGATGCTCGACCGCGTCAACGACGACAGAGCTCATTCGCCCGCAGAGCTTTCGGCGTCTGCGGCGGGAGCCGCTTCGGCGTCTGCGGCGGGAGCCGCTTCGGGGGCGTTTTCGGCGGGCGCCTCGCTCTCGGCTTTGGCGGCCTTGTCTGACGTCGCCGCCTTCGCGGCTCCGGCCTTCGCCGGTGACTTCTTGGCCGCCGCCTTCTTCTTCGGCGTGGTGGCCTCGGTCTCCGGGCCGCCCTCGGCCTCAGCGAGCGCCGCATTGAACAGGTCGAGTTTGCTGGGCCTGGGCTCCTTGACCTTCAGCGTGCCTTCGGCGCCCGGCAGTCCCTTGTGCTTCTGCCAGTCACCGGTGATCTTGAGCAGCTTGAGCACGGGCTCAGTGGGCTGGGCGCCCACCGACAGCCAGTACTGCGCGCGGTCCGAGTCGATCTCGATGAGACTCGGCTCTTCCTTGGGGTGATAGCGGCCGATGATCTCGATCGCGCGCCCGTCGCGGCGGGTGCGCGCGTCGGCGACAGCGATGCGGTACTGGGGATTGCGGATCTTGCCAAGCCGGGTGAGCTTGATCTTCACAGCCATGGTGGAACTCCTGTAGGTGTCACGCGGCAATTCAGCGATACCGTGCGGCTGCCCGGATCCGGTTTTGCCTCGCGTGTGTCTGACCAGCCGCCCATTGTGCCAGAGCACTGGTCAACGGAGGAAATCGCGGTCAGACGACCTTGTCGAAGCACTTCTCCTCGACGCGGCGGCTCATCCGCCAGCCCTCGGGGGTGCGGACGAACTCGTCGACGTACCAAAGTCCGCAAAACATCACCTGACCCTTGTCCCCACCCAGAACCATCGGGTTGAAGCAGATGGTCCGCGACGACGCAGTGTCCCCGTCGATGCGCACGTCGAAGTTGCCGAGCATGTGGGAGTACGCCGGGAAGTTCGGCAGCACCTCGGCCAGCCACGCCTTCACGTCGGGATAGGCGCCGACGATGCCGCCCATTGCGGAATAGTCGATGTGCGCGTCCGGGGTGAACACACGGTCGAGGTCGTCGAAGCTGCGACGGTCGATCGCGCTCGAGTAGTCGATTAGCAGCTGCTGGATTTCCAACCGGTCCGAGATCTCTTCGACGCTCAACATGCGTCGATTGAACACGATCGGGCAACGGGGCTAGGCTCAGCGCCCATGCGTCTTGTCGTCGCAATCACGTCGATCGTCCTAGCCGTCGCGCTCACCTCGCCCGTCGCGCACGCCGACACGCAGATGCAGCCGCCCGGCACAGCGGTCGTTCCCGTCGGCCCCGCCCCCGAGTGGATCGTGGCCGACATGGACACCGGCCAGATCCTCGCCGGGCGCGACATCGACATGCGCCACCCACCCGCGAGCACGATCAAGGTGTTGCTGGCACTGACCGCGCTGGACGAGATCAACATGGACCAGACGGTCGTCGCCAACCAGGCCGACACCCAGGTCGAGTGCAATTGCGCCGGTATCAAGCCGGGGCAGACCTACACCGCACGCGAGTTGCTCGACGCGGTGCTGCTGGTCTCGGGCAACGACGCGGCCAACACGCTGGCCGACATGATCGGCGGCTATGACACCGCCGTCGCCAAGATGAACGCCAAGGCCGCCGCACTCGGCGCGAC
This sequence comes from Mycobacterium sp., assembly GCA_036558625.1. Classification (GTDB taxonomy): domain Bacteria; phylum Actinomycetota; class Actinomycetes; order Mycobacteriales; family Mycobacteriaceae; genus Mycobacterium. Next base: position 7,941 of record DATBFF010000140.1, on the reverse strand, counting down.
CGACACCCACGCGGCCACCCCGTCAGGGCTGGACGGAACCGGCGGCAGCGGGTGGACCACACCGCGGGACCTGGCGATCATCTTTCGCGACGCGATGGCCAATCCGGTGTTCGCCGAATTCACAGCCCACCGAGCGGCGTTGTTTCCCGGCGACAACGGCATGCACCAGATCGTCAACGAAAACGAATTGCTGAACCGCTATCCCGGCACGCTCGGCGGCAAGACGGGATACACCGACGCCGCCCGCAAGACCTATGTGGCCGCCGCACAACGTGACGGCCGGCGCCTGGTCATCGCAATGATGTACGGGCTCGTCACCGAGGGCGGACCGACGTACTGGGACCAGGCCAGCGCACTACTTGACTGGGGGTTCGCGCAGAACCGCCAGGCCAGCGTCGGCACGCTCTAGAACACCCGGCCGCGCAGGATCACGCAATCCGGCCGGTTGAGCACCGCCGCACCGGTGCGCGGATCGTCCGCGTAGCAGATCACGTCGGCTGACGCACCATGCTGCAACCCCGGCCGTCGCAGCCAGTTGCGCGCCGCCCAGCATGCGGCGCCGAGCGCGGTCGTCGCGTCCATCCCGATTCCCTTCAGTGCGTCGACCTCGTCGGCGACGCGGCCGTGGGCGATTCCGGTGCCGGCGTCGGTGCCCGCGTAAATCGGGACCCCGGCCTCGCGTGCCGCCCCGACCCGCTCGCGGCTAGTTGCATGAAGGCTGCGCATGTGCGCGGCGTAAGTCGGGTACTTGGTGGCCGCGTCGGCGAACTTCGCGAAGTTGTCGACGTTGATCAGCGTCGGCACCAGCGCAGTGCCGTGCTCGAGCATCAGGTCGATGACGCCGGCGGTGATGCCGGTGCCGTGTTCAATGCAGTCGATGCCCGCGCCGACGAGTCCGGGCAGCGCATCCTCGCCGAATACGTGGGCGGTGACGCGTGCGCCGTTGGCGTGCGCGGTGTCGATCGCGGCCTTGAGCACGTCATCGGACCACAGCGGGGCCAGATCGCCGATGTCACGGTCGATCCAGTCGCCGACCAACTTCACCCAGCCGTCGCCTCGAAGCGCTTGTGCCGCAACCGCTTCCGGTAGCTGCGAGGGGTCCTCGATGTCGATCGGCAGACCACGGCTGTACCGTTTGGGACGGGCCAGATGGCGCCCTGCCCGGATGATGCGCGGCAAGTCGTCCCGGTCGTCGAGGCTGCGGGTGTCGATGGGTGACCCGCAGTCGCGCAGCAGCAGCGCCCCGGCATCGCGTTCGTCCTCGGCCTGCGTGACGGCCTCGTCGAGTTCGACGGGACCGTCGGCGCCGATGCCGACATGGCAGTGGGCGTCGACGAGGCCGGGAAGGATCCACCCGCCGTCGAAGACGGTGTCGGCGTTGGAGATCGGCTCGGCGAACAGCTTTCCGTCGGCTATCCACCACTCGACGAACTCACCGTCGGGCAGGCCGCGGCCCCGGATGTGCAGGGCGCTCAAGTCATCTGCTCTTCGCGCGAGCGCTCATCCACTTAGTTCTTGCCCGGGAAGTTCAGCTTCGACAAGTCGAAATCCGCGAGTGCAGGCGGTAATTCGTCGAGCCCGGGCGGCATCTGCGACAGGTCAGGCAGCCCGGCAGGCATGCCGAGCGGGTTGCGTGTCTTCGGCGGCGTCGGCCCCCGGCCCTTCTGGCCGCCCTTCTTTCCCTTCTTCCCCTTGCCGCCCTTGGCTTTTCGTGAACTCTTGCGGCCCAGCCCGGGGATGCCCATCTGTCCGGCCATCTGCGACATCATCTTGCGCGCCTCGAAGAACCGGTCGACCAGTTGGTTGACCTCCGACACCGTCACACCCGAGCCGTTGGCGATGCGCAGCCGCCGCGACGCGTTGATGATCTTCGGGTCGGTACGTTCCTGCGGGGTCATACCGCGGATGATCGCCTGCACACGGTCCAGTTGCTTGTCGTCGACGGCGGCCAGCGCCTCTTTCATCTGCCCTGCGCCGGGCAGCATTCCGAGCAGGTTGCCGATCGGGCCCATCTTGCGGATAGTCATCATCTGCTCGAGGAAGTCCTCGAGTGTGAGCTCACCGGAGCCGATCTTGGCGGCCGCCGCCTCGGCCTGTTCTGCGTCGAAAACCTGCTCGGCCTGCTCGATCAGAGACAGCACGTCGCCCATGCCGAGGATGCGGCCGGCCATCCGGTCCGGGTGGAACACGTCGAAGTCGTCGAGCTTCTCGCCGGTCGACGCGAAAAGGATCGGCACACCGGTGATCTCGCGCACAGACAGGGCGGCGCCACCGCGCGCGTCGCCGTCGAGCTTGGTCAGCACCACCCCGGTGAACGCGACCCCCTCGCGGAATGCATCGGCCGTGGCCACCGCGTCCTGGCCGACCATCGCGTCGAGGACGAAGAGCACCTCGTCGGGGTCCACCGCGTCGCGGATGGCCCCAGCCTGCGACATCAGGTCCTCGTCGATGCCGAGGCGGCCGGCGGTGTCGACGATGACGACGTCGAAGTACTTGGCCTTCGCCTCGGCCAGGCCTGCTGCGGCCACCGCAACAGGATCGCCCGGGCCAGCCTCCGCCGAACCTTCTGACGATGTGCCCGGATGGGGCGCGAATACCTGAGTGCCTGCGCGCTCACCGACGATCTTGAGCTGACTGACAGCGCCGGGACGCTGAAGGTCCGCGGCTACGAGAAGCGGTGTATGACCTTGCCCGGTAAGCCATTTCGCGAGCTTTCCGGCAAGCGTCGTCTTGCCCGAGCCTTGCAGACCGGCAAGCATCACGACCGTCGGCGGCGTCTTGGCGAAGGCCAGCTGACGGGTCTGGCCCCCGAGGATGCCGATCAGCTCCTCGTTGACGATCTTGACGACCTGCTGCGCTGGGTTCAGCGCCGCGGAGACCTCGGCGCCCTTCGCCCGCTCCTTGATGCGGGCGACGAATGCACGCGCGACCGGCAACGATACGTCGGCCTCCAGCAGAGCCAGGCGGATTTCGCGGGTGGTGGCGTCGATGTCGGCGTCGGACAACCGGCCCTTGCCGCGCAGGTTCTGCAGCGCACCAGTCAACCGGTCTGACAGTGTTTCGAACACGTCGGCCAGCCTAGCGGCTTGCGCCGCGGCGACGCGTCAGCCCTTCTGAGGGGAGGGCAGCACCGCCATCAGGTCGTTCTCCAGTGTGGCGCGGGCCCGGTCGATGTCGCCCAGCGACGAGCAGTCCACACAGAACACGTCGTCCACGGACGAGCCCAGCGTGGTGACTTTGGCCCAGGTGATGTCCGCACCGGCCTTTTCGAACACCCGGGTGAGCACGGCAAGCAGGCCGGGACGGTCGGTGGACCTGATCTCTGCCAGCAACTGGCCGCCAGCTGTGCCGTCATGCCACAGGATCCGCGGCGGCGCGGGCGTCTGATTCGCCGGCACGGCGGCCAGAATCTCGCCCGCGCGGCGGCTCCCGTACGGGCCGGCCTCGGCGCTTCGCTGTTCCAGCGCACCGATCACGTCGAGATCGTCCTCGAGCGCGCCAATGAGCTGCTGGCGCAGCAGTTCTGCGGGCGGCGGCGAGCCGAAGTGCGGCGAGACGACGAACGTGTTGATTGCCGAACCGTCGTGGCTGTTGACTGAAGCCGAATGCACTCGCAGAGAATTCAGCGCGAGCACCCCGGCGGCCTTGGACAGCAGACCGCGCCGGTCTGGGGCCACCATGACCACGCGGTAGATGTGCGGGCCATCTCCGGCGGTCATCTCGACGTGCACGTTCCCCCGGTCGGCGAGCGAAAGATATTGCTGCTCAATCGGATCCGCTTGCGGCAGCGGCTCGCCCGCCATGGCCATCCGGCATCGGCGGACGAGGTCGCCGATCAGCAGCGCCTTCCAGTCGCCCCACACTCCAGGGCCGGTCGCCAGTGAGTCGGCTTCGGCCAGCACATGCAGCAACTCGAGCAGCTGCGGGTCGCCGTCGAGCGTGTCGACGACCGACGCGATCGTGTCCGGGTCCGCAAGGTCGCGACGCGTCGCTGTCCTGGGTAGAAGAAGGTGGTGCCGCACGATCTCCGAAAGAGTCTCGACGTCGCCGGGCCAGAGTCCCAGCCGGGTGCCGACCTGCGTCGCCAGCTCGGCACCGATCACGCTGTGGTCGCCGCCGCGGCCCTTCCCGATGTCGTGCAGCAGCGCACCGAGCACAAGCAGGTCGGGACGGGCGACGCGGGTGGTGAAGGCGCTCGCTTTGGCCACGGTTTCCGTGAGGTGGCGGTCTACCGTCCACGTGTGGATGATGTCCCGCGGTGGAAGGTCGCGAACGGCACCCCACTCCGGAAACAGCCTGCCCCACAAGCCAGTTCGGTCCAACGCTTCGATGGTCGTCACCGCTGCCGGGCCCGTGGTGAGCAACACGAGCAGGTCTTTCAACGCCTCGCGCGGCCACGGTGTGCGCAGCTCCGGCGCCGAGTCCGCGAGCCGTGACAGCGTCGACAACGACAGCGGCAGGCCAGAGGACGCCGAAGCGGCGGCCGCACGCAGGATGAGTCCAGGGTCCCGCTCGGGGCGAGCGTCTCGCGCCAGCACGACCTCGCCGGCGTACTCGACGACGCCCTCATCCAGCGGGCGCCGGACCGGCCGGCGCAGTGCGGCTAGCCCTCTGCGCGGCAGTGCATTCCCTGCGGTCCGCAACCCCGCATCGACGTAGTAGCTGATGGTGCGCGCCGCGTCGCTGAGCATCCGGGCCAGATCGAAGCGGTCGCCTATGCGCAACGCCGCACCGATCTCGTCGGCGTACTGCGCGAGCAACAGCTCGCGGCCCCGCCCGGATATCCGGTGCAGTTCGGTGCGAACGTCAAGGAGTGCCAGATGTGCGCTCGCCAAGGATCCAGCCGGGCTCGCGGAGTTGCGGCTCGAGTAGTGGTCGGCCAGCTGCGCGATGGCCAGGGCATTGAGCAACTGCACATCACGCAGACCACCCCGGCCCGACTTGAGGTCTGGCTCGGCGCGGTGGGCGATCTGTCCGCTGCGCTGCCATCGTGCGCGGGTGTGTTCGACGAGTTCGTCGAAACGCGAACGGATTCCGGTGCGCCATTGGCGACGTGCGCCGTTCACCAGTTGCTCCGACAGCGCCGGGTCGCCGGCGATGTGCCGCGCCTCGAGCATCGCCAGCCCCGCCGAAACGTCTTCTGCGGCAACCTGTAACGCTTGTGGCACGGTGCGCACGCTGTGGTCGAGGCCAATGTTGGCGTCCCACAGGGGATACCACAGCTGGTCCGCGGTGTCACAAACAGCCTCGGCCGGCCTGTCGTCATGCAGCAGCATCAAGTCGAGATCGGAGTAGGGCAACAGTTCGCGGCGGCCTAGTCCCCCGGTGGCGACGATGGCGAAACCGCTCGACGCGGTGATCCCGATCTCGGCGGCCTTGGTGGTCAGCCAGAATTCGTGCAGATCAAGCAGCGCATCTCGAAGCGCGGCGACGTCGAGATGCCGGGGGCCGCCGGTCAGCAGCTGATCGGCGGCCGCCGCCAAATCCTTTGCGGGACGGGGTGCCTGATGTGTCATCCCCTCACAGCGCGTCGGCGCCCCGCTCCCCTGTTCGCACCCGCACGACTGCTTCTACCGGACTGACCCATACCTTGCCGTCGCCGATTTTGCCGGTGCGCGCCGCACCGACGATGACGTCCACCACCTTGTCGACGGCAGAATCGTCGACAAGCACTTCCACTCGCACCTTCGGGACGAAGTCGACGGAGTACTCGGCACCGCGATAGACCTCAGTGTGGCCTTTCTGCCTGCCGTAGCCCTGGACCTCGCTGACCGTCATCCCGAGGATGCCCATTTGTTCCAGGCCGGTCTTGACGTCTTCGAGGGTGAACGGCTTGACGATAGCGGTGATCAGCTTCATCTGATGCCTCCTTGCCCGGCCATGCTCGGTGCAGAGCCCGATCCGACACTAGCGAAATCGTAAGCGGTTTCGGCGTGTTCAGCCTCATCGATACCCAGTTCTTCGTCTTCTATGCTCGCGCGCAAGCCAAGGGTGAACTTGATGGCGTAGGCGATGATCGTTGCGACGATGAACGAGTACGCCATCACCGAGAACGCGCCGATCGCCTGCATTCCCAGTTGGTGCCAGCCACCACCGTAGAACAGCCCGGTCACCGCCGCGGGTGCCTCGCTGGTGGCGACCAGTCCGACCAACAACGTGCCGACGAGGCCGCCGACCAGGTGCACGCCGACGACGTCGAGCGAATCGTCAAATCCGAAGCGGTATTTCAATCCCACCGCCAGTGCGCAGAAGATGCCGGCGGCGGCACCGACGACGATGGCGCCCAGGATGTTCACCGACGAGCACGAGGGCGTGATCGCCACCAGGCCGGCGACGATGCCGGACGCGGCGCCCAGGGAAGTGCCCTTGCCGTCGCGGACACGTTCCACCAGCAGCCAGCCGAACATCGCGGTCGCGGTTGCGGTGAACGTCGTGATGAACGTTGCGCCCGCGATTCCGTTGGACGCCACGGCCGACCCGGCGTTGAAGCCGAACCAGCCGAACCACAGCAGCCCCGCACCGAGCATCGTGAACGGCAAGTTGTGCGGGCGCATCGGCGAATTCGGCCAGCCTCGCCGCCGTCCTAGCACGACGCAGAGGGCCAAGCCCGCCGCGCCGGCGTTGATGTGCACAGCCGTGCCGCCGGCGAAGTCGATGACGTGCAGGTTGTTGGCGATCCAGCCGCCCTTCTCGGCTGTGACGCCATTGAACGCGAACACCCAGTGAGCCACCGGGAAATACACCAGCGTGGCCCACAGCCCCGCGAACACCAGCCACGGGCCGAACCGCAACCGGTCGGCCACCGCGCCGGAGATCAGAGCGACGGTGATGATCGCGAACATCGCCTGGAACGCCACGAACACGGTCTGCGGAATGGTGCCGGCGAGCGGGATACTGACGTGGCTGGAGTCGGTGGCGGTGAAGACACCGCCGATCAACCCTTTCAACCCCCAGTATTGAGTCGGATCACCGAGCAAGCCGCCCGAAGCCGTGCCGAGGATGTCGTTGCCGAAGGCCAGCGAATATCCGTACAGCACCCACAGGATGCCCACCACGCCCATCGCGCTGACGCTCATCATCAGCATGTTGAGCACACCTTTGGCACGCACCATGCCGCCGTAGAAGAAGGCCAGGCCCGGTGTCATCAGCAGCACCAATGCGGCGCTGGTCAGCATCCAGGCGGTGTCACCGGTGTCCGGGACGCCCATCACAGGGAAATCAGCCACTCGCGGTTTCCTTTCGACCGTCGACCTGGTCCAAGACAATGCGCAGTGGTTGTTTCGTCGATGACGCTGCGGTGTTTCGCTCGTGTGAACGGATGGGCGTCGCTCGTTTCGGGCCTGTTACACCGGCAGCGTGAGGCGCCGCCGCCTTATGCCGAGCCGCCAAACAATCGCGTGGGCAGTCGGCGTGTCATGCGATTACGCGTTTGTTAGCGCGGAGTCAGCCCAACAGTGCGTCGACGTAGGCCGCCGGCTCGAACGGCGCGAGGTCGTCGGGACCCTCGCCCAGCCCCACGAGCTTGACCGGGACGCCCAGCTCCTGCTGCACGCGAAACACGATGCCGCCCTTGGCGGTGCCGTCGAGTTTGGTCAGCACGACGCCGGTGATGTCGACGACGTCGGCGAAGACGCGGGCCTGGGCGAGACCGTTCTGCCCGATCGTCGCGTCGAGCACCAGCAGCACCTCGTCGACGTCGGCGCGGCGGCTCACGACGCGCTTGACCTTTCCGAGCTCGTCCATCAGTCCTGTCTTGGTATGCAGGCGGCCCGCGGTGTCGATGAGCACGACGTCGGCACCGTCCTTGATGCCCGCATCCACGGCATCGAAGGCCACCGACGCCGGGTCGGCGCCTTCTGCACCGCGGATCACGTGGGCGCCGACGCGGGCGGCCCAGTGCTGAAGCTGGTCGGCCGCAGCGGCGCGGAACGTGTCGGCGGC
>DATBFF010000139.1:0-2420 GCA_036558625.1 Mycobacterium sp. | reverse complement strand
CGCGTTTCCTCACGCGAGTTGTCGTACTTCGGCCGCTCTTCGCCGTAGCTCACCGTCGTCAGGCGGTTGGCCTGCACGCCGCGGCTGACCAGATAGTCGCGCACCGCGTTGGCGCGCCGGTCGCCCAGCGCCAGGTTGTATTCCGCCGTGCCGATGTTGCAGGTGTGCCCTTCGATGTTCACCCGCAGCGTCGCATCCTCGCGCAGCGCCGTAATCGCTTCGTCGAGAATCCGCGTTGCGTCCGGCCGCAGCGTGTAGCGGTCGAAGTCGAAGTGCACGTCTTCGAACGTGTACTGCCGGGCCGGCGGCGCCGTCACCTGGATGTTCACCGTATCGGTCGCCGTCCGGTTGTCGGTCGGGCACGTCACCGTCACCGTCACCGGCACCGTGCCGGCCTGGTTCGGCGCCGTCCACGCCGTCGACCGTTCGGCGGGCTGCGCGAGCGTGCCGCTCGGCGCCGACCAGCGATACGTCACCGCGCACCCAATCGAGCTGGTCGCGGTCGCCGTGACCGTGGAGTTCCCGCCCGTCGGCACCGTGCACGGATTGCACTCCGCGCGCACCGTCAGGTTGTGCGTCGGCGCCGGTGGTGGCGGCGGCGGCGGCGGTGGAGGCGGTGGCGCCGGCGGCGCGTAGGTGCGGACGCCCGGATGCCAGCCGATGCGGATCTGCCAGTCGTAGTAATCCCCGAGCGGATCGTCGTGGTCTTCCGCGAAGTTGGTGTCGCGGGCCGTGGACGGCACGTTCCAGCTGACACCGAAACCGCCGAAGAACCCGTTCTTGCCTTGCGCCGTCAGGGCCACCGTCGCCCGCGTCACGTTCTGGGCCTCGGAGACCAACGGCGCGAAGCTGTTGTCGATGCCGCGCAGCGTCGGCCCGGTGATCGTCGTGGTGTCGCCGGAGGTCGCCGTGCCGTTGAGCTCGCCGCTGACCCGCAGGAAGTTCCGCGACGGGAAGGCCAACCCGCCGCCCCACCGGAACGCGCTGCCCGGCACGTCGAAGCCGTCCGGCTGCCCGCGCCACTCGTAGCCGCCGTAGCCCGAGACTTCGACCAGCTTCGAGAGCTCCTTGCTGACGATCAGATCGATGGCGGTGTCCAGCTTGCCGGTGCTGACGCCGACATCCTCTTTGCCGGTCGGCAGCTTGAACAGGACGCGGGCGGCAATCGCCGCCGGCTTCTGCTGGTACTCCGACATGAAGTTGATCTTCGCGCCGAGGTAGAAGTCGCCGACGTTATCGCCCGTCCAGTACTGATTGACGCGCGGATAGCGGTCGGCCACGCCGCCGAACTCCGAGTTGTTGGGGATGAACAACGGCCGCACGTCGCGGTCGATGCGGGTGTCGAAGAGGAACGATCCGAAGATCTCGGCGCGATCTTTAATGCCGATGCCGAACGTGCCGGCGAAGTCGCCGACGTTCTGGTAACCCTGGACCCAGTTAGTGCCGCGCCGGTATCCGCTGACGCTCCACTTGCCGTGCGGCAGGATCTCGGCGGTCGGCACAAACCACAGCCCAGTGTCGCCGTAGAACGTCGTCGTCGCCGGGCGCGTTTCGACGGCCGTGGCGGTCGATGAGGACGGTGTCTGGGTGGCGGTCGAACTCTGCCCCGTTGATGTCCCTGAAGACCCGTTCGTCTGAGCACCCGCGCTCGCCGCCACGGCGAGCGCCAGTGCCCAGGCCACGGCTACGCGTCTTGCCATTGTTGGTCGCCTCCAAAGCGTCGGCGGCTGTCGCCGAACGAGCGCGCTGATCACACATGAGCGGTTACTTGCCTGCGGTCAGTCGCTCGCTCGGCACGGCTGTGTCGACAGCGGCCGCGGGGCTGGCCGGAACCTCGGTGCTCGGAATGATCAGGCGGCCGCGTCCGCCGCGACTGACCTGACCGCCTTTGCGGCCGGCCGAACGCGCTTCGTCTGCGGTCCACTCGTGGGCAGTACCTTTTTCATGCGCCGCGCGTCCGCCCTTGCTGGCGATTTCGCGCTGCTTCTCGGGAGACATGGACGCAAATCCACGACGTTCCTTGCGTTCTGGGCTATTCACTACTGAACCTCCGTTTTCCTGCCCGCGATCACCGCGCGCAGCTCCGTACTACGTATGGACCCTTCTCGTCTGGCTGGGGTGGTGGATCCTGAATCCGTGGTGGGCGCGGCTCGTCGAGCGGCGTCTCCGGCGTGTCGTCGGTGTCATGGTCCCGTTCGTCGTCATCCGGATCGCCTGGCCGGTCGGCCGCGACTGGCCTCGAGTCGACACCTTTTGACCGGATCACCATCACACCCCGGCGATATCAAACTTCGTACCCCGGAGGTACAAGCGGGTGCGTCCGCTAAGTTATTGTTTAAGAGCTAGTTATAAAGTACCGCGAACGGACTTGTATTTCGGGGGTTGCAGCGGTTTGCTACAGAAGGGCTGGTAGCCAGTAG
>DATBFF010000138.1:0-20655 GCA_036558625.1 Mycobacterium sp. | reverse complement strand
GAGGTGATCAAGGCGGGCGGCCTGTACGTGCTGGGCACGGAGCGGCACGAGTCGCGGCGCATCGACAACCAGCTGCGCGGCCGGTCCGGTCGTCAGGGCGACCCCGGTGAGTCACGCTTCTACCTCTCGCTCGGCGACGAGTTGATGCGCCGGTTCAACGGCGAGACGCTGGAATCGCTGCTCAACCGGCTGAACCTGCCCGACGACGTGCCGATCGAGGCGAAGATGGTCACCCGCGCGATCAAGAGCGCACAGACTCAGGTCGAGCAGCAGAACTTCGAAGTCAGAAAGAATGTCCTCAAGTACGACGAGGTGATGAACCAGCAGCGCAAGGTCATCTACGCCGAGCGCAAGCGCATTCTCGAAGGTGAAAACCTCAAAGACCAAGCGCTGCAAATGGTTCGCGACGTCGTCACCGCGTACGTCGACGGTGCCACCGCGGAGGGCTACGCCGAGGACTGGGATCTCGACCAGCTGTGGACCGCGTTGAAGCAGCTCTATCCGGTAGGCATCGAGTACACGGAGCTGACGCACCGCCACGACGAGATGGACGACCTCACCCGCGACGACCTGCTCGACGCGCTGCTCAAGGACGCCGAGAGCGCCTATCAGACGAGAGAGGCCGAGCTCGAGGAATTGGCCGGCGAGGGCGCGATGCGCCAACTCGAGCGCAACGTGCTGCTCAACGTGCTCGACCGCAAGTGGCGCGAGCACCTCTACGAGATGGATTACCTCAAGGAGGGCATCGGTCTGCGCGCGATGGCGCAGCGCGACCCTCTGGTCGAATACCAGCGCGAGGGCTACGACATGTTCATCGGCATGCTCGACGGGATGAAAGAGGAGTCCGTCGGGTTCCTGTTCAACGTCGCCGTCGAAGCGGCACCGCAGCCCGCCGTCGCGCCTACCGCCGCTCCGGAGGGGCTCGCCGAGTTCGCCGAAGCGGCCGCCGCCCGGGCGCAGGAGCGACAGCAGCAAGGTGCCGTGGCCACCCAACCACGCGAGACGGCACCGGCGGCGTTGCGCGCCAAGGGAATCGACGACGGGGAGCAGCAGCTCACCTACAGCGGTCCGTCAGAGGACGGGACGGCGAAGGTGCAGCGACGCAACGGCGACGAGCCCGCGGGCGTAGCGGCTGGATCCACCCGCCGCGAACGGCGTGAGGCCGCCCGCAAGCAGGCCAAAGCAGCGAAATCAGCGCGCAGGCGTTAGCTCCTGCGCCGAGATTCACGTTCAGCAGAGGAAGTGCGAGTAACCCTCGGCATAACGTGAATCTCGGCGGCGCAGACGCTAGCTCTCGACGAGCTCGGCGATGCGCTCCAGCGTTGCGCGCATGCCCTTTTCGGCTTGCTTGGGCATGCCGCTGGATTTCAGCCACCACCGTTGCCGGTCCTGCGAAACATCCCAGCTTTCCCGCACCAAGGTGCCGCCGTCGGTGGGACTGAGTTCGTAGCGCCAGATCCGCCCGCCGACCAGACCGCCGAGCATCGTTGTCTGCCAAGCGATCCGGCGGTCCTGCTCGAACTCGATCACCGTGTTGGTGGTCCGGTACGGCAGGCCAATTCGCATCGACATACCGAACTTCGAGCCCTTCGACAACGGCACTGACTCCTGCATCGAATGCTGCACAGCGCCAGACCCGTCGAAGCTGGCGTGGCGGCCCGCGTCGGCGATCAACGCGAAGATCGCATTCGGCGCAGCATTGATGACGCGTTCGACGGTCACGGTGTTGCCTTCCATCCGGCCTACGCTAGCCGATGTGCAGGGCGACGAGGCGCCATCGGCGACGCCCGCGCATCTCGGTGCGCTCGACCCGGCCGGCGATGGCCCGAACCCGGCCGTCGCGCAGGTATGTGGCGAACACTTCGGCGGCGTCGCCGTCGCGGTCGACGATGCGCAGCGACACCCGCCGCAGCTGAGCGGCAAGACCGCCCCCGGTGCGTGAGGAGCGGGCCAGCGTGACGACGGTGTCGGCGATTCCGTCACCCAAGAGCGGCCGCAGCTGTGCGAAGGACCGGCGTCCGTCGACGACTTCGAGAACCCCGCGCAGCGCGGCATCGGCGAACACCGCCGCTGCGCCGGCCGACGGCTGACGCGGCGACGGCGGCACCACGGAGAGTCGGTGGGGCCGGCGGCGCAGCAGAACCGTGCCCGCCGGTCGCTGGGGTCGCCCGATCGGCGGCTCATAGTCGACGACGGGGACAACGGTCAGTTCGACACTCATGGACAAGCAGACGTAGGCACGGCCGCGAACCGTTCCATCGTGGTCGGGCCGATCCCGCCCAGCGTCCGGGATGCGAACCCCGGCGTGATCCGGTTACCGTGGCGGTGGCGCTTGCTGATGTCGATCGAGGGGAGGGGTGCGCTCCCATGGTGGCTCGCTTGTCGGCATCGGATGCGTCCTTTTACAACCAGGAGGACTCGCCGACACCGATGTATGTCGGGTCGCTGACGATCCTGCGCCGCCCCAAGGCCGGCCTCCCGTACGACGCGCTGCTGACCACTGTGGAGCGCCGGCTCCCGCAGGTTCCGCGGTATCGGCAGAAGGTACGCGAAGTCACGCTCGGGCTGGCCCGCCCGGTGTGGGTCGACGATCCCGACTTCGACATCACCTACCACGTCCGGCGTTCGGCCCTGCCCTCGCCCGGCAGCGAGGATCAGCTGCACGAGCTCGTGGCCCGGCTGGCTTCGCGGCCATTGGACCGCACACGACCGCTGTGGGAGATGTATCTCGTCGAGGGGCTGAGCAAGAACCGCCTGGCGATATACACGAAGTCCCACCAGGCGTTGGTCAACGGGATGACCGCGCTGGAGCTCGGGCACGTGATCGCGGACCGAACGCAGAAACAACCCGAATTCGGCGAGGACATCTGGATTCCGGCGCACGAACCGTCGTCGATGGAGCTCGTCATGGGCGCCGTCGGTGACTGGGTGGCTCGTCCGGGTGCGCAGCTGCAAGCGGTGCGCGAGGCGGTCACCGATGTCGCCGCCAACGCCGGGTACCTCGCCGACATGGGCCGCAGCGTCGCCCACACTGCCCGTACGGTGCTGCGGGGCACTGCACCCAACAGCCCACTGAACACCGAGGTGTCGCGCAACCGCCGATTCACCGTGGCCAGCGCGCAACTCGAGGAGTACCGCAAGCTGCGCGCGCGCTACGACTGCGATGTCAACGACATCGTGCTCGCGGTGATCACCGGGGCGCTGCGCAACTGGCTGCTGTCGCGTGGCGAGCCGGTCACGACGACGTCGACGGTGCGTGCGATGGCGCCGATGTCGGTGTACCCAGAAGCCGATCTGGAAACGAATTCCGGTCCTGGACAAGCGATCAGCGAGGTGTCGCCGTTTCTGGTGGACCTGCCCGTCGGGGAGGGCAACCCGGTGGTGCGGCTCTCTCAGATCGCGCACGCCACTGAAAGCCATCCCACCGCGCCGAGCCTTGTCGATGCCCGCACAATCGTCACGCTGTCCGGATTCGCACCTCCGACGTTGCACGCGATGGGGATTCGGGTCGCTACCGATTACTCGGCACGGGTTTTCAACCTGTTGATCACGAATGTGCCTGGCCCGCAGTCGCAGATGTACGTCGCCGGCGCCAAATTGCTGGAGTCCTATGCGGTTCCGCCGCTGCTGCACAACCAGGTGCTGGCCATCGGTGTGACCTCGTACTGCGGCACGGTGTACTTCGGCGTCAACGCCGACCGCAAGGCGATGAGTGACGTCGATATGCTGCCCTCGCTGCTGCGAGAATCACTTGACGAACTGATCGAAGCGGCGCAATAGCTCTGGCCGAGAGGGGTTCCGGCATGCGGGTATACGTGCCGGTGACGCTCGCGATGCTTCAGCGGCTCGTCGACGACGGCGCCCTGAACCCCGTGAACGGCACAGCTTTCGCGGTGACCCCGGCGTTGCGGGAGGCCTACGCGAACGGCGACGACGACGAACTCGCCGAGGTGGCGTTGCGCGACGCGGCACTGGCGTCGCTGCGACTGCTCGCCGATGAGCCGCTTGCGCGAAGAGGAGAAAGCACCGATGAGCCGGTTGCGCGAAGAGGAGAAAGCACCGATGAGCCGCTTGCGCGAAGAGGAGAAGACACGGACCGTTCGGGGTTGCCGCCGCGGCGGGCGGTGCTCGTGGCTGACGTCGACGACGCGACACCGCTTCCGCTTCTCGACGACGCCGTCGTGCGACTGGTCGGACCGGTGCCGATGGACCGGGTGGTCTGCGTGCACGTCGACAACGCCGCCGCCGAAGACGCGGTGAAGGCCGCGGCTGAGGTCATCGACGCCGCAGACCTGGGTGACGAGGATGCCGAGTTCGCCGTGGGAGACGCCCAGGACCACGAGCTGGCCTGGTACGCGCCGCAGGAACTGCCGTTTCTGCTCGAACTCCTCTGATCCCTTATCGCTCGTGGGGCTGCAGCGTAGGCCGCCTGTTACGGGAACGTAGGTTACGGTACCGTAGGTTCTATGGGTCCGAAGAGTTCCAAGCCCACCGCGGTCGTCGTCGACACCCGGCCCGCGGCGGTGTCCGGGACCGCGGCCAAGCACCCTGTGTTCAAGGCGCTGCGTGCGGTGGCCGGCCGGATCACGACGCCGTTGCTGCCCGACGACTACCTGCAGCTGGCCAATCCACTGTGGTCGGCACGCGAGCTGCGTGGCCGCATCGTCGCGGTCCGGCGGGAGACTTCCGACTCGGCCACGCTGGTGATCCAGCCCGGATGGGGATTCGAGTTCGACTATCAGCCCGGGCAGTACGTCGGCATCGGCGTGCTCGTCGACGGCCGGTGGCGATGGCGTTCCTACTCGCTCACTTCGACACCTGTGACCGCGAGAGCCGAAGGACCGGCGACATCCAGGGCACGCCGCACGATCACGATCACCGTCAAGGCGATGCCCGAAGGCTTCCTGTCGGCGCATCTGGTCGGCGGCGTCGCTCCCGGGACGGTGGTGCGGCTGGCCGCGCCGCAGGGAAACTTCGTGCTGCCCGATCCCGCGCCCGCGTCGATACTGTTTCTCACCGCCGGCTCGGGCATCACCCCGGTGATGTCGATGCTGCGCACCCTCGCTCGTCGTCGCCAGATCAGTGACATCGTTCATATCCATTGTGCACCAACGGAATCCGACGTCATGTTCGCTGCCGAGTTGGCCGAGCTGGCGCGTGAGCACCCGGGTTATCGGCCTCGGGTGCGCACCACCGGCACGCAGGGCCGACTGGATCTGAGCCGCTTGGCCGACGAGGTGCCCGACTGGCGCGCACGGGACGTGTGGGCGTGCGGCCCGCAGGGAATGCTGGAGTCGGCCGAGCGCGTGTGGGCCGAGGCGGGTATCGCCGGCAAGCTGCGCCTCGAGCGGTTCGCGGCCTCGCGTGCCGCCCCTCGCGGACAGGGCGGCACCGTCACGTTCGCGCGCAGCGGCAAGGCCGTGACCGCCGACGCCGCCACGTCGCTGATGGAGGCCGGCGAAAGCGAGGGCGTCCAGATGCCCTTCGGCTGCCGGATGGGCATCTGTCAGTCCTGCGTGGTGAACCTCGTCGACGGGCACGTCCGCGATTTGCGCAGCGGCGTCGAGCACGAGCCCGGCACCCGTGTACAGACCTGCATCTCGGCGGCATCGGGAGATTGTGTGCTCGACATCTGATGATTACCGGCTGGTAACCTACGGACTCGTAGGTTACGCTATCGTAGGTAGAAGAATCCGTACGGAAGGAGAATGCGTTGGCCATCACCGACGTCCCCGCGTTCGCCCATCTCACGGACGCTGACATCGAGAGCCTGGCTGTCGAGCTCGACGCGATACGCCGGGACATCGAAGACTCCCGCGGTGAGCGCGACGCGCGCTACATCCGTCGCACGATCGCCGCGCAGCGCGGCCTGGAGATCGCCGGGCGGGTGATCCTTGCCGGGAGCTCCAAGCGCTCGGCCTGGTGGGCAGGCACCGCCACGCTGGGCCTCGCCAAGATCGTCGAGAACATGGAGATCGGCCACAACGTCATGCACGGCCAGTGGGATTGGATGAACGATCCCGAGATCCACTCCTCGTCGTGGGAATGGGACATGGGCGGCGCGGCCAAACACTGGCGGTTCACGCACAACTTCCAGCACCACAAGTACACCAACGTTCTCGGGATGGACGACGACGTCGGCTACGGCATGTTGCGCGTCACCCGAGATCAGCGCTGGAAGAAATTCAACGTCCTCAACTTGTTGTGGAACACGATCCTCGCGCTCGGCTTCGAGTGGGGAGTTGCGTTGCAGCACTTGGAGATGGGCAAGCTGTTCAAGGGCCGGGCCAATCGCAAGGCGACGCAGGTGCGGCTGCGGGAGATGTCGGCGAAGGCCGGCAAACAGTTGTTCAAGGACTACGTGGCGTTCCCGGCGCTGACGTCGGCGTCGCCCGGGGCGACCTTCAAGTCGACTTTGATGGCGAATGCGGTCGCCAATGTGATCCGCAACGTCTGGGCCAATGCGGTGATCTTCTGCGGCCATTTCCCCGACGGCGCAGAGAAATTCACCAAGAGCGACCTGGAACACGAGACCAAGGGCGAGTGGTATCTGCGTCAGATGCTCGGCAGCGCCAACATCGCCGGCGGGCCCGCGATGGACTTCATGACCGGGAACCTGTCGTATCAGATCGAGCACCACTTGTACCCGGATCTGCCGAGCAACCGGCTCGCCGAGATCTCGGTGCGGGTGCGTCAGGTGTGCGACAAGTACGACTTGCCGTACACCACCGGGCCGTTTCTGGTGCAGTACGGCAAGGCGTGGCGGACGATCGCCAAGCTGTCGCTGCCGGATAAGTATCTGACGGCGACTGTCGACGACGCGCCTGAGACCTGCAGCGAGCAGATGTTCGCCGAATTGGAGCCGGGGTTCGCGGGTACCGACCCTGCGACCGGCCGTCGTCGTGGTTTGAAGACCGCGATCGCGGCCGTACGGGGTTGGCGCCAAGACCGGGGCGAAGCCCGCCGCGCCGCGCGTCGCGAAGCCCGCCGCGCCGCCTAGCCCTAGCCGCATTTGCGCGAGCGTGCGTGTCTGTTGGCCGACACGCCGGTGATCTACCGGATTCTGTGCACGCTCGCGGACGGTGAGTGTGCGTCAAATCCACTGCACGGCAACGAACACGCAGACCACCAGCAGGCCGATGTTGATGGCGACGTTGCGCCACTCTTTCGGTTCTGCTTGCGTGACGGCGAGTCTGGAATGCATTGCCATCGCACCGATCATGACGACAGCCAAACCCGCTGCGGCCCAACCGACCAGCGGCTCGGCGATTCCGACGAGCGGCGGCACGATCAAGCCGACCGCGGCGAGCAGTTCGCACGCGGCGGTGAACCGCACGACCGGCATCGGGTAGGCCGCGGCGCCGGTTTGCCCGCTGGCCAGCATGCGTTCATGCGACATCGTCAGCTTGGCAAGTCCGGATGCCAGAAAGATCAGGGCAAGAACAATCTGGGCTGCCCACAACGCTGTGTGCATGACCCACCTCCATCTGTCGAATTCAATCGGTCGACGGAGCCGAGGTATCGACGCCGTCATCCTCTAGACGGCGTCGGCGCCGTGGGCGTGACACCGGGTGGCGCAGCTCACATTCCGCACGCTCATCCCGCCGCGAGCGTGCGCAAACTCCGGTATTCCAGCGGCGTGTCGGCCAACAGACACGCACGCTCGCGAAAAGACGCGCGGGGGACGCTAGGTTTCCGTCAGCACGCGCAACAGCCGACGGGCGGCCTCGACCCGGCGTATCGCGGGGCCCTGCAGCGCATCGAGTGCGCACTCCGGGTCAGCCGGCGGGCCGAGGTGCCCGCATCCGCGAGGGCAGCCGGCGATCGCGTCGGCGAGATCGGAGAACGCGAGCAGCACGTCGTCGGGTTCGATGTGGGCCAGCCCGAACGAACGGATTCCCGGGGTGTCGATCACCCACCCTGAGTCGTCCAGCGGAAAAGCCACCGACTGCGTCGACGTGTGCCGTCCCTTGCCCACCGTGGTGACCTCGCCGATCGCCCGGTCCGCCTCCGGCACAAGACGATTCACCAACGTCGACTTACCCACCCCCGAATGCCCCAGCAGCACTGTCACTTTCGCGGACAACAGGGGGGCGACGACATCCAGTGGATCGTCGCGCCCCGCCGTCGTCACGGTCAGGTCCAGGTCCGCGAACTGCCCGGCGAAGGGCTCCCACGGCGCCAGGTCCGTCTTGGTCAGGCACAGGATCGGTGTGAGCCCGCCCGCGTAGGCGGCGATCAGCGCGCGGTCGACCAACCCGGTCCGCGGCGGCGGGTCGGCCAGCGCGACCACGATCAGCAGCTGGTCTGCGTTCGCGACGACCACCCGCTCCGTAGGATCGGTGTCATCTGCGGTGCGCCGCAACACAGTTCGCCGCTGCCTACGGCGCACGATGCGGGCCAGCGTGTCCGCACGCCCCGACAAGTCGCCGACGACGTCGACCTCGTCACCGACGACGATCGGGGTGCGGCCCAGTTCACGGGCCCGCATCGCGGTCAGAGGTTGTGCGGGGTCGCGGTCCAGCACGCATCCCCATCGCCCACGATCGACGGTCACTACCATCGCGGTGCGCGCATCGGCGTGCTCGGGCCGGGTCTTGGTGCGCGGCCGCGAGCCGCGGCCCGAACGGATCCGGACGTCTGACTCGTCGAAGTCACCGGGCCTCAAGCGTCGGGATCCTGGCCGGCGAGCATGCCCGCCCACAGCTCGGCGAAGCCGGGCAGCGTCTTGGCAGTGGTCTCGATGTCATCGACCTCAACGTGTTCGACCCGCAGTCCGACGATAGCGCCGGCCATCGCCATGCGGTGATCGGCATAGGAATGCCATGTGCCGCCGTGCATTTGGGCTGCAGTGATCACCAGCCCGTCGTCGGTTTCCTCGCAGCTGCCGCCAAGTTTGTTGAGCTCGGTCGCCAGTGCGGCCAGCCGATCGGTCTCGTGACCTCGGAGGTGGGCGATGCCGCTGAGCCGAGACATCGACCCGGGAGATGCGAGCGCGGCGATTGCCGCGACGGCGGGCGTCAGCTCCCCGACATCGCGCAGGTCCGCGTCGATACCGCCGTACACCCGCGTACCCTGAACCTCGAGATACGAATCAGATTGCAGCACTGTGCAATCCAGCATGCGTAGCAGATCGAGGATATAGCGGGCCGGCTGTGTGCTGACCGCAGGCCAGCCCTGGATGCGCACCACGCCGCCCGTCACCACGGCAGCGGCGAGGAACGGCACGGCATTGGAGAGGTCGGGCTCGATCTGCCAGCGCCGCGCGCTGATCCGCCCCGGCTCTACACGCCACCGGTGCAGCTCTGAGTCATCGATGTCCACGCCGGCGTCACGCAGCATCGCAACCGTCATCGCGACGTGCGGCGTCGACGGCAGGCTTGCGCCGGTGTGCACCACGGTGAGTCCGCCGTCGAACGACGCCGCGGACAGCAGCAGCCCGGACACGAACTGAGACGACGCCGACGCGTCGATTTCGACGGTCCCGCCCGCTGCGGAGCCGCAACCGCGGACCACGAACGGCAGCCCGGACCCGTCGACATCCACACCGACGCTACGCAGGGCGTCGAGCAGAGGCGCAATCGGCCGGACGCGGGCCTGCTCGTCGCCGTCGAACGTCACCGGCGCCGAACCCAGCGCCGCCACCGGCGGCACGAACCGCAGCACCGTGCCGGCGAGACCGCAGTCGACGGTCGCGCCGGGTGCGGGATCAACTGTGCCGCCCACTTTCACGTCACTGCCGTCGCCCGCGACTTCGAGGCCGAGCGCCCTCAAGGCGCCGATCATCAGGTCGGTGTCGCGGCTTCGCAGGGCCCCGCAGACCGTCGACGTCCCGTCGGCCAGCCCGGCCAGCACCAGCGCCCGGTTGGTCTGCGACTTCGAGCCGGGCACGGTGACCGTCGCGTGCACGGGCGCCGGTGCGGTGGGCGCCGGCCACGCTCCGTTGGCGTCCTCACGTCCGGGCCTGCTCACCGCTCCATCATGGCGTGTCGGGCGCCGATGCCACCATGGACGTATGTGCGGGCGATTCGCGGTGACCACCGATCCCAAGCTGCTGGCCGAGAAGATCCAGGCGATCGACGAGGCCACCGCGGCGAAAAAGGACACCGGAGCCGCGGGAGCCAACTACAACGTCGCACCCACCGCGACGATCGCGACCGTCGTCACCCGGCATTCCGACCCCGACGACGATCCGACGCGCAGGTTGCGGCTGATGCGCTGGGGTCTGGTGCCGCCGTGGGCGAAGGCGGGCCCCGACGGCGCGCCGGACGGTAAGGGCCCGCTGCTGATCAACGCGCGGGCCGACAAGGTGACGACATCGCCCGCGTTTCGTTCCTCGGCGAAGAGCAAGCGCTGTCTGGTGCCGATGACCGGGTGGTACGAGTGGAAGGCCAACCCGGACACGCCGTCGGGCAAAAAGGCACGAAAGACACCGTTCTTCATGACGCCCGGCGAGGACGAACTGGTCTGCATGGCCGGGCTGTGGTCGGTGTGGCGGCCGAAAGACGCCGACAATAGTTCGCCACCCTTGTTGAGTTGCACGATCATCACCACCGACGCGGTCGGTCCGCTCGCCGAAATCCATGACCGGATGCCGTTGATGATCGCCGAAGGCGATTGGGACCGCTGGCTGGACCCGGACAGCCCGCTCGACGACGAGTTGCTGGGCGTGCGCGCTGATCTGTCCCGGTTGGAGATTCGCGAGGTGTCGACCTTGGTGAACAACGTGCGCAACAACGGCCCGGAATTGATCGAGCCCGCCGAGCCGCAGGGCCGTCAGGCCACCTTGCTGTAGGGAACCGCAATTTACTTCCGCCGCTTTCTACCGCAGATGATGCCCCGGAACCCTCGCCGCCGTGCAGAACGGTGATTAACATCTTGGCTAAAGGGTCGGCAGGGAGTGGTGGGCATGCTCAACGCGGTGCGCAGGGTTCTGGACTTCCGGATGACCATCGCCGAGTGGGTCGGCACAGCCGTCATGCTGGCGATCCCGTACCTGGTTATCGGCGTCGCGTGGGCGGCGCTGCATCTCGATGCGCTGAAGCAGAACGGTGGCTTCGAGCGCGTCGTGGTGGTCCTCGGGACCGTCGCGTCATGGCCTGTCCTGTTGGTGACCAACGTCTGCCTGAGCTGAACCACTGACCGAAAGGACGACGCATGTCCCCACAGCCGAGCGACGGATGCCGGATCCGGATCCGTCGACGCACCGCTCGGTGGGACGACGAGCCCGTCACCGTCGCCGATGCGCTGGATTTCTGGTCGTTCGCCGCCGGAGCGGCCAACGTGATCATGCAGTTGTCGCGGCCGGGAGTCGGTTACGGCGTCGTCGAGAGCAAGGTGGATTCGGGCAATCTGCTCAAGCACCCTTGGAAGCGAGCGAGGACGACATTTCAATACCTCGCGGTGGCGATCCTCGGAAAGCCCGAAGACCGCATCGCGTTCCGCGAGGCCGTCGACGGCGTTCATCGGCATGTCAAGGCGACGGCCGGCAGTCCGGTGCCCTACAACGCCTTTGATCGCGATCTCCAAATGTGGGTTGCTGCATGCCTTTTCGTCGGCCTTGAAGACACCTATCAGCTGCTGCGGGGCGAGATGACGCCGCAACAGTCCGAGCAGTTCTACCGGTCGGCGTGGACCTTGGGCACCACGCTTCAAGTCACCGAGGACCAGTGGCCGCCCACGCGCGCGGAATTCGACGTCTTCTGGAACGACGCGTGCCGGAGGGTGTCCGTCGACGAGCAGGTGCGCGGGTACCTGCTCGACCTGATCGACCTCCGGATGATCAACCCACTTCTCGCGCTGCCGTTCCGGCCGCTGCTGAAATTCCTCACGACAGGATTCTTGGCGCCGGTATTCCGCGACGCGATGGGCCTGCGATGGACCGAGCACCGGCAGCGCTGGTTCGAAAGGCTGTTCCTGCTGGTCGCTTTCGTGAACAGGTTCCTGCCGGTGTTCATCCGCCAGGGCGGCAGCTATGTCCTGTTGGCAGACGTGCGCCGACGCGTTCGGACCCGCCGGGCGCTGGTGTGAAAGGTGTGCGGCCTCGGTTGCTGCACCGCCGGGTGAGCGTCGAGGCGATGATCGAGTTCGGGTTGTGGCTCGCGATCCTCTACGTCGCGGTGGGGCTGGCATGGGCGTTCTTCGACGCGCAGAGTGTGCAGGCGCTTCAGGCGCAGTTGGAAACCCGGATGCCGGCGGGCTCGGACATCCTCGCGTTCCTCACGACGGTCGCGCTGTGGCCGTGGAAGTTGCTCGGCGCCGATGTCGGCGTGTGCTAGGCCACGAATGACCGCTTGCGCGAAGAAGGTTCAGCCGCGGTAGCCCGGCGGGTTGGGAGTGTCCACCCACAGGTCGACACCGAGTTGCGAGCCGGGGATGCAGTCGTACACCGATAGGTCGGTGACGCCGTTGTCCACCAGCACGTCCTCGCACAGCAGCGTGTTGCCGGTGAATTCGCGGGCGGGTTTGTTGACGATCACGTACGCCGCGTCGGCGTACACCTCGGGCTTGCGTGACCGCGACATTGCCTCCTCGCCGCCGAGCAGGTTCAGCACCGCAGCGGTGGCGACGGTCGTTCGAGGCCACAGCGTGTTCGAGGCAATACCCTGGTCACGCATTTCCTCGGCTATTCCCAACGCGCACAACGTCATTCCATACTTCGCCATCATGTAGGCGGTCGGTTTGAGCCATTTGCTCTCCAGCCGCAGTGGTGGTGACAGCGTGAGGATGTGCGGGTTGTCCCGGCCCGTCATATGTGGGATGCAGGCCTGCGAGACCGCGTACGTGCCGCGGACCTGGATACCGTTCATCAGGTCGAATCGCTTGAGTGGCACCTCGGAAATCGAACCGAGGTTGATCGCCGACGCGTTGTTCACACAGATGTCGATGCCGCCGAACTGCTGCACCGCTTTGGCGACGGCGCCGACCACCATGTCGCCGTCGCGGATGTCACCGACGATCGGCAGCGCCTGCCCGCCGGCCTCTTCGATCTCCTTGGCCGCGGTGTAAATGGTGCCGGGCAGCTTCGGGTGCGGCTCGGCGGTCTTGGCGATCAACGCGATGTTCGCGCCGTCGGCCGCGGCGCGTTTGGCGATCGCCAGGCCGATGCCGCGGCTGGCTCCCGAGATGAACATGGTCTTGCCGGACAACGAGGACTGTGCCATGGCGTCACCTTATGCGGGCGCCGGAACGGTAGTCCGCGTGGTCCCTACTCGCACTTTCCCGCGTGGACTACCGTTCCGCCACGCACCGACGCCCCGGGAACAATGCGCAGCTGAACTGGTGTTGTTGGGTGCAGTCAGGGATCTGTCGGTCCGCGGTTCTACGATCGAGAAGGAGTCTGGGTGACGACGGCGTGCCTCGAACGACCGGTAGCACTACCGGATGTGTTCGACGACGGCATGTGGGAAGGGACCGCAATGACAGACGGCGCTGTGCCGTCGGAACGGCAGGAAACCGACGCCGAGCTGACCGCGCGGTTCGAGCGCGACGCGATTCCGCTCTTGGACCAGCTCTATGGCGGCGCGCTGCGGATGACCCGCAATCCGGCCGACGCCGAGGACCTGCTGCAGGAGACCATGGTCAAGGCCTACGCAGGCTTCCGGTCGTTCAAAGAGGGCACCAACTTGAAGGCCTGGCTGTACCGGATTCTGACCAACACCTACATCAACAGCTACCGCAAGCGGCAGCGTCAGCCCGCGGAGTATCCGACCGAGGAGATCACCGACTGGCAGCTGGCGGCCAATGCCGAGCACTCGTCGACGGGGTTGCGTTCGGCGGAGGTGGAGGCACTGGAGTTGCTGCCCGACACCGAGATCAAAGAGGCGCTGCAGGCGTTGCCAGAGGAGTTCCGGATGGCCGTCTACTACGCCGACGTCGAGGGCTTTCCGTATAAGGAAATCGCGGAGATCATGGACACCCCGATCGGCACGGTGATGTCTCGGCTACACCGCGGCAGGCGCCAGCTGCGCGGTTTGCTCGCTGATGTGGCCAAGGAACGAGGCTTCTCGCGTGGACACGCCGCCGAGGAGGTGCCATCGTGAGTAGCGATGAACGCGAGCGCCGAGACGAGATGAGCGGCAGCGCGCCGACGGATCCCGAGCACGACCACGCGGACTGCGCGGCCGTGATGGCCGAGGTGTGGACGCTGTTGGACGGCGAGTGCACGGCTGAAACCCGTGACAAGCTGCGCCATCACTTGGAGGCGTGCCCGGGCTGCCTGCGCTATTACGGCGTCGAGGAGCGGATCAAAGCGCTCATCGCCAACAAGTGCGGCGGCGACAAGGCCCCTGAGCGGCTCCGGCAGCGATTGATGATGGAAATCAGCCGCACCACCATCATCAAATACTCGTAGCGGCTACTTCTTCGCGCCGGCGTTCGGCCGCTTGCCGTGGTTGGCCTTGCTGTTCTTGCGGTCGCGTTTCTTCCGGCCCCGCTTGGCCATCGGATTCTCCTTCGATCGTGTTGCCGCCATCCTCTCATGGCCGCTGTGGCGTGCTCTTCACGCAGGCGCGCAGCGCTGTGGTTCGATAAGGGCAAAGTCGGCACGCGGACGAACGGGGTAGGGATGGCCGAGGAGGTTCGGGCGGAAATCGTCGCCAGCGTGCTGGAAGTCGTGGTCAACGAGGGCGACCACGTCGGTGAGGGCGAGACGCTGGTGCTGCTGGAGTCGATGAAGATGGAGATTCCCGTGCACGCCGAGACGGGTGGCACGGTGACGCAGGTCAAGGTTGCCGTGGGCGACGTCATCCGGGCCGGTGACCTCATCGCAGTGATCGACTGACCCGCGCCGGAGCGAGGCTTGTCCGAGCGACCATTGTCTGATGTCCACCCTCGGTGAACTGCTCGCCGAGCACACCGTATTGCCCGGTGAGGCCGTCGATCACCTGCACGCGGTGGTCGGGGAGTGGCAGCTGCTGGCCGACTTGTCGTTCGCCGACTACCTGATGTGGGTCCGCCGCCATGACGGCAGGCTTGTCTGCGTCGCCCAATGCCGGCCCAACACCTCACCTGCGATGTTGGTGACGGATGCGGTCGGCACGGTCGCCGATGCCGGTCAGTGGGCGCAGGTTGCCGTCGCGTTCGACTCGGGGGCCATCGGAGCCGACGCCGCGCCTGTCCGTCACGACGGTGCCGTGGTGGCGGTGTTGAGCCGCCGGAGCGCAGACCGCCAGAAGTCCAGCCGCCTGGAGACGGCCTACCTCGACTGCGCCGAGGATCTTCTGCAAATGCTGTCGGAAGGCACCTTCCCCAACGTCGGTGACTTGCCGGTGTCGCGGTCCAGTCCGCGGGTCGGCGACGGGTTCATCCGGCTGGACGTCGGTGGCAATGTGGCGTTTGCAAGCCCCAACGCGGTCTCGGCCTACCACCGCATGGGCCTGACGTCGGAACTAGAGGGCCACAACCTCGTCGACGTGACCAGGCCGTTGATCTCCGATCCGTTTGAGGCCCACGAGCTCGCCGAACACGTCGCCAGCTCGCTGACCGGCGGTTCCAGCATGCGGCTGGAGGTCGACGCCGGCGGCGCCGCGGTCCTGCTGCGGACGCTGCCGCTCGTGGTCCGCGAGAAGTCCGTCGGCGCCGCAGTGCTGATCCGCGACGTCACCGAGATCAAGCGCCGGGACCGGGCGCTGCTGTCCAAGGACGCGACGATTCGCGAGATCCATCACCGGGTGAAGAACAATCTGCAGACGGTGGCCGCGCTGTTGCGGCTGCAGGCGCGGCGGACCGCTAATCCGGAAGGCCGGGACGCACTGATGGAGTCGGTGCGCCGGGTGTCGTCGATCGCGCTGGTGCACGACGCGTTGTCGATGTCGGTGGACGAGGAAGTCAACCTCGACGAGGTCGTCGACCGCATCCTGCCGATCATGGGCGACATTGCCGGCGTCGACTCCCGCGTGCGCGTCACGCGGGAAGGCACGTTGGGGGTGCTCGACGCCGACCGGGCCACCGCGCTGATCATGGTCGTCACCGAGCTGGTCCACAATGCGATCGAGCACGCCTACGATGCCGGGGGAATCGACGGAAACGTGACCATCCGGGCGGAGCGCTCGGCCCCCTGGCTCGACGTGGTGGTACACGACGACGGGCGGGGCCTGCCGGCCGGCTTCAGCCTGGAGAACTCGGATCGCCTCGGTCTGCAGATCGTCCGCACCCTGGTGTCGACGGAGCTGGACGGGTCACTGGAGATGTACGACGCGGGCGAGGGCGGGACCGACGTGGCTCTGCGGGTGCCGATAGGCCGCCGCGTGCGGAGCACGCAATAGGGCCTGGGCGTGCGGAGCGCGCCATAGGGCCGCCGCGTGCGGAGCGCGCCATAGTGCGACGCGAATTTTCCGCGTCGATGCTGCTTATTCGAAAATCGAGCTGGTCAGACCGAGCTGCGCGCCCGCGTACGAGCATTGCGCCGTTTCAGCGCACGGCGCTCGTCTTCACTCATACCGCCCCACACTCCGGCGTCCTGACCGGAATCCAGCGCCCACGTCAAGCATTCCGTGGTCACCGGACAGCGGTGGCACACCAGCTTCGCCTCCGCGATCTGGGCGAGTGCCGGGCCGCTGTTTCCCACCGGGAAGAACAGCTCCGGATCCTCGTCACGACAGACCGCCTTGTGGCGCCAATCCATTAGATACTCCTCGTTGCGTGCGCGCGCTGACGCACCGATGTGTGTTCGGCTGTTAATTCGTGCACTGGAAATGTTTCGGCACTTGTTGTAATCGATCGTTTCACAGGCTCGACAGATGTCAATAGCGCGCGATATCTCGTGGTCAATCTCACTATCAGAATCAGTTCGGTGAATCTTCTTTCGTTTGTACTACACTGCCCGCCGCGGCGCATCGGACATTTTCGAAGCACGCGATACAAGCAGGTCAGCTCTGATTCGGCGGCGGCGCGACGACGGCCAACGCGTCCGGTACCGCGGTGAACGTCATCGCCTGGCGCGGACCCGCGTAGTCGCCGTCGATCTGACACGCCACCGCTGTGCCGGACGTCACGCGCACCCACGGCACGTCGTCGTGGCGGACCAGGTGCTTGGCCGTCATCCTGGGCCGTTTGGAGAGCATCTGGCGGACCAGGCGCAGGTTCGCGAAGACGTTCATGCTCGTCGTCGCGAAGACCCCCAGTCCGGTCTCGTAGGTGGTCGTCGGGTTCGTCCATACCGGGCGGTTGTTGGCGTACGTCCACGGGCTGGAGTTGGACACGAATACCAGGTGCACACCATCGATGGGCTCCTGCCCGGGCAGATGCAACGTCAACGCGGGGTCGCGGCGGGCGCTGCGCAGCACGAGCGGCACCGTGGTACGGACGTAGCGCGCGGGGGTGACCTTGCGGCCTTTGTCGCGCTGTGCCTCGACGGCTGCCACCACCTCGCCGTCGACGCCCATTCCCGCGGTGAACACCGCCCAGCGCTCGTCGCAGTTCATCAGGCCGATCCTGCGCCAGCTGCCGTCGTGGTGGTGGGTGCCGAGCAGGTCGACGAGCTGATTGGTGGCTTCCACCGGGTCGGGGCTGATGCCCAGGGACCGGGCGAAGACGTTGGCCGAACCGCCCGGCACCACCCCGATCGCCGGGGTATTGCGGGGCGGTGTGGTGCTGGGCGGGCCGAGCACGCCGTTGACCACCTCGTTCACGGTTCCGTCGCCGCCGTGCACGATCACCGCGTCGACCTCGTCACGGGTGGCGGCGCGGGCGATCTCGATCGCATGACCGCGGTGATCAGTGTGGACGACGGTCAGCTGTACCCGGCTTTCCAGCGCATGTGCCAGCAGGTCGCGGCCCGCCGGTGTCGTCGACGTCGCGTTCGGGTTGACGATCAGCACCGCGCGCACGAGGCATGAGCCTAACGGCGCCGTGGATACGCTGAGGCTGTGATCCCGCCTGTGGTGCGCGGCACCGGTGTGGTGGTGCTGCTGGAAGGAGCCGCGGCGCTTTTGTTCGCGGTGGCGCTGGTGATCGGAGGTGTCCGGGGGGCCGACGCGAAGGTTGCGTACGGGACCGCGGGATGGTTCCTGCTCGCCGGCGGTGCCGTAGTCGCGGCGGGCTGGGCGTTGTGGCGCGGACGGCGTTGGGGGCGCGGGGTCGCGGTCTTCGTGCAGCTGCTGCTGCTGGGCGTGGCGTGGTACATGTTGTCCGGCTCGCACCGGCCTGAGTTCGGCATCCCACTCGGTGTGGTCGCATTGCTGACGCTGGGACTGCTCTTCAGCGGGCCCACACTGAAATGGGCTGCGCGTCAACCAGATTCAGACAGCTCTGACAGCGCCGAACCGGACACCCGATAGGTGATCCACTCGGTCATCGGTCTTCCGCCGAGTGCGTCGTAGAGCGCTATCGCGTCGGCGTTCCAGTCCAGTACCGCCCACGTCAGCCTGGTGTACCCTTCGCGCACGCACTCGCGGGCGAGCTCGGCCAGCAGCGCGCGAGCCAGGCCGCGGCGGCGGAACGCCGGCCGGACGAACAAGTCCTCGAGGTAGATGCCGGCTTCGCCGTCCCAGGTGGAGAAGTTGAGAAACCACAGCGCGCCCGCGGCGAGCTGGCCGTCTACCTCTGCCACGTGCCCGTGGACCGTCGGCCGCGATCCGAACAGAGCGGCACGCAGCCGGCTTTCGGTGACCGTGCACAGGTCGCTTGCGCGCTCGAAGGCGGCAAGTTCGTGGATCATCGCGGTGAGCTCGGCTTCGTCGCCGCTGCGGGCCTGGCGGATCAGCGTCACGTCGCCACTCCCATCGCCGACAAGACGGTTCTGAACTTCGTTGTGGTCTCCGCGATTTCGTCGTCGACCTCCGAATCGGCGACAATCCCACCACCGGAGTACGCGCGGGCGCTGCGGCGGTCCGCGCCCAACACAGCGCACCGGATCGACACCACCCAACGCCCGTCGCCGCGCCGATCGCACCACCCGGTCGTGCCCGCGTAGAAGCCGCGGTCGCCCTCCAGTCCGGCGATCATCGCCACTGCGGCATCAGTCGGAACGCCGCCGACTGCCGGTGTCGGATGCAATACCAGCGCGAGATCCAATGCGGTGGTTGACGTGTCGCGCAGCCTGGCCGTGATCGGGGTGCTCAGGTGCCACAACGCAGCCGTCTGCGACAGGTGCGGGGCCGGCGCGATCTGCAGGTCGACGCACAGGGGGTCCAGGGCCTTGCGCATCTCGTCGACCACCAGCGAGTGCTCGACGAGGTTCTTGGCCGACGCGGCCAACGCGGCGGCGCTGGCGCGGTCGGCGTCCGGCTCGGGCGCACGCGGCGCCGACCCCGCGAAAGGCTGGCACTTCACCCGGTCCCCGTGGCGGGCGATGAGGAGCTCAGGGCTTGCGCCGAGCAGTATCTGGCCACTGTGGCCGGGGCCTGCCGCTGACAGGTCCACCAGGTAGCCGTATGCGTGGGGGTCGGCGGCGAGCAGTCTGCTCAGCACTGTGGTCGCACTGACCGGTGCGTCGGCGCTGACGTCTAATGCCCGTGCCAGCACCACTTTTCGCAGACCGATCGCCTGGTCGCGCAGCGCGGCGAGCGCGCGACCGACCCGTACGCCGTGCTCGTCGGGTGCGGGCACGGCGCGGGTGATCCGTATCGAGGGCAGCGGCTCGGTCGGCCAGCGCGGCAGCCCGTCGGCGAACTGATGCGACTGCGGAGCGAACAAGGCGGCCGGGCTGGTGGTGTCGAAAGGCAATGCGCCCAACACAATTGGCTCGCCGGACCGCAGCGCGGTGCGGGCGGCGTTGACATCCTGGTAGCCGCTGCGCACACCGTGGGCCACCAGCGACCCGCCCGGCCCGCTGAGCACAAACGACGGTTCGCCGGTCATTCGGGCTCGGGCGAGCGCGGGTTGCCGGTGATCCCGAGTCCTGCGATCTGGCGGACGCCGTGCTCGAAACCGCACACTGCAATCGAGGCTGCCGTCATCGCGAACCGGATGCCCTCGTACACCGGCTGTTCGATCCACCGGGTCAGCACCGCGCGAGAGAAGTGGCCGTGCCCGACGAACACGACGTCACGGGTTGCCATGTGATGCAAGGCAAGCGCGATGGCGCGATCGGCTCGATGGCGGACCTCAACAGCTGTTTCCCCGCCCGGGCAGCCGTGCGTCCACACCAGCCAGTCGGGAACCGCCTTGCGGATCTCCTCGGTCGTCGTGCCCTCGTAGTCGCCGTAGTCCCATTCGGTGATCAGCGGGCTCACCTCGTGGACCGAAAGGCCGGCCAGTTCGGCGGTGACCAGCGCGCGCTTGCGCGGACTGCTGACGACGTAGGGGTGATCCACCCGCAGCCGCGCCAGCGTCTCACCCACGGCCCTCGCCTGTTCGCATCCGTGCTCGGTGAGGTCGAGCTCGGTGCGGCTCGTGTGCTTGCCGGCCAGCGACCACTCCGTTTCGCCGTGACGAAGCAGCAGAAGCCGGTGCTCGTTGGAGCTCACCACGCCGATTCTGCCCGACCAATCGACAGGGTCCGCGCGCGTGCTTGGATAGCCCCGTGAGCCGAGTACTGGCGGTGGCCAATCAGAAGGGCGGGGTCGCCAAGACGACGACGGTCGCGTCGTTGGGCGCGGCGATGGCCGAGCAGGATCAGCGGGTGCTGCTCGTCGACCTCGACCCGCAGGGGTGTCTGACGTTCTCCCTTGGCCACGACCCCGACAAACTGCCGCTGTCGGTGCACGAGGTGCT
>DATBFF010000137.1:0-4584 GCA_036558625.1 Mycobacterium sp. | reverse complement strand
TGCACAGTGAACGCACCGGGGTGGCGAGCTTCATCTGCGACGATGAGTTGGCTGCGCTCGAGAACGTTCGCTACCTGCTGTCGTTCCTGCCGTCGAACAACGTCGAGGCTCCGCCCGAGTTCGCGAGCACCGACAGCCCCGACCGCCGTTGCGAAGATTTGTACGACATCGTTCCGGTCGATGACAAGACCTGCTACGAGATGCGCTCCGTGATTCGCAGCATCGTGGATGAGGGAGAGTTTCTCGAGGTTCAGGAGTCTTGGGCACGCAATGTCGTCTGCGCGCTCGCACGGCTGGATGGCAAGGTTGTCGGTGTAGTCGCCAATCAACCGAGCGTCCTCGCCGGTGTCTTGGACATCGACGCGTCGGAGAAGGCCGCGCGGTTCGTCCGAACTTGCGACGCGTTCAACATCCCATTGATCACGATCGTCGACGTTCCCGGCTTCCTGCCCGGGACGCAACAGGAGCACAACGGCATAATCCGCCGCGGCGCCAAGCTGTTGTATGCCTACTGCGAAGCGACTGTCCCGCGGATTCAGGTGATCGTCCGCAAGGCATTCGGCGGGGCATACATCGTCATGGATTCCAAGTCCATCGGCTCGGACCTGTCCTTCGCGTGGCCCAGCAACCAGGTGGCCGTGATGGGAGCGGCCGGAGCCGCGGATATCGTGTTTCGTCGAGAAATCTCGACTGCGAAAGATCCCGAACGGCGGCGACGAGAGCTCGTCGACGAGTACGCCACCACACTGTTGAGCCCGTACGTGGCCGCGGAGCGGGGGTTGGTCGACGACGTGATCGACCCCGCGGACACGCGGCGCGTGCTGATCCGCGCGCTAAAGGTGCTGCGAAGCAAACGCGCCGAAACACCTCGACGCAAGCATGGCAACCTGCCGCTGTAGTCGGGGCGTTCGATGTCCGAGCCGATCACGTTGCACATCCGTGGCAACCCATTAGCCGCGGAGATTGTCGCCGTCTTGGCGATGTTGGCCGCATACCACAAGCCAGCTGACAGCAAGGGCGCGAGATCCACGTCCGATCGAGCGCTGCCTCGCTGGCCTTCAGCGTTACGAGTTGCACCGGATTACCGCGCACCGCTCGCATGGGACTCGCAGGCGAGTCCGATCGGCAGCGGTTGTGCTGATCGGCCCGGCACGGTGGCCGAGCTCAGCTACGCAGTGTCCTATGTGACGCGCAACGATAGTTGCCTTTCCTCCTGGGTGCGGAGTCACAGATGAGGCGGCCAGACCCGCGTCGATCGTCCGCGAGGTGAGGGCGCGCTTGGCGGCGGTGCCCAGCTCCGTGCCAGGTGGGCACTTGTTCACGCCCATCGACACATTCCGCACGACGAGCGCCTGCGCTCACATCGCGCTGAACAGTGCGAGCGTCAGGTAGCCGGTCGCGATCGGACCACCGAACGGGCTCTGCATGCAGGCGGGGTCCGGGTCAGTGTGGATCCACTGCCGGTCGTCGGTGACGTCGCCGAAGCGTCGACCCGTCCCTGCGTGATCTCGAACCCGTCACACCGTGGAGGTGATCGGAATTGGATCCACGCCTCACCGCACCAACTGATCAGTTTCGATGAGCAGCTCCGGCGGAAGAGGAGCGTCGCCGCCAACGTGATTCGATGGCCAGCGCGAGACCGCCGCTCGCAATGGCGATCACGGCCCACGCGACCAATGCCGGCACATTGCCGCCCGAGCCGGTCGCGGCCAAAGCGGTCACCGCGCTGAAGCTGTCGGTGAGATGCGCTGTCGCCGTGCCGTCGGCAGGTACTTGCACAGTCTGGCCACCACCGTGAGCAGTAACGGCAACGGCGCTGCTGCCGCCGGTGGCCGTCTCGCTGACGACACACTTGGCACCGGCGGGGATGTTGTCGAAGAAGCGCGAGACCGAGCCGGCCGGAGCGCCCGCCGGGATGCGAAGCACGAAGTCGTTCACCGGACCACCGCACGCGACCAGGATGCCGATGTCATCCTGCTGGCCGGCTGCCGCGCCGGTGATGTTCTTGATCACGTGGAGGTTGCCGGGCGCGGCTTCATAGACATCGATCAAGCCCACCACGACGTCCTTGCCGGCGGGAACAGTGACGTGTTGCCCGTCGCCGGTGACGGTTACCGTCACGGTCGACGTGGCGCCATCAGCGGTCTCGGTCACAACACAGTTCGAGCCGGCCGGGATGTCGTCGAAGACATGGGTGAGTGTGCCGGCCGGGGTCCCGGCGGGAATCACGAAGTCAGGCGAGAGCGCGGTTCCGTCGCACTCGACATGGATGGTAACCGGGCCTTGGTGACCAGCCTCCGTCCCGGCGATCCCCTTGGTGACCACCAACGCGCCGGGCCGGGGCCCATAGATGTCGACGATGGTGGCGGCCGCACCTTCGGCCGGCGGCACAGTCGTAGTGTGCGGACTGCCCTCGACGGTCACCGACACGGTGCTGGTGTGCCCGTCGACGGTCTCCGTCACCGTGCAGACCGCTCCGGCTTCGACCGGGCTGTAGATGTGCGAGGCCACGCCCGCCGGCGTTCCTGCGGGAATGACGAAGTCCGGGGCCAACGGGACACCGTCGCACTCGGTGTGGATGACGACCGTCGATTGATTGCCGGCCTCGCTGCCCGCGATGGTCTTGTTGACCTCCAGCTGGCCGGGCAGCAGCCCGTAGGTATCAGAGACATCCGCCTCGACGATGTCGCCGGGCGGAACCTCGACTGTCTGTCCGCTGCCCTCGACCGCCACCGACACCGTCGAGGTGTGTCCGTCGACGGTCTCGGTGACCGTGCACTTGGCCGGAGTCGCGATGTTGTCGTACTGCTGCGTCTTGTCGCCGGCCGGTGTCCCGGCAGGGATCACGAAGTCGGGCGTCAGCGCTTTGCCGTCGCATTCCGAGTGGATCCTGACCTCGCCCTGCTTCCCGGCCGCCGGGCCCGCGATGGTCTTGCGCACCAGCAACGAGCCCGGCGCGTTGTCGTACGTATCGGTGATGCCGGCCGACGCGCTGCCGCCCGGGGGGATGGTGACTTGCTGCCCGTCACCGGTGACGACGACCTTTATCTCCGACGTGGCGCCGTTGGCGGTCTCGGTGACTGTGCATTTCGAGCCCGCACCGATGGGTTCATAGGTCTTGCTGTGCTGGCCCGTCGCGTGGGCCGGGATCACGAAGTCCGGTGTCAGCGCTTTGCCGTCGCACACGGTATGGATAACGATCCTGCCCTGCTGGCCGGACAGCGGCCCACCGATGGTCTTGGTCACCACCAGCTTGCCCGGCGCGAGGAACTCGGCCGTAGAGGAGACCGTGCTGGTCAACGTGGCGTCATCGGCCAGGATGAGCTTCTGCGCGTCGTTTTTCCCCGGCGAATACCCGTCGTAGAGATAGACGTTGCCCCGGGGAACATGTGCGGTGGCGGTCGCCTGCAGCACCGCCGTCGTCGGACCGTCCGAGGTCAGCCAGATCTTCTGGCCCGACGGCACCGTTGCGCCATCGGCGATCGCCTGGGTGGCCGCCGCATCCGACCACATCTTCCCGCCGGTCACCGTCACGGTCGCGCTGCCGGAACCGGAGGTCACCGTGAACGGGCCGATGATGGAACCGGCTGGAGCACTCAACGTGGCCGGGCTGATCGACAGGCTCGGCGGGTGCGGCGCGGGCAGCGGCCCCTCAGCGATGATGTGATCGACGATCTGGACCACGGTCGGTCGGAGCGAACTGGTGGTGTCCAGCACATAGTTGTCGGTGAAGAACCAGATCGCTGCCTGCACCGCGGCGGCCCGCTCGTTGACGTTGGCCAGACTCGTCGGCTGGTCGGTGTGCGGGTAGTACTCGTCCAATAGCCGCGCGACGTAGTCCACATTGGGCACGTTGGAGGAATCCCAGGTGCCCAACACATAGCCAATGCCGGGCTCCGTGATCGTGTGCAGATCGATGCAGTACAACAGGAGCGTGGCACCCCCACCCTTGGGAGTGCCATGGATGATCCCGGCGAAGCCTTCGTCCTTTCGCACGAAACCGCCGGGAATCCCCGAGGGGTATCCGCTGAGCGGGTCGAATGGCAACGTGCCGTCGGGGACGAACCCTTGCACGCCCTGGCCCGCCCCGGTTCCGGACATGACGATCTGGGTGGGCGCGCCGGTACGTGGACCGGGCGACGTCGGCGGGCCTGGCACCGCGCGGGCAACACCGGTCTGCAGGGCAAGTGCGGCGAGTCCGGCGACGAGCAGTACCGATAGCCGCTTCCGGGAAAGCATGGGCCATACGGTAGCCCAAGAGGGCCGTATCTGGGCGATCTCGAAGAGCTTGACGCCACTTCGTCAACCTCCGGATCGCGCAGTGGCGTGAAGCCGTCGCGGCGTGCCCTGCCAGGTCGTCGCCGCCGACACCGTGGCGTGGCTAGTCCGCGGCACCGGGACGCAGACCGGCGGTGAGCTCGAACAGTGGTGCAAGCATGGGATGTTCTCCGTGCGATCTGCGCGTTTGTGCTGATGAGCGCAAGGCCACACATCCGAGTTCGAAAGCTAGATCAGGCGTGCGGTCGATCGATTTCGCGCAGCTCAGCAGCAACCTTGATCGCAGCACCCGTCGCAGTCCGGATC
>DATBFF010000136.1:0-45193 GCA_036558625.1 Mycobacterium sp. | reverse complement strand
GCCACTGAGGCGCGAAGTCGAAGCCTATGACTGTGCAGTGCTGCGAAGGCTTCTCGTCAAGCCGGGGATAACCGGTCTGTGGCAAGTCAGCGGCCGATCAGATCTCTCGTGGAACGAATCTGTTCGTCTCGATCTGTCGTATGTCGACAACTGGGCGATGGTCCAGGATCTGCTGATCATCGTGAAGACGTTCGGTGCGGTTCTCCAGCGCACGGGTGCTTACTGAGGGCCTCATGCGCGGAATAATTCTCGCCGGGGGCACAGGCTCCCGGTTGCACCCGATCACCGTGGGCACGAGCAAGCAGCTGTTGCCCGTCTACGACAAACCGATGATCTACTACCCGCTCTCGACGCTGATGCTCGCCGGCATCAGGGATGTGCTGATCATCACCGCACCGGCGGATGCCGTGGCGTTCCGCAGGTTGCTAGGGGACGGCTCGCAGTTCGGCATCTCGGTCACCTATGCCGTTCAACCGACCCCGGATGGTCTTGCCCAGGCATTTGTCATCGGCAGCAACCACATCGGGACCGACAGTGTCGCACTCGTTCTCGGCGACAACCTCTTCCATGGTCCGAAATTGGGAACACAGCTGAGCCGATTCCGGGGAATCGACGGCGGAACAATCTTTGCCTATCGCGTCTCCGACCCAAGCGCTTACGGTGTGGTCGAATTCGACGATCGGCACCGGGCAGTGTCTCTCGAAGAAAAGCCGAAGTCGCCGAGATCCGAGTACGCAGTGCCCGGCCTGTATTTCTACGACAACGATGTCGTCGACATCGCTGCTGCGCTCACGCCTTCGGACCGCGGAGAGTATGAGATCACCGACGTCAATCGCGCCTACCTCGAACAGGGGAAGTTGTCGGTCGAGGTCCTGCCCCGCGGGACGGCATGGCTCGACACCGGCACATTCGACTCACTATTGGACGCCGGTAACTACGTCCGCACCATCGAGGAGCGGCAGGGCTTGAAGATCGGTGTTCCGGAAGAAGCGGCATGGCGTCGCGGCTTCATCAGCGACGACGAACTCCGCGAGCGCGGCGAGCTTCTGTTCAAGTCTGGATACGGGGCCTACTTAATCGGGCTTGTTGATGGATGGGGCGCCCCATCGTGAACCAAGCGAATCAACGTTTGTCAGAACAGAAATTGAGGGGTGTAAATGCGTTGCCGACTGTGTGATTCGAATCGTCTCCTGAGCATCGTCGACCTCGGCGCGACCCCGCCGTGCGAGACGTTTCTGACCGCCGACGAGTTGGACCTGCCAGAGTCCACGTTCCCCTTGCACCTGCGGTTGTGCGAGGACTGTCTGCTGCTGCAGATCCCGCCGTTGATCACTCCGGAAGACACCTTCACGGAGTACGCCTACTTCTCGTCCTACTCGGACAGCTGGGTGCAGCACGCAAAGCGATTCGTCGACGACGCCACGGAA
This sequence comes from Mycobacterium sp., assembly GCA_036558625.1. Taxonomy (GTDB): domain Bacteria; phylum Actinomycetota; class Actinomycetes; order Mycobacteriales; family Mycobacteriaceae; genus Mycobacterium. The sequence continues at coordinate 43,766 of DATBFF010000136.1, read as the reverse complement.
AGGCTTGGGCTGGGCCCGGAATCGTTCGTCATCGAAGTCGCCAGCAACGACGGCTACCTGCTTCAGCACGCGGTGGCGGCGGGGATGCCGTGCCTGGGCATCGAGCCGTCGATCAACGTAGGAGCCGCTGCCTGCAAACGCGGAGTGCCAACAGTCGCAGCATTCCTCGACGACGAGCTGGCTGCCGCCGTGCGGGAAGAGCACGGTCCAGCCGACCTCGTGGTTGCCAACAACGTCTATGCGCACATTCCCGATCTGCTGGGCTTCACCCGTGGATTGCGCGCACTCATGGCCGATGACGGCTGGTTGAGCATCGAGGTACATCACGCGCTGAACCTCGTCACTCTGGGGCAGTTCGACACCATCTACCACGAGCATTTCCAGTACTACACGGTGTTGTCAGCGATGCGCGCTCTGGCCACCGCCGGCTTGGCACTGGTTGACGTGGAACTGATCCCGACGCACGGCGGCTCGATTCGGTTGTGGGCACGCCCTGAGGGGGTCGCCGGAGAGCACAGCGATCGGGTATCCGAGGTGCTGAAGATCGAGGCGGAGGCCGGGCTGCACCACGTCGACGGGTACCTCCAACTGCGTCGACGGACCGAGGCCGTCAAACACGACCTGTTGCGCTTTTTGCTCCGCTGTCGAGCCGAGGGCAAGCGCGTCGTCGGTTACGGAGCGCCGGGTAAGGGCAACACGCTGCTCAACTACTGCGGCATCCGCAGCGACCTGCTCGAGTACACCGTCGACCGCAACCCGTACAAACACGGCCGCTTCACCCCGGGCACACGAATCCCGATTCACGATCCGGAGCTGATCGCCAAGGACCGGCCCGACGTTGTGCTGGCGCTGCCGTGGAACCTCGAGGCCGAACTCACCGAGCAGCTTGCCTACATCGCCGAGTGGGGCGGTCAGCTCGTCTTTCCACTGCCGACGCTGCATACGGCTGCTAGTGAGGCCCGGTGATCTCACTCTGCGCTGGTGCACCAACCGAGATCGCGGTTGTCGGTGCGCATTGCGACGACATTGCGATCGGGATGGGCGGAACTCTTCTGACCCTGGCCGCGAACTCTGGCGGGCTGCGGGTGCATGCGCTCGTCTTGTCCGGCGGTGGCACCGAACGCGAAGGCGAGGAGATCGAAGCGCTGGCGGCGTTTTGCCCCGGCGCGGACGTCGACGTCGAGGTTCTCGACATACCCGACGGCCGCGCACCTGCACATTGGGGCCGAATCAAGGATCACCTCAGCAGTTTTCGCGCTTCCTGCACACCGGATGTGGTGTTCGGCCCACACCGCGAGGACGCTCACCAAGACCATCGGCTGCTTGCCGAACAGTTGTCGACCGAGTTTCGTGACCATCTGCTGCTCGGCTACGAGATCCTCAAGTGGGAGTCCGACACGCCGCGCCCCGCGATCTTTCATCCGCTGGAAACCGTTGTGGCCGAGGAGAAGGCGCGCCTTCTGCTCAAACATTACCCATCGCAGGCAAGCCGGGACTGGTTCGACGAACAAGCGTTTCTCGCGCTGTCGAGGCTCCGAGGGGTGCAGTGCCGCAGCCGACACGCAGAGGCCTTCGTCCTGGAGAAGGCGACCGTGACATTCGGCCGGCACAACGTAGTCGATCAACAGCCACAGGCAACGTGAAAGGGCAACGAAGATGCTAGTACTGGTCACCGGACATCAGGGCTATCTGGGCACCGTCATGGTGCCGATTCTCCAAAAAGAGGGGCACGACGTAGTCGGCTTGGACTCAGGCTTGTTCGCCGACTGTGTGCTCGGGTCGGTCCCGAAAGACCCGCCCGCCCTTCGGATGGACCTACGCGATGTCACATGCGAGCAGCTGTGTGGTTTCGACGCTGTTATCCATCTCGCGGCGTTGTCCAACGATCCGCTCGGGGCGTTGGCGCCGCAGATCACATACGCCGTCAACCATCACGCTTCAGTCCGACTGGCGCGACTGGCCAAGGAGGCGGGCGTGCGGCGTTTCCTGTACGCCTCCACCTGCTCGGTGTACGGCGCGGCGGGCGACGAGCTGGTGACCGAGAATGCGCCGTTGCGACCGCTGACCCCGTATGCGGAAAGCAAGGTCCGTGTGGAGGACGACGTGGCCGCATTGGCAGACGACTATTTCTCGCCGGTGTTTTTGCGCAATGCCACGGCATTCGGGTTCTCGCCGCGCTTGCGGGCCGACATCGTGCTGAACAACCTGGTAGCTCATGCCGTCTTGACCGGCGACGTTCGAGTTCTGTCAGACGGCACACCGTGGCGTCCGCTGGTGCACGCCCGGGACATTGCCACTGCATTCCTCACCGCGCTGGAAGCCCCGATCAACAAGATCCATTGCGCTGCATACAATGTCGGGAGCGAATCCAACAATCTCACCGTCGCGCAAATCGCCCAGTCTGTTGTCGACGTGGTTCCGGGTGCGAAGTTGTTGATCACCGGCGAGACTGGTTCAGATCCCCGCTCCTATCGGGTAGATTTCTCGGCGTTCCGCAATGCCATGGGCTTCGAAGCCGCATGGACCGTAGCCGACGGAGCGGCGGAGCTCTACAAGGAATACGTCTCGGCCGGGCTCACCGAGCACGACTTCACTGAGAAGTTCACCAGGCTGCCGCATCTGGAAAAGTTGCGCGCCAGAGGCGTTCTCGATGAGTCGATGCGACGGATCACGACGGCCGCCTGAGAGGAAGTGACATCGAAATGACGCAGTTGATGACAAGTCAGTCCACGGACAGAAGGTTGCGTGCGGGCGACCTCGTCGAGGTGTGCAGCGCTGAGGAGATACTGGCGACCCTGGACGAGCGGGGCGAGTTGGAGAACCTGCCGTTCATGCCCGAGATGCTCCAGTTCTGCGGCAAACGGCTCACTGTCAACAAGGTGGCTCACAAGTTGTGCGACACCATCAGCCAGACGGGTATGCACAAGATGACCAATGCGGTGCATCTGACGGGTGCGCGCTGCGACGGCGCATCACACGGTGGCTGCCAGGCAGCTTGCCTCATCTACTGGAAAGAAGCTTGGCTCAAGAAAGTTGAGCCGGGTAGCCCGAGTTCACCCGTCGGCGGGCGCATCGACCTGCCGCTGCTGACGGTCAACACCACAAAGGAACCCGGCCCTGACGGCGAAGCGCGCTACTCATGCCAAACCACCGAGATCATTCGCGCGGCACCAACATGTCTGCCGGCCCGCGAACTCGGCCAGTACGTCGCGGACGTGACGACGGGCAACGTCAGCGTGCTCGATTCGATCAGAGCCTTTTTGATCGTGTTGTTCAACCGGCTGCAAGGCCTCAGCAAGCGGCTGCTACCGCGCAAGCTGTGGTTCCGCGACGGCCGCCCGTGGGGTTTCGTCAAGGGCCGACTCCACGGTCCCACGCCGACAGGGTTTCTCGACCTGCAACCGGGCGAGTTGGTCCGTATCAAGTCCAAAGAGCAGATCGAAGCGACTCTCAACGACAAAGGGCTCAATCGCGGCATGGGCTTCGCAGAGGAGATGGCGCGCTATTGCGGACGCACCGCCCGAGTGCAGGGCCGCGTCACGAGGTGTCTCGATGAGAAGACCGGCAAGATGCTGACGATGAAGAACCCCTGCATTCTGCTGGAGGACGTGGTGTGCGCCGGTCTCGACACCGCAAACTGCCCGCGCCAAGCAATGACGTTCTGGCGGGAGATCTGGCTTGAGCGTGTCTGACGAAGCTGACTTGAGAGAAGCCGACTCGAGTACCGAGCACGTCGCGCAGATCGGTCGCAAGGCAGGCCGTGGCCTGACTTGGAGCATCTTGGGCACCGTCGGTACCAAATTCGGCTCTTTCGCGGTCGGGCTGGTCATGGCTCGGTTGCTCACGCCGGAAGACTTCGGCGTGTTCGCCGTTGCGGTCGCCGCCGCGGCGTTCGCGATGTTCGTCAACGACGCCGGCATCATCGCCGCCTGCGTGCAATGGCGCGGCAAGCTCGAAGACATCGCGCCGACGGCAGCGGTTATCGCGTTCGCGTCGAGCATCGTTGCCTACGGCGCGATCTGGCTCTGCGCGCCGACGTTCGCCTCACTGGCTGGAGTGCCCGAAGCCGCGCCTGTTGTGCGGCTACTGAGCCTGATCATTGTCGTGGACGGCATCACCGGCGTCCAATCCGCCGCACTAATGCGTCGATTCCAACAGGACCGGCTGACGAAAGCCAACATGATCGGCTGGCTGGCCAACACCGCCGTCACCCTTCCGCTCGCATTCGCGGGAACCGGCGCATACAGCTTTGCCAGCGGTCAGCTCGCCGGATCGGTTGTGACGGGCGTGATCGTGTTCAAGATGGCGAATCTGCCTATCCAGGCGGGTTTTGACAAAGAGATCACGAAACGGCTCCTCAAGTTTGGCCTACCCTGGGCAGCCACCCTTGGCATCGAAGCCGTGTTGGTCAACGCAGACTTCGTGATCGTGGGCAACGTGCTCGGCGCCGTCGCACTCGGCTTCTACATGTTGGCGTTCAATGTCTCCAACTGGGTGCCCGGCCTGGTGGGGACCGCGGTGCGCTACGTCGCGCTACCGAGCTTCTCGCGGTTGGCCGAACACGATTCTGAGGCACTCGAATTGGGCGTTCGCCGGTCGGTGCCGATTCTGGTGTCCGCGGTCTTACCCGTAGCCGTCGTCATGGCCACGCTGGCGCCACAGCTGATCGACGTCCTCTACGGGGACAAATGGGGACCGTCGGCGATCGTCTTGCGTTTCCTGGCCGCGCTGATGGTCGTTCGCATGCTGACCTCCTTTGCGATCGAGATTCTGGCAGCGGTGGGGTTGACCAAGGCGACCACATGGGTGAACGCGGGTTGGGCAGTTGCGCTGGTCCCAGCTTTGTGGATCGGAACTCAACTGGACGGAATTCGCGGAGCTGCGATTGCACACAGCATCGTGGCTGTGGTTGTCGCGCTTCCCCTTTCCGTTCTGGCAGTGCACCGGGCAGGCATAAGCATGCTGCCGAGCCTGCCGACACTGGTTCGTCCTGTGACTGGTGCGATCGTCTCGGCGGTCGTCATCATGCTCGTCCTAACGGTCGTCGACACAAGCTTGTTCGTGCAACTGGTGCTGGCCGGCGCTGCCGGCATGCTCGCATACGTCCTCGTGGTGGTGCCGCGGGACCAGGTCCGTCAGATGCGGATGCGACTTAGTCGTGTCCGCTGAGCCTAAAGGAGGTTCGATGCAACATTCCGATGCTTTGGTTTCGATTGGCTTGCCCGTGTTCAACGCGGGCGAAGATCTCGAAGGCGTAGTCAAGTCCGTGCTCGAACAGGACCACGAGAACCTCGAATTGGTGATCTGTGACAACGCCTCCACCGACAACACCGAGGATGTGTGTCGTGCTCTCGCCGCGCAGGACCGGCGGATCGTTTATCACCGAAATGCAACCAATGTCGGGCTGCTCAACAACTTCGTCGGCGCGATGCGGCTCGCGAAGGGCACGTATTTCCGGTGGATCGGCGACGACGACTGGCTCGACCCGCGCTACGTGTCACGCTGCCTTGACGCGTTCGCCGAAGACGACCGTTTGATCCTTGTCACCACGCAGATCGAGTACACGGGTCCGGACGGTGTCACGCAAACCGCCCCCTACAACGGCACGGCACTGCGGTCCGACGACCCCGTCACGCGTTTGCGTGAACTGCTGCGCCTGCTCAACGAGGGTCACCTCATGATGGACACGTGTTATGGGGTGTTCCGGCGCGAGCGCGTGATACATATCAAGCGTCGCAACATGGTCAATGACGACCAGGTCTACTCCGCCAAGCTTGCGCTCGCCGGGCCGTGGGGACATGTCTCCGAAGTGCTGGCACGGCGGAACTGGACCTACGTGTCGAAGCCAGACCTGGCACGCAAGCTAGGTGTCTCACGCCTTCAAGCGAGGTTCCCGAACGAAGCGCAATGCCTCGAAACCGCACGCTATTTAAGCGAATGCGACCTGGACTGGCAGCAGCGCAACCGTGCACGTATGGCAGTGGTGAGGCTCTACACGCGGCGGCGACAGAACACAGTCATCCGCCGGAGCGGACGACTCGTTGCCGCCGCGCAGCGCCTCGCCGGCCACGGTGCGCACTCTCAAGAATCGAGTGCCGCCGCCGCCCCGGCAGCGGTCAGTGTCGGGGCCCATTCCTCCTGATGCAGATGCACACCACGACGCCGCAACCATCGTGCTGCTTCTGTAGCGGGAGCCGGGGAGTTGTCGTGCTCGACATCGGTAATCAGCCTGCGTGCGACCACTTCCCGGCCAGGGACGACCCCGGGCCGGACGCGACGTACCCACTGCAAATGTGGCTCTGTGCAGAGTGTGGGCTCGCCCAACTGGTCGACGACCCAACGGAGCCGGAAGAGCCGCGCGGCGTAGAACCGGCTGCGGTAATCGAGCAATCGGTAGACGCCGTAGGCCGCGTTGCCGAGGCAGGCTGGTTACGTCCGGGCGATACGGTCGCCGAGTATGGCAGCCCTCACGGTGGTTCGTGGCTGAAATTGGTCACGGACCGAGGGCTGACGATCGCCGCCGAAAACGACACTGCGGACGTCGTTCTCGACAGCTTCGGGTTGATGCATTATCGGGACCAGGCCTTCGCCCTCAAAGAGCGAGTGAACCGAGTGGCCGACGGCGGCGTGTTCTTGGTCCAGTACCACGAATTGCGGGCAATCGTTCGGCGAGGCGAGTGGAACATGCTGCGGCTGGGTCACTACGCATACTATTCATTGTCTGCGCTGACCGAAATGCTAAGAAGCGTCGGGTTTTATCCCAGAACCGCCTGGTCGTTTGACCTCTACGACGGGACTGTGCTGCTTGCCGCTACCCGCGACGATTCCCCCGATGCGACGGTGCTCAACCTGCTTCGCGAGGAGGTCGAGCTCGGTATTCGTCAGCCCGACTACGTCAGTCGACTGCAGGAGTGTGCCGCATCGTCTGCACGCAGTCTCAAGAATTGGCTCGCCGATCTCAAGCAGGACGGAAAGAAGGTATACGGCTACGGCGCCGCCTCTCGGGCCGTGGCCATGCTTGCCATGGCAGATGTGGACTGCACCGAGCTGTCCGGCGTCGCCGACGCGTCCACCACAAAATGGGGACGCCGGATGCCCGGAACGGATATCCCGATTATCAGTCCAGCGCAGCTGGTAAGCGCTCGTCCGGACTATGTGCTGCTCCTACTTTCTGACCTGCTGACCGAGGTGAGCGCAGAGTTGCCGGAGATCGAGGCGTCCGGTGGAGAATGGGTCAGCATCGACAACATCGTTGCGGCGCAATAGGTCAGCGGCTCTACGCCGAGGCGCCGCGCCGGTCGCGGCTCCGCCAGCGACCGGACAGGTCGTCGACGACCGCGGCCGGGAAGTGCAGCGCATCCATGAAGTAACGGCTCCCCAGGCGGCGAGGCTCACGGGACAGCCGCCACAGCCATTCGAGACCGAGCCGCTGCAGCCATAGTGGTGCCCGCGCGGCGCTACCTACGAAGAAGTCGACACCGGCCCCGATTCCGAAGGCGTAGCAGTCGCCGAGCTCGCGACGCCACTCATGAACCCAGACTTCGGATTTCGGCGCTCCGACTCCCATGACCAGATGCGTCGTTTTATGCCCGCGAATGCGCTCGGCGAGGCGTGCGGAGCATTCGTGGTCATTCTCGAAGCCGAACGGGGGGCACTCGTAGGTGACCGCATCGGCGGCAAAGCCCTTGTCCTGCAACCACTTTTTGAGCCGCTCCCCGGTTTCGGTCTGGCTCACCAGAAAGAACGGTCGGTGCTGGTCGGAGCGCAACGCGTGCATCAGCGAGACGAACAGGTCCGGGCCGGGTACCCGCCCCGGGAACTTCACCCCGCGAAGCCGGGCGTAAAGGGCGACCGGTGCGCCGTCGGCCGTGGCGGCGTAGGCATGCGCATACGCGTCGCGGAATCGTTCGTTGTGTCGTAGATGACGGACATGATCGATGTTCGCAGTCGCCACCAGCCGGACCCCGGCATCCTTCGGCAGCGGAGCTGTCAACAACTGCGTGAGTGCCGGCTTGTCCAGCCCCGATAACCGGATCCCGAACACCGCGGGGCCCTCGGCGGGCTCCCCCGTAATCAGCGGCTGCACTTGACGGCGGCGAAGGCGCGGGCTGGCGTGGCAATCATTGTTCGGTCACTTTACGCTGCCCAACAGGAGCGCGGTCGAGATAAGCAACCACACGATCAACCCCCTCGGCCAAGCTGACCTGCGGCGTGAATCCGAACCCTTCCTGGACCGCGGTGTCCCCGCCGCGCGCGAACACTCCCTCGGGCTTGTCTGACTGGGTGGTGATGGTGGCGGTCTTGCCGACTCGCTCCAGGATCAGCTGCGCGAGTTCGATGAACGACGTGAGCTGTCCTGACGAAATGTTGATCGCCGACCCGTCGTCAACACTGTCCATGGTTTCCAGCACACACCGGACGCAATCGTCGATATGAACGAAATCGCGCATCTGCCGTCCGCTGCCCCAGACGAAGACATCCGGACCGCTCAATTCGACTATCCGCTTGGTGATGGCGGGGAACGGATAGGTGAGGTCCTGGTCTTCCCCGAAGCCTGAGAACGGCCGGTAGACCACCGACTTGATCCCGTAGCGTTGATAGGCGAGCCGCGCCAAATACTCGCCGGTGAGCTTTGCCCAGCCATAAGTCATGTCCGGCATGCCCAGCGTTTCGCCGAATTCGATGTCGTCCTCTTTGAGGAGTCGATAGCCCTCCGGCCGCTGCAGATGGATCGGGTAGGCGGCGCTCGACGAGAAGTACACGGTCTTGGCCGGATTGGCTGCTTCGGCCCAGCGCCAATACATGGCGTCGACCGCGAGGTCCTCGGCAACTGCCAGCGGCTCATAATCGATCATCAGTCGGCCGCCGACCATGGCGGCGAGGTGGAAGGCCACATCGAAAGGTTCGCGGGACCGCTGAAAGTAGGTGCGGCAGTCCTCGCGCAAGAACGTGAAGCCGTCGTAGTCGCGCGGATCGAACAGCGGCCAGTCCGTCAGATCAAGCCCACCGGTGCGCGGCACGACCGGGTCGACGCATACGACCTCGTCCCCACGCGCCAGCAACGCCCCACACAGCCGGCGCCCGACGAATCCCGCGCCTCCGGTAACCAAAGCCCGCATCGGCATGCCACCCCTTCCGACTCGGCCCGCAGCGCCCCTCGCCGACCGGTGCTCATCGGGAGATATTAGACCTCATCTTCCCGCCACTGAGCGAACTGTCCGAATTGCCCGCACAGGTTGCAAGCAAACTCACCAGTGAATCCTCATGCGCGCCGACAAATTTGATACCGAGCCGACATTTCCAACGCGCTTACCTGCACGCACACAGCGGACTACCCTCATAGGATGGACCATCGACCGGTACGTGTAGCGATCCTCGGGATCAACTATGCGCCGGAGCCGACCGGAATCGCGCCCTACACCACCGGGCTTGCGAAGGGCTTGGCAAAGCTGGGACACGACGTCCAGGTCTTGACGGGCTATCCGCACTATCCACAGTGGAAGCGTGATGAGGCTACGTCCGGGTTCCGGTCGGACGAAGAGATCGACGGGGTGCGCGTTCGCCGTCTGAGCCATCCCGTCCCGCGGCACCTGTCGTGGGCGGGGCGTGCAGCGATGGAACTGACATTCGGGGTGCAGCTGTTGACCACCAGGTGGGGCCGGCCCGAGGTGGTCGTCTGCGTGACCCCGCCCCTGCTCGCCGCCGCGATGTCGACCGTCCGCGCGAGGCTGACCTGGCGGCGACCCGCCGTGGGGATCCTTGTTCAAGATCTCTATAGCCGCGGGATCGCGGAGACCGGGGCGGTGTCCGGTCTCTCTGCGCGCGCGATGCAGATGACAGAAGCGTCGGCCAACCGGCTGGCCGACGGTGTTTAGGTGATTCATTCGGGATTCGCCACGGATCTCGCAGAACATCTCGGCGCCGACGTACGGCGCATCCGGGAGATCCGAAACTGGACACATGTCGACCCGCCCGATCCGTCGGCCAGCGCAGCTTTCCGCGCAGCGCATCGCTGGGCCGCCGACGACGTGGTCGTGTTGCACGCCGGCAATATGGGCTACAAGCAGGGGCTGGAAAACGTTGTCGCGGCAGCGCAACTCGCGTCGCGCAGCGATTGCCGGGTGAGGTTTGTCCTTCTCGGCGACGGCAATCAGCGCGCGCCTCTGATGGCCGCGGCCGCAGGCATATCGGCGCTGGAATTCCTGCCGCCCGTTAGCGAGGCCGAGTTTCCTGCCGCACTGGGCGCCGCGGACGTGCTGTTGGTGAACGAGCGCCCGGGAGTCGCACAGATGGCGGTGCCAAGCAAACTGACGTCGTACTTCAGGTCGGGCAAGCCGATTCTCGCCGCCACGGACCCGGCCGGAATGACCGCGCGAGAACTCGCCGCGTCGGGAGCCGGCGTGTGCGTGCCGGCGGATCGCCCGGATCTGTTGTGCAGTGAGGCGCTTCGGCTGGCCGACGATCGTTCACTCGCCAAAGAGCTCGGTGAAGCCGGCCGCCGCTACTGTGACGCATTGCTGTCGGAGGACGCCGCGTTGGCTCGCTACGAAAGGTGGATAATCGGTCTCGCGGAGACGCGTCGACGAAGCGGCGGACACCACAGTGGTTAAACGAGCACTCATTACCGGAATCACCGGCCAAGACGGTTCATATCTCGCAGAGCTGCTGCTCAACAAGGGCTACGAAGTGCACGGCATCATCCGGCGCGCATCCACCTTCAACACCCGTCGGATCGACCACCTGTACGTCGATCCGCATGTCGCGGGCGCGCGGTTGTTCATGCACTACGGCGAGCTCGTCGACGGATCCCGAATGTCGATACTCCTGTCGGAGATTCAGCCAGACGAGGTGTATCACCTGGCCGCGCAGTCGCACGTCCGGGTGAGCTTCGACGAGCCCGAATACACCGCGGACGCAACCGGATTGGGCACGATTCGGCTGCTGGAGGCAATCCGCCAGACCGGATTGGACTGTCGCTTCTACCAGGCGTCCAGTTCGGAAATGTTCGGCTCATCGCCACCGCCTCAGAATGAGGACACGCCGTTTCACCCCCGCTCACCGTACGGCAGTGCGAAGCTCTTCGCGTATTGGGCCGCGCGTAATTATCGCGAAGCCTACGGACTCTTCATCGCCAACGGGATCCTGTTCAATCACGAATCACCAAGGCGCGGCGAAACATTCGTCACACGCAAGATCACCCGCGCGGCGGCACGCATCAGCGCAGGGTTGGATCGACACCTATGGATCGGCAACATCGATGCAGTGCGCGACTGGGGGTATGCCCCGGAATATGTCGAGGGCATGTGGCGGATGCTACAGGTCGATTCTCCTGACGACTTCGTGCTCGCTACCGGCGAGGGAACTTCGGTGCGCGAATTTCTGGCTCTCGCGTTCAAGGAGGTCGGCCTGGACTGGGAGAGGTACGTCCGATTCGACGAACGTTACCTGCGTCCCGCCGAGGTGGACGCGATTGTCGGTGACGCCTCCAAGGCGAAGTCGGTGCTGGGCTGGAAACCCCAAGTGCGAACGCACGAACTTGTGAAGATCATGGTTGCCGCCGATCTTCGCGCGCTCGAAGACTCGGCTTCGACATGGGTCGACCGGCCCGATCTCCCGGGTTGGACGACGGCATCGGGCTGAGCGGCCGTCCGGGTCAGCTTCGGACGTCGTGCTCGTGTGCGACGAACCACTCGTACGTCGTCCGCAGTCCTGCACTGAGCGAAATCCTCGGCGCCCAGCCGAGTTCGGTGAGCCGGGTCACGTCGAGTAGCTTTCGGGGAGTGCCGTCCGGCTTGCTTGTGTCCCAGCGAATTTCGCCGCGGTAGCCGACCAGTCCTGCGATACGGTCCGCCAATTCGGCGATTGTGACTTCCTCACCGGTGCCCACGTTGATGGGCCTGTCATCGTCGTAGCGGTCGAGCAGCAGGTGGCAGGCGTCGGCGAGATCGTCGACATGCAAGAACTCCCGCCGGGGTTGTCCGGTGCCCCAGCACGTCACCACCGTGGCACCATCGCGAACCGCCTCGTGGAACCGGCGCATCATCGCCGGCAAGACGTGGCCGTACGCCGGGTCGAGATTGTCGCCTGGCCCGTAGACATTCGTCGGCATCGCGCAGATGTAGCGGCGATGATGCTGTCGGCGGATCGCGACGAGCTGAGCAATGCCGGCCAGCTTTGCCACCGCGAAGCTCTGATTGGTCTCTTCGAGCGGCCCGGTGAGTAGTTCGCCCTCCTGGATCGGTTGCCGGGCGAACTTCGGGTATATGCAGCTCGATCCCAGGAACAGAAGACGTTCGGTGCCGCTGGCCACGGCACTGTCGAACAGATTGACTTGGATACGCAGGTTGTCGGAAATGAATTCTGCGGGTCGGCTGGCGTTGGCTTCGATACCGCCGACTCGAGCGGCGGCCGCAATCACCACGTCGGGTCGTTCCTCGTTGAAGAACGCCGCAGTCGCGCGGGCGTCGCGCAGATCGAGTTCGGTCGACGTGCGGCCGATCAGATTGTGAAACCCGTGGGCGGTGAAGTGGCGCCAGAGCGCCGAACCGACCATCCCCTGGTGACCCGCGACGTAGATCCGGGCGTCTCGCGGCAACGGGCTCGTAGCTGAGTGCATATCCGGCAATTGTTTCATTTCCACCCCTCATGCGAGGATCCACTGGTCGACGAAAGGTGCGAGTCGAACATGGAGGCCGCCATGGCGTCGGTACAAAAGGACAGGGGCGGACGGGGCACGTTCGTGGCCGTCGACGCACATGCCGAAGTCGCCGCCGTGGTTGTCACCTATAACAGTGGCTCCGATATCTCCTTGCTGATCGACGATCTGCGCCTGGCGGCATGCGACCGCGCGATCCGGCTGATCGTGGTGGACAACCAGTCCACCGACGACACCGTGGACATTGTGCGCGCGCACGACGACATCGTGTTGGTGGAATCGGGCGGAAACCTCGGCTATGCCGGCGGGATAAATGCCGGGCTGCCATTGGCCGGAGACTGCGACGCCGTCCTGATTCTCAATCCCGACCTCGCATTGGCGCCTGAGGCTGTCGCGCGGCTGCTCACCGCTGCTGACGAAGCCAGAGTTGGCGCGGTTGTCCCGCTCATTCTCGACGAGCACGGCGCGACGTACTGCTCGCTGCGCCGTGAGCCGACGCTCACCCGCGCAATCGGCGACGCGCTTTTCGGCAGCAAGATGTGGCGCAACCGCCCGGCGTTTCTGTCGGAGATCGATTATCGCCCTGCGAGTTACACCGAAAAACACGATGTGGACTGGGCGACGGGGGCCGCCGTGCTGGTGCCCGCTGCTGTCGCACGTGAGGTGGGCGACTGGGACGAGGAGTTCTTCCTCTACTCGGAGGAGACGGACTACTTCCGGCGGATTCGCGAGAGCGGCCGCCGAGTTCGATTCGAGCCGTCGGCCGCGGTGAAACATCGCGGAGCCGGATCCGGAACGTCGCCTGCGCTCGCGTCGCTGATGGCCGTGAACCGTGTCCGATATGTGGAACGACATCACGGGTGGGCGTACTCGGCACTTTATCGTGGGATGGTCGCGCTCACTGAGCTGTTGCGCTCCTATGCCGCCGACCACCGCCGTACTCTTGCCGTCATCTTGAGCCGACGGCGCTGGCAGGAACTCCCGAAGCCGACGAAACTGGTTGCGGCCGTGCCGCTTTCGGGGCCACGCCAACGCGGTGCCGTGATCGTGCCGGCATACAACGAGGCAGCGGTGATCAAGCGTACGCTCGGCCCGTTGAGTCGGGCGGCCGTTGACGGATTCATCGAGGTGGTCGTGGTGTGCAACGGCTGTACCGACGACACCGCCGGCGTGGCCCGAAGCGTCCCGGGTGTGCGGGTCGTAGAGCTGGAGCAGGGGTCGAAGCCGGCCGCGCTCAACGCGGGCGATCAGGCGGCCACGATCTGGCCGCGGCTGTACCTGGATGCCGATATCCAGATCTCCGCCGCCGCGGTAGTGGCGGTGCTCGACAGGCTCAGTCGTGGAGACGTATTGGTCGCGCGCCCCGACTCCGCCTACGACTTTGACGGTGCCAGTGCGCTGGTGCGCAGCTATTACCGTGCGCGGCGCAGGATTCCGCAACACAAGCTGGCCATGTGGGGGGCCGGAGCATACGGACTCAGCGCGAAGGGTCATCAGCGAATCGGTGTCTTTCCGACGGTCACTGATGACGATCTGTACGTCGACACGCGGTTCGACGCGCACGAAAAGGCCGTGGTGCCCACCGAGCCGTCGGTGGTGAAAACGCCCACCGATACCAAGAACCTGCTTGCGATCCTGCGGCGGGGCCATCGAGGCTCTACCGAACTGTTTCCCCACGATCACGGACCAGTCGCGCCGCCGAACACCAGCGTGGACACCGCAGTTGCAGTCCTGCGCGCGGTCCGTGGCCCGCTATCAGCGGTGGACTCGGCGGTGTACCTGGGGATGTCGCTGGCGGCCCGGCGGCGTTCCGGCACCTCGCGGGTATGGGAGCGCGACGAGAGCAGCCGATCGAGCTGAGTGACTAGGACGCACCGCAGCCGTCCGTCTTGTTGATCTTGTACAGATGGACTGCGTTGCCGTCGGCAAAAGTGTCATGGAACGTGCGGTCGGTGATCTTCACGGTCCGGTGCTCGTCGATGACTTCCGCCAAATCGGCGTCACCGCATGACAGCGTGATCGTTGCATCGAAGGGCTCGTTTTGGGCGGCGCCGACAAGCAGGTAGTTGTTGCCGGCGTATTGCTTGACGGCGAGATCGACCGGTCCGTCCGATCGGGCGTAGCCGTCGAAGAAAGGCGCGTTGAGAACCGGTGCCAACCGACCGATCTGTTGGTTGACCGCGGTGAGGTCCGCGCGGATCCCATCTCCGCAGGGGTCGCGAAGAATGTTGGGCGACTGGCACGGGCCGCCGAAGTTGTGGGCGAAGTAGACGATCCCTCGAGCGCCGTTGATGATGCTGCTCCATACCGCGGCACGAATCTGTGGACCGGTGATCGTCGGCGCATCGTCCTCTGAAAAGGGGTGGCCCAACTCGACAAAGTTCCACACCGGCATGGACGCCCAGGGCTGCACCAGTGAGCGGATGTGCCTTGTGGTGACGCCGTAATTTGCCGCTAGCCGACATTCGTTCGCGGAGAGGTCGTCCGCGCCGTTATTCTTGAGTTCGCCGCCTTCATGAGCTTGGCAGATATTCGGGTCGCTGAACCAATAATTGTCCGCCGATACCAGGTGCTGAAAGTCGCTCACGAATCGTTTGGCCTGCGCTCGTGTCTGCCAGAAGGTGACGCCCTTGCCGTAGTTCGCATACGTCAAGATGCTCTCGGCGACGCTGTCGCGCAGCTTCATCATGACCGTAAAACCACATTGGGCGTCTTCTGGAATGCACGGATAGGTGTCATGGCTTTCCGCTCCGGTGCGCGTTTCTCCGGTCCACGGCGCGTCCCCGGCGCCCGCCCACATGTCGGCCTCGTCGGCCAGCAATTGACCGGCCGAGTCCGGGCTCGGCGCATCGGTAAGCGAGAACATCTTGCTGTCCTTGATCAGCCGAGCATCGCTGCCGTCTGCCAACACCACATACGTGTTGAGGCCCAGTGCGCGATCGGTCGCGATCTCCTCCGGTGACTTCGTTTGCGTGTACCACACGCCGACCGGAAAGAAATCCGGCGACGTGGGAAACGAGCGTTCGAACGTCGCAAAGTAGCGGTCACCGCCGTCGACTTGTCTCAGTGATGGGCCACTGGGCTGAAACACCACATCGACGTAGTAGTTCTTGCCCCCGCTCGATTGGTCGGGGAATCGGTTCCCCTCGGCAAAAACACCACCGAGTGCGGTCAGCCAGCCGCTCTTGACTTTTCGGCCGCCGGCGAACGTGTCCGGATCGGAGGAATAGTGTCCGCTTGACGCGTGATAGGAGACCACATAATTCCGGTCGGCCTCGACCGGTACAGCTTCGGCAAACCGGATCTCCCGCCAGCCGCTGGGGCCGGGCGGTATCGGTGCCGTCGCCATCTTGGATCCGTCTGAGCCCCACAGAGTCACGTTCGTGCTGCCGGTGTTGTCCGGCCCCCGGTAGAAACGGATGGCGGTGATCTTTCCGTCACTGGCCGTGGTGAACTCTGTACCGACTTCGATCGAGCGATCGTCCGGCTCACTCAGCACTGTCGGCTTTTTGTCGTCCGGCCAAAACCGCTCGAGTTTCGCATCAAGAGCTTTCGGTCCTGGCTTTCCGGTACAGGCCGCCAAGACGAGCAACACCGAAAGCAACGACATGAGCGGGAACCATGCGGTGCGACACCTATGCGACACGGCCGCGCCTCGCCGGGGATAGGGTGCATACCTCCGGCAACGAAACGTCGAAATTCGACCAAAGCAACCCGAAAGAAATCAGCAGTACGAAGGTTGCCTGTTGGAATGAAAACAGGTCCATCGTAAAACTCGACGACAGCAGAGCGACGAACATCGCTCCGATCATGTAAGCCTGATCTCGTTCCCGTCGTGTTGAAGCCGTGCGCAATGCCGCGGAGATGCCGAAAATGCCGCCGACCGCGAGTGCGATGAATGCCGATAGCCCGAAGAGCCCTCCCTGAACAATTTGCTGAAGCCATTCATTGTCCAAGAAGCCGTACACACTCGGCAGGGTCGAGCCCATGCCGTGGCCAAACACCGGCTTAGCGCGGAACGAATCTCCGACCACTGCATAGTCAGCCGTGCGCGCCAAGACACTGGGGTCCTTCTCCGAGCTGATGGTCTGTTCCCACAAGGCATTTGCCGCGACCGGGAAGACGGCGATATATCCCACGACCGCGGCAGCTGCGGCCGCCACGGCGACGGCGACTTGGCGCACCTTGAAGTTCCACATGTAGACAAGGAGCGCTGCGCCGAGTGCAACCATGCCGCTTCTCGAAACCGCAGCCGGCATCGCCAACAACGCCACCGCGCAAGCCAGCATTGCGAGCCAGCGGACCTGACGACTTTGCGCATAGCGGGCGCAGTGGATGGTCAGCGGCACGGCTGCGGCGGCCAGCACCGAGAACTCGATTGGGTGCGCTGAGGTGCCGAAGACGCGTCTCACCCCGTGACGCTCCGCGTAAGCCAGTTCGTCGGTGTTGACAGCGAACCCCGGGGGTTTGAAGAAGTACCGCAAGTCGATGTCGACGGTCTGCAGCAGTGCGACAACACAGGCAAACGTCAGGCCAATCGCCAGGCAACCGAGCAGAATTGTCCGCTGCCGCGTGGTTTCGATCCGGGTCATGACATACAGGGCCAGGCCGGTGAAAGCGGTCACCATGATGATTCCGCGCGTCTTGCTGGCTTCGACAAGTGGACTGTCCAGGTGCGTGAGCCCGACGCCATAAACCGCGAGCTGCAGCAGGAAGAACAGCAAGATGATCGCGATGCCGGGAGCCAGCCGTCGGGTTGCGCCGGTCCGCCGGATCACGAGAAATCCGAGGACGGCCAGGCCGAACAACATCACGGCGATCATTCTGGCCGGGGAGCCGTTGCTCTTGAGAGGTCCCGACAGGACCACGAAACTCGGCAGAGCCGGTATCAGCAGGCAAAGGAATGCCAGGAGCCACGGAGTCCGTTCACGCTGGTATGTGGGCGCGGCCGAAGCGGCCATTGACTCTTCGTGCCCCGCAGCGGTGACGTCCTGACCGACGGTCATCTGGCCTCGACGGCACCCTCGGTAGTGGCCACCGCCGAGATCGACTCCTCAGCGTCACCTGGCGGGCTGACCAGCTTTGTCTCCTCGTCGGCCTTCGCAGTTGCCGGCCGCCGCTTGGCCTTGCGCCGGGTCAGAAAAACGTCCACCAAGACGGACAACAGAACCGCGAGCCCGGCGCCGGCAACAAACGTCGAAATCGTCGAACGCGTGCGACTCGGCATGCCCGCGACCGGCGTGCCCGGCGGTGATACGACGAACGGCGCCACCATCTCCTCATCTGGCACCTGGGCTTGTTGCTGGAGGCTTCGAAGGGTTACCGCGGCCTGCGCGACGACCAACCGGAGTGTCTTGCTCACCGCTGCGGGGTCCGCATCCGTGACCTCAACCATGATCAGAGGCAGCTCAGGTGAGGTTGCGGGAACGGGGAACAATTTAGAGGTGTAGGTAGGCAGGCCGCCGGCCGCGACCACTCGATCCACTACGGAAGGTTCACGAAGTCCGACTGCAGCCATGTTGGCGATCAGTGAGGCTCCGCCGACGTCCAAGAGGCCGTTCCGCGGTTGAGGGACTCCGGGTAGCGGGTTGTTGATCTCGGTACTCGGCGGTGCGATGCCAATCACCGCACTCGAGTAATAGACCGGCTGGGCCGAGGTGTAGCTGGAATAACTGAACCAGCCCGCGATCAGCAGCAGCGGAACAAAGACGTACCAGCGGCGAACGCACGAGCGGACGACATCGAACAAGTCCAAGTCATTGCTCCTTGTCATCGAATGCACCGGCGTCTGCGGTTGCTCGAAGCTCGAAACCCTATCGCCTCGGCGTTGCTCCGGGACGCTGTGGCGCCAATCGTACTGTTTCAATCCAGCACCTGCGGAACAATACGACCAGTCGGATCCTTCGGCGCTTCACTCTGCCAACGGAATGACGGCTGCTGTGGTTTTTTCGCCGGCCCCCAATGAACCCTCGCATCGGGTTTGCAGGAAACGATCAGCAACCGCGGTGAAACCCGGCTCGGAGGTACCCCAGGGTTTGGTAGACGTACTCGAATGCCCATCTCTTCACGGGTATGGCAGTCGGAGCTGCCACCATCACGAGGGCGCCCCCGAAGCAGTGCTCGAGAATGTATCGCGCACGGGAAATGTGCGGTCGAAATGTCACGACGATGACGGTCCGCCACCCGTACTCGTGTGCCAAACTGCGCAACTTGCGCGCTTCGCCCAGTGTCGTCGGCGGATCAGGGACAAAGCAGTGCACGTCGACGTTGGGGGGTGGGACGGCACAGAAGTTCCGCTCCCAGACGTCGCCTGCTCCACGGGGATTCGACACCACCACAGTGGGCGCCCAGCCTTGCAAACCGAGGTCCAATCCGTAGGAGTAGCGCGACTCCGCGAACCCACCGAGGATCACTATCGCGTCGGCTGGGCGCAGTGGATCGATTTGGGGTCGCACATACACGGGCAGACCGCCACCCACGGCCAGGATCAACAGCAAACAGGCCCATAGCAGCGGGCGCAGGATGCGACGCCACAGCGGTGTTCGCATCAACTCAAGTGGCGAAGACGCTGGCGTGTGCGGCTCGCCGGACGGCCATGGGGGTGTGCGACTTCGCCGAGATCATGTACGCCACGTCGCGGGGCCCCGCCGACGATAGCCACGCCGTGGCTTGTTCGGTGGTGAGGGGGTCGGTGTCCCAGTACGGGTAAAGGAGCGATTCTCCGGTCAGCGTCACGTGCTCGGCGTGCTCGAACTGATCCGCATACACGCCGTAGAGTATGCATTCCGAAAAGTGCAACTCTTTTCCGACGACATCGAGCCATCGGCGACCGTTCACCTCTTCGATCCGCTGAAGCATCCGCTTGACCACGTCGCGATCCCACGGGATTAACGCGCTCACGTAGTCGGGCAGCGGGGGAGGCGGGGCCGGCGGTAGCCCAAGTAGGCTGCGTGCCACCGCATGCCACTTCATATGGCGTGGAAGCTCGTCTGAGACTCCTTCATCGAGTCGATACAGACGGGTTTTGCCATCGGGCGCGAAGTCGGCGACGGTGACGGGGCGGAAGAAGACGAGGTCGGAATCCGCCGTGACAACAACGCGCTCCGGCATCTGGCTGGCGACAGCCAGTTTCACGAGTTGCTGGATGATCCAGCCCCGAAGCGGTGGCAGAGGGCGACGCATGTTCAGCCATAAAGCTTGCGGAGTCCCCCCGCTTCGCAGCCTGATCAAGGGCAGCGCGAACAGCGACTTGGGCAGAACGTCACGAACTCCCATGACCTGGCAACGTGATCCCTCGAATTGGCGGAACAAGGCCAGATCGGCCTCGGGGACGACCGCGACGTGACGAACCTCTGCGGGGAAGCATTTCAGCACAGACTGGTGAAGATCGCTGAACAGTTCAAAGTCGAGCGAATACGTGGGTGTCACCACCACCATCTGGGGCTCGGTTGCCGCAGCGGATCCCGGTTCGTTCATCACCATCGAAAGCCCGTCACCTCCGCGCTCGAAACGCCGCCCGCCCCTGGCGCACCCAGCCTAACGGTGTCCTCAGCAAATCACTCAATCTTCGCCGCAGCATCAGTAGGTTTGCACCGCTTGACGTCGGAGCGACATCTCGGGAAGTCGTGTCATCAAGGACCACACCTGTCGGCGCCGCGCCCGTCGCACGAAGGTTGTCCGCGGCACGGTGCAGCTCCCGCTTTGTTGTTCGGCCCAGCGAAGAGACGAGCAGGACGGCGTCGGCGTATTCGCTCACGACCGATGCGGTGCCGGTGGACAGCACAGGTGGTGCGGCGACGATTGTGTAGGCGTATTCGTCGCGCAACCGGTCCAAGTGTTCTCTGGACGCCTGTGCCGCAACAAGATCCGAGTCGTGTGCCCAGGCCGGCATGGCCAGGGTGTCGGGAAAACCGTCCGCGCCGCGGCTCATCGACGGCTGCGTCGAGTCGTCTTCCGGTCCGCCATTGCCGTCGGCCTCGTTTTCTGTGCTGCGGTTCTCTACCGGAAAGCTAGCGTCCACCACAATCGAGCGAAAGTCGGCCAGCTCCATCGCCAGTCCGAGATTCGACGCGATCATCGCAGTGTCGCCTTCGCCGGCAGCGGAGGCGAACACCAAGACATTGCCGCGGCCGATCGCGGCCTCGGTATTGATCATCGAGCGCAATCGAGTTCGGAGGCGCCGATAGCCTTCGAGGTCGCCAACTGACGCATCGGCTGCGGACGTCACGTACCCAACGACTGCCGCGCCGGCCGCGGAGGCGGCCCGGTAGGCCGTTCGTATCACCGGGTCGGTCACCGCTCGGATCCAAACCGCGATCGCTCCGAAAAGCAGGGCGGCCAGCACCACCAGCACCCCGAGAACGACGCGTTCGGCGATACGCGCATGCGGTTCACTTGCGGCGGTGACCACGGTGGTGTGAACCTTCTGGGCGTCGTCACCGGTCGGTGTCTCGAGCGCATCGGTGTAGCTGATGAATTCTGCGGCGAGTGTGTTCGCGAGCCGCTGTGCTCGCTCGGGGGACCCGTCTGTGACCGCGACATCGATGACCGACGTCTGCGGCGGCACATTGGTGGCGCTGACCTTGGCGGCGAGCTCGCCGGTAGTGAGAGGCAGGCCAAGCTTGTCGATGACCCGTTTCATGACGACGTCGCTGGTCAAAAGCGCGATATACGAATTGACCCGTCCGGTGACGACTTGGTCATTCTGGTATGCGGCGGCAGTGGTCGATCCTTGGATCGAGACCAGAAGCTGTGTGGTCGACACGTACTGAAGAGGGGTGAGAACGAGCCATGCCAACCCCAGCGCCAGCACCGTCGCAGTCACGACCAGAAACGTCTTCCGATACAGCCGGACGGCGGTAAGGAATGCGTGCAGCTTCATAATCCGATCTCGTGTCGGCCGTGCGGTGATGGTCGGCTGATCGCTCGCAGCACCGCAGCCAGCGATCCAAGGATCAGACCGATCAGGGTGGCAGCGATAACGACGACGGGGATCGGCACCCCCCATGCCAGGATGCGCGCCGGCCGCCCGGGCGGATCGACAACGACGAGTTCCGCCCGCGGGACCAGCGAGCCCGGCACCGATTCCAGTGTTCGCACCGTTGTTGCGTACTCCGACAGCAGCACGGTCGCCGTGCGCTGAGCTTCTGCGGCCGACGGCGCACTGACGTCGATCTCGAAGACTGCGGTGTTGGGTCGGTGGGTGGACTGGATGCGCCGGGACAACATCTCCGGCTTGAGATCCAGACCGAGATCGGCGATGACGCGTGACGACACACTCGTACTGTTGGCCAGTGCCGCATATGTTTTGGCACGTCCCTGCGCATACGAGTCACCCCCGTCTTGGACTTGGCTGACGTCGCCGGGCGTGCGGACGAACACGGTCGCCTCCGAGCGGTACATGGGTGGCTGGAGGATCAACACCACGGTCGTCACGGCAAGCGACAAAATGATTCCCCAGACGATCCATCGCCAGCGCGATAAAAGCAGTTTCCCGTACCGGGGGAGAATTGCGCTCATGTCGTTGGAGCGAATCCGTGATCTCGCAGGCTATCGACGAGCGCCGACGAAAGGGCCAGGTCACCCGCTCGATTCGGGTGAATACCGTCGTCCTCGAGCATGTCGGCGGTGTTGGTGCCGGCGAGCCGGTTGATGGGATCGACAACCACCACGTCCCGCATAGCGGGGTCAGCCAGGAGTCGGGCGAAGAATTCGTCGCCGAATCCCAGATCGTCGTTGGGCCGTGTCAGCAACCTCGGCCGGATGAAGACGATCCTTGCCGTCGGCCAGTTTTGACGCACGTCTGCGATCGTCGATGCCATCGCGTCGAAGACGGCGTCGTGAGGCGCGGGAACGTCGTTTCGTCCACCGTCGAGAATGACGACGCTCGGCTGATATTCGGCCGCCAACCCGGGAAGGCGTTCGTCAAAGGACTTCGACGGTCCGATGTCCTTGAGGGTGAACCTGTTGCCCGGACCGCCGCTGACGTAACCGGTTCCGGGCCCTCCCGAAAGATGGCACAGCAAGCCCAATTTGGCGGCCGCCATGCAGCCGTAGGACATCTCCGCCAATCCATTGCCCCACGCATAAGAATCACCGATCACCAGCGCGGACGGGCGCCCTGCCAGCGCGGGCTGCGGCCGGTCGACGTGCGCGGTGGAGGGAGCCGTCGTGAGTGTGGATGTGGGCCGAGGGTGTGACACGAAGAACAGGCCGGCGAGCACGGCCACGGACAGCGCGATCGCGGCGATGTCGAGCCATCGGGTCCTGCTCATCCAGCTACCTCGCAGCTACCTCGGCCCGAAGCCACGCCGCAACTTTATCAGCAATCACGGATTGTCCTTCGTCCGTCGGCCCGCCCTGGTCGGGCTGCATCAAGGCGGGAGTCAGCCACGGTGGATCCAGAGCGTCGAGGAAAGGCACGCCCGCGCTCTCAGCAACCTTGCGGATCTCATCTGAGACACTCTGGACCGACGCGGGGACCGGCGTCTCGAAGTAGGTCGGGCCGATGATGAACGCCTGCTGGCCGCCGAGCTTGATCTTGTTGACTGCGGCCCCGGCGCCCTCGGCGATGTCGCCGGTGCCGGCAAAACTCTCGTCGGCGACCCCGCTGGCGATGACGATGATCTGCAGATGCGCCTGCTGGGCACGGTCAACCTGGTACGCGAACGCGTATCCACCCTGGCCGTCGGCTGCGAAGCCGGCGGACGGCAACGCAAAATTAGCGACAGACCATCCCGTCCGCTGGCCCAACAGCGTGGGCCACACCACCCGGTTGTTGTCACCGGCGGCGTAGGAGCCGCCCACGATGGCGATGCTCAATGGCCAGACCGGCTTTGACTCGTGATGTTGCCGGTGCGTCACTGACGCCGACGCAGCACCGAGTCCGCCGACCAATATGAATACCGCCGCCAGACTCGTTCGCCGCACATCGAGGAATTTCACGTTGGCGCTGCATTTCGGCACTCGTTGTATACGGTTATCAGGCGTTCGGCAACGGCGCCCATACTGAATTCGCTGTGCGCCGTCTCGCGTGCCCGCTCGCTCATTGTCCGGGCGAGACTTTCATCCCCGAGGATGGTTTTCACGGCAGCTGCAAACGCCGGCATTTCTCCGTCCGTCACGATGCCGCAGCCGGCCCGCGTCACGAGCGGGGCGAGTCCGCAGTCGGCGGAGACGACGACCGGCAGACCGACCGACATCGCCTCGAGCATCGACATCGGATACGGTTCCCGCTCCGACGGGAGCACGTACACATTCGCCGCGGCCATGCGCGCGGGGATCGCAGCGGGGGCCAGCGCGCCCTCCCACGAGATCCGGGGATCGCCCTTGATCGCCGCGAGCACCGCAGCGCCTTGCCCTTCGTCGGGACCGACGAGCGTGAACCGGGCATCCAGCCCCTCGTCGAGTAGTGCCTTCGCCATGTCGACGAACATCAGCGGGCGTTTGCGAGCGTGCATGCGAGCGATGAACAGAACCTCCGGCTGTCCGCGAGGGGGGCTTGCGCGCGGATAGTCGGGCACGCCGTTGCCGACCGGCACGAAGCGCAACTGCGCGCGCGCGACCTCTGAAAGTTGTTCACGTTCCTGATCGGTGAGATAGAGCGTGGCTTGCGCGTCTCGCAACAGCCTTCGGGTGCACAGCGCATCGAGCGGGCCGGCCAGGGGGTGGCCCGATGGCACGACCATTCCGTGTGTCTGCAGCACGTACGGGATCCGGCGCCGTCGCGCAGCCACTGCGACGGGCAGAGCGACGAGGTCGCGGCCGAAGTGGATGTGGACGGCGTCGAAATCGGCCCCCCTCGCGTGAAACCACCTGACCAGCCCTGGTGCGCCCGTGCCGGTGAAACCTCGTACCGGAAGTAGCCTGCGAGCACCGAACAATCGGACCGGCACGCCGTCCACCTCGGTCGGTAAAACCCGATAGCCTCGGGCGCCGGCCGCCACGGTCACGTCGTGGCCCTGCCTGATCAGTTCCGCGCTCTGGTTGAGCGCCACCCGGGCAGGGCCGCCGAAGGCACCGTCGGGACTGAGGAGCGTCAGCACCTGGAGTATGCGCATCAGCTCTCGCCGACGATTGCCGGAGGAGGCCGGACGGTCGAGTTCGGTGCAACGTCTCTGGTGACGACAGCGGTTGCCGCAACCACCGAGTTCGCGCCGATGGTCACGCCGCGCAGAATGGTGCTTCGCGCGCAGAGCCACACACCGTCCTCGACAACGATGGGACCGTTGTCGAACTCGAAGGTCGGTGACCTGCGGTCGTGGCTGCCCGTGCACAGGTAGGCATGTTGCGAGATGCACACGTCAGAGCCGATGACGATGTTGTCGATGTTATACAGCTCCGCGTCCGTGCCGATCCAGGAGTCATTTGCGATCGAAAGCTTCCACGGCCAGTGCACCCGCACTCGGTGCTTGATCAAGACGCCTTCTCCGACATCGGCGCCGAACCATCGCAACAGCGCACAGCGCAGTCGATTTGGGCACCACACTCGGATGAAGACCAGCTCGGACACCGCAACCCAGAGAGCCTGGGAGACGAACCCGCGGCCCTTGTCGTACGGGTGGCCGCGCCTTGCCGCCAGCGACCAATTGGATCGAGAACCCGACACGTAGATCCTCCAGCCGCAACCGAAACGAGTTGGCCACAACGTTAGCGACTAATCCGGCCGCCACGGCCAACTTTGCGGCGGGCGCCCCTCACGAACTGTTTCGCTCCTGATCAACGGATAACCGGCAGGACGTCCGGCTATTGTTGCAATCTGCGTGCACAGCAAATTCGAGGCGAAGTGGTGACAGTTGCCGGGTTCGCGCCCGTTAAAACCCTCTCGGAAGATAGGCGTCCAAGCTCTATCGTCCTCGGGCATGTCGCTGTGTTCGCGATCGGCGCCACGTCGGGCATTCAGCTGGCGAACTTCACGGCGACCGCGCTGTCGGTGGTGTGCCTGCTGCTGGTGCCGGCATTCCTGCTCCTGACGCACCGTGGCGTCGACTTGGTTCCGTTGGTGCTGGCGGCGCTGGGATGGATTTCTTTTCTGGTGTCGTGCTTAATGCACGGTGTCAGTGTGCTGTGGCCGAATGCCGTGGCGCCGGCTGCCTTCGCGCTGTACTTCATCGGCCTGACAGTGCTGACCGGCAGGGCGGTCGACGTGATCGCGACCGCTCTCGCGGGTATCAGCGCCGGCACGGTCGTGTTCTTTGTGACCAAGGGGATCGAACTCACCAACACGGGCAGCTTTTTGGACTTGTGGAAATACGGTATCGCCCACGCCGTGACCATCCTCATCCTGTTTGCGCTGATCACCATGCGGGCGCCTCTGCTCCTTCACGCGCTCGTGCTGGCGATATTGGGCGTGGCCAGCCTCGGCCTGAACTTCCGGTCGCACGCTTTGGTGTGTCTACTCGTCTCGGCAATCTTGCTCGGCCACCGGGTCGTGGGTTCTCGGGTCAGCCGTGGGTGGCAGTTCGCAGGGATCATCGCGTCCGCATTGCTGTTTGCATACGTGATGCCGATCGCCGCCCGCGCCGGCCTGTTCGGGCCGGCACTGCAGAGCAAGCAGGCCGAACAAGACGCGACTCACCTGCCGATCTTTCTGGTCGGCCGCACAGAGCCCCCACTGACACTTACCGCGATCGCCGAGCGCCCATTTCTCGGTTGGGGGAGTTCCACGAACCTGACGCCGGACGTCTATACAGCTGCTGAGCACCTTGCGGTCCGGATGGGGTACACCCCCACGTTCCCGTTCGACATCTACTGGCGAATGTGGATGCCCCCCAACGAATATTCCTTCCATTCCATCCTATTGGGCTCCTGGGCGGAAGGCGGAGTGCTGGCAATGCTGTTGCCCGCGTGGCTGCTCGTGGCCTGTATTGCCATTGTGTGGAACTTCCGACGGTTCGGGCCATGGGCTCCCATCGCTTTAACGGTTGCGCTGCAAGCAATTTGGGATCTTGTGTACTCGCCGTGGGGTTATAACCTGCTGCCCGAATACGCTTGCATCGCACTGTTGTTCTGTGCGGTGCATTTCCGTGCTCGACCATCAGAGCCATGATGCAGTCGGTCAGCGTGGTGATTCCGACCCTCGGACGGCCATCCTTGGGGCGCGCCGTGCAATCCGTGCTCGACCAGACGCGACCGGTCGACGAGATCATCGTCGTGGCGGACACCGACACACCGGTGACGTTGCCGTCTGATGCGCGAATCACCTTATCGGTGAACCGTTTTCGGGAGGGCCCGGCAAAGTGTCGGCAGCTCGGCATCGATGCCGCGCGCGGTTCGGTGATCGCCCTGCTCGACGACGATGACGAGTGGCATCGCACCAAGCTGGAGCGGCAACTGGGAGCGGTGGGCGACGCCGAGGCAGGCACGCATTGGATCGCTTCGTCGAGAGTCGTGGCGCTCGGCCCGGGCGACCGACGACGGATCTGGCCGCGGCGGATCATCGAGCCGGCCGGATCGGTGGCCGAGTATCTGTTCCGATTCAGCGACCTTCGGTTCGGCGGCGCAGTGCTGCAGACCTCGACGCTGTGTTTCCCCGCGGACCTGGGCCGGATGATCCGTTGGGACGCGCACGTTGGGACGGTCCACGACGAGCCGAGCTGGCTCTTGGACGTGCAGCGCGCGGTCCCGGACGTCCGGGTGATTCAACTCCCGGATGTTCTCAGCACTTACAACGTGGCCAACGCGTCTGTCTCCCGGCAGCGGTCGGACCGCACCGGAAGCTACATCGATTGGGGACTGGAGTACCTACGCTCCGAATCTGCGCGCGTGCGCGGGGACTACCTCTGTACGAGTCCGGTCAGCGCGGCGGTGTCGGCTGGTTCGTTACGAGGAGTGCGGTGCTCACTGCAGTCGGCCTTCCGGCATGGCCGGCCCGGCCCTTGCGCTGTCGGGTACGCAGTCCTGAGCGCGGCGAGGATCGTCCTCAACCGGGCGTCGTCGGCGGTGCGCCGATGACCGTGGATCAGGGTCGGCTGACAGCCACCGAGCGCAGAGCGCTGCTCTATGGCCCGGTATATCGCGTCGTCGGCACGCCGGTTGTCGCGGCTTTGGGCCTCGCTAACACCGCCATCATCGTGCGTCAGGTCGGAGCGGAAGTCTTCGGGCTGGTCTCTCTGATCGCGACCGTCACGCTGCTCTTCCCCTTCGCTGACCTCGGCATCGGCGCCACGGTCTTGAGCGCTAGCGCCCAACTCGATGGACCGGACCGGGATCCGCAGGCTGCCAACGTAATTCGGCGCGGCTACCATGTGTTGTTTGCGGTCAGCGGGCTTCTTGTGCTGCTGGCGCTGGGCATCATGGCGTTCGACGGCTGGGCCGCTCTGGTGGGCTTCGCCAGCGGACCCGACGACCGTTGGGCCATCACCGCCGCGGCTTGCATTTTTGCCCTGTCCATCCCGGCGGTTTTGGGGCTGCGCATTCTGGTCGGTATCAATCGGCTTCCCCTGGCCACATTGCTACTGATGAGTTGCCCGGCATTTGCCCTGGCCGTGACGTTCGTCCTGCACATGATCGGCGCGGCGGGAATCTGGTACGCGACATCGGCGTTGGGCGGACTGCTCATCGGTGAGGTGATCGCCACGGCAGTGGCGCTGCGGCTCTGCGGACTGGGTTGGTCGGCGTTCGCGCGAACAACGCAGCCCCGTGATGGCAGGCGCCGGCTGTTGGCCGGCAGCATGTGGCTGTTCATCGTGGGCGTCGGTTCGTCGATCGGATTGCAGACCGGGCGTGTCTTGCTCGCGCACTTGTCGACGCCCGTACAACTGTCGCAATACGCCCTGATGGCGCAGATATACGGGTTGGGCTGGTCGGCGTTCTCTATTGCGGGTGTGGCCTACTGGCCGGTCTTTGTGAAGAGAAGGACCGCGATCGACGAGAGCGTTCGAATGTGGTGGCGCGCGACGGCAGCGTTCGCCGGTATCGCGGCGATCGCGATGCTCGCTGTGTTCGCCCTCGGCCCGCTTGCGGCAAGGGTGTTGTCCGGCGGGCGAATCGACGTATCGGCCTGGCTGGCGTTGGCATTCGGTGCGTTGCTGGTGGCGCAGACGGCTCATTTGCCGTCGAGTGTCTTGCTGACCAGACCGAACGAGGCACGCTGGCAAGCGCTGTGGGCGCTGGCGATGGCCGTGCTCAGCGTCGGGTTGGGGGCCGCTGCGGCTGCGCAATTCGGCGCGGTCGGTGTCGTATACGCCTCGGCGTTGGCGGTCCTGGCCGCTCAGGTCGTTCCCGACCTCGCCTGGGTGCCCAGGCTGGTGCGGCGCCGTCCCCGAGTCACGGCTTGCGCGGTTGATGGAGACTGAGGACGAGCCATGCTCAGAGCCGTATCTGATTTCGTGAATCGCCGCCCAGCGCAGCGGTATTGGGCCAGCGGACAAGATCAAGCCATCGCCGGGCTCAGATATGTGGTCCTTTTCGCGGACCTGGAGACTCCAGGCCCTTCGGATGTGAGTGATGCAATGTCGATGATTGCGGCCGCGGGCCCGCACACCAGAGTGGCGCTGAAACCGCAACCGGCAAGGCGCTTATGGAGTTATGACGCCGGTATGCCACCGCCGGTGCACCAGCTGCCCGACGCGGTAGCGCACGCCGGCAATGCTGCGGTACTGGACTGCATCCGGCACCGACCGGGATTGCGGCATCCACTGGAAGTGCACGTCTCACCACGGCACATCGCGTTCGATGTTGATCACGGTCTCGGCGACGGGCGCTTCGTCCTGGCACTGCTGTCGGCACTTTTCGCGGTTTCGCGCGGCCGCACTCCGTCGTGGGTGACCGACGCCGGCAGTCGGCTGGCCCTGCCGCGCGCGCTGATCCGCACGTTCGGGATCCACCCGACTCGTGCGCGGATGGCGTGGGGGTGCGCCGCCCGTTTGCGTTCCGCTCAGACTGATCGTTTCGAAGCGGCGTCAACCAGTGAAACCGCGGTGTGGTCACCGTCATTCGCGGTATCGGTGGCGCATGTGGATGCCGATGTGGAAACCTCGGTGAACAAGTGGCGTGCCGAGAACGCCGAGAACGCGGGGAGCGCCGCAGTATGGCTGTACATCGTGCGGCAAGCGCTGCATGCCGCGGGGTTGCAGATGAGCGATCAGGTCATGATCGCCTTCGAGTGCCGCCGCTACCTCCCGAGCCGCCTGACTGTCAACGGCAATTTCGTCGAGGGCATCGCGATCCCGTGCGCTGTCGACGAAACATTGCCGGTGATAGCCGCACGACTGCGGGAGTGCACTACCTCAGCGATTCCACTGGCTGCTATGGGAGCCGTCTCAGCCCGGGCGCTTTTCCGGGCTGGGCGAAAACCCGACATGCCCAGCAGCTGCGACGTTGATGTGCCGGCAGCCATGATGTACACGGACATGGGCCACATCACGTCGCTCGATGACCTGCCATGGCGCGGCGAAGACGAGCGATCGTTTACCGGCCTTCTCGACCCCGGAGCTCCGGAAAGCATTACGGTGCTCAACTCGAGGATCGGCGCTGGGAGGAGCATATCGATATCGTTCCACGACAA
Source organism: Mycobacterium sp. (assembly GCA_036558625.1). Lineage (GTDB taxonomy): Bacteria > Actinomycetota > Actinomycetes > Mycobacteriales > Mycobacteriaceae > Mycobacterium. The sequence goes on along the minus strand of DATBFF010000136.1, from coordinate 13,605 downwards.
CGTATTTGACCGGCGCATGATAGAGAGAGCCGCAGACTACTTGACCGACCCGACCCAATTCCTCACACCGAATGCGCTTTGGGGGTTGCCGTGACGTGGCGAATTCATCAGGTCGATCCCTACTTCGATCACACCGAACTGGACGCGGTCACTGACGTCATCCAGCGAGGCTGGTTAACCGAGGGGCCACAGGCAGCAGACTTACTGTCTGCTATTCAGGTGGACACCGGAGCGAGCTATGCCGTGCTGGCACCAAACGGCACCCTTGGACTGTTTTTGGCGCTGTTGGCACTTGACCTGCCGCGGGGCAGCGAGATCTTGGTTCCGACATTCACGTTCTATGCCTCCGCTTCGGCGGCCGTATTCGCAGGGCTGCAACCGGTTTTCGTGGACGCCGATGCGCACACATTCAACCTGGACATCGATGCGCTCGAGTCTATGGTCACGGAACACACGACAGCGATCATGCCAGTTCACGTCTACGGGCACTGCGCACCGCTCGATCGAGTACTAGAGTTCGCGGCCCGTCATGATCTTGCGGTTCTAGAGGACGCGGCGCAGGCATACGGCGTCACCTACCAAGGCCGCCACGCCGGTACCTGGGGGCATGCGGGCGTGGTCTCGTTTTTCGCTGACAAGACCATCACGATGGGCGAGGGTGGAGTCGTTCTCACCGAGGATGCTGCCTTGTACGAGAAGTTGCGATTGCTCAGAAATCAAGGCCGGCTCAACAGCGGCACATTCGTACATGACGCTCTTGGAATGAACTTCCGCGTCACCGATTTGCAGTGCGCAGTAGGCCGCGCTCAATTGCGCAAACTGCCCGAAATCGTCGCCAGGAAGCGGGATAACCATGCGCGCTACGTGGCCAACTTGAAAGACGTAAACGGCGTGAGATGGCTGCAGGTCCAAGCCGGCTCGACCCACGTCCCGTTCCGCTTCGCGTTGGTCAGCGAGCGTCGTACACAACTAGCGACGGCACTCGAAGAGGCGGGTATCCAGACCCGCGGTTTCTTCTATCCGTTGCACCGTCAGCCAGCGCTTCGAAAATACGCACGCGAAGCGCTGCCGGTGGCGGAAGAGCTGTACAGCAAGGGGATCTGTCTGCCCGTGCACCAAGGACTCAGTTCGTCCAATATCGACGAGATCTCAGAGATCGTCATCAAGGTCCATAGCGGTCTCTAACTTCGGGGTGGCCAACGGCGCCACCACCGTTTGGCCCGGCCCGACGTCGCGCATCACTGTCGCGTTGGCTCCGACCGTTGCCCCGTCGTGCAAGGTGATGGGGCCGAGCACAACCGCACCGGCTCCGACGCGGACACGGTCGCCGAGGGTCGGTCGGCCCTTGGCGGTGTACCCGATGGTCACCTGCTGATTGATCCAGCAATGGCTGCCAATGCACTGAGCGGTCACGATAGTTGCGACGCCATGCTGGATGAAAAGTGCGGGACCGATTCGGTCTGCCTCGAGGGTGAGGGTCGCGGCAGGTCGGTACACCGCGCGCAGGAGAAGTCGAAGCGCGATCGGCGCGGAGCGCAGACGGAAGTGGACGAGTGTGCGGAACTCGGCTAACGCCCCGGTGAGATATGCGAATCGCGAGTATTGATCGAGGGCAAGCAGATTAGCGTCATCGATGCATCGCATCCACCAACCGACGTCCTCGCTGACCGTGTCCGCCGCTTTCGAGCGCGTGACGCAGCACCACAGCGGATAGGCCCAGATCCGCGCGAAGACCAAAAGCGTCGCCCGACGGTCACGCGTCATGTCCTGATCGTAGGCGCGGTTAGGCGTTCTTTACGCGGGCACCAGCTCCACACCGGCGAGCACCGTCTCGTTCTCGCGGCTCGGAGCCGTGACGACGGCGGCGATCCGCTCGTCTTCTTCCCAGATACGGGCCAGCAGCATCTCGCCGGGATACGCGACACCCGCGAAGCGCGCGCCATAGGTACGCACCCGGGCCACGTCGCTGTCAAGGCACGCATCGACGATCGCTTTGCAAGCGATCCCGTACGTGCACAACCCGTGCAGGATCGGTCGTGGAAAACCCGCCGCGGCAGCGAATTCGGGATCGGAGTGCAGCGGATTGCGGTCTCCGCACAGCCGGTACAGCAGTGCCTGCTGCGGCAGGATCGGCAGCGGCACCTCGTGATCGCACGGGCGCTCGGGGGCGGCCGAGGGTGTCGACGGTCCTCGCTCGCCGCCGAATCCGCCCTCGCCGCGGGCGAATATCGACCGGGTGGTGCTCCAGAGCGGTGTGCCGTCCAGCGTCGTCACTGACGACTCGGTGAGAATCACCGCGGCCTTGCCCTTGTCCCAGATGTCGACGACGCGACTGGTGGCGCTCGCGGTGCCCGACGCCGGCAGCGGCCCGGCGACGGTCACCGACTCGGCACCGTGCAGGATCTTCGCCAGCTCGATGTCGATGCCCGGGAACGGCACATTCGGCGGCTCGGTCATGTGAAAGCTCTGCGCCACATTGCCGAATGTCGGCAACACCTGCGGGGTGTTGTCTACGAGATAGCTCAGCTCGCGCGGGTTCATCGGATCTGCGCCGGCACCGAGCGCGAGGTGATAGAGCTGCACATCACTGCTGCTCCAACTGAATTCGGCTGGCGGTAGCTCGGCACCCAACGCCACCGAAGGGTCTATCGGCATGTCAGCTCTTTCCCGCTATATGTAATGCCGCAAGGTAACCAAACGCCATCGCGGGGCCGATGGTCCCGCCCGGGCCAGGGTAAGTGTGTCCCATCACCGGTGCGCTGACATTGCCTGCGGCGTACAGGCCTTCGATGACGCGTCCGTCGTCGCGAAGCGCCCGGCCGTGCACGTCGGTGCGGATGCCGCCCTTGGTACCGAGGTCGCCGGGCACCATCTTCGCCGCGTAGTACGGCGCATGGCTGATCTGACCGAGGTTGGGGTTCGGCTTGTTGGTCGGGTCGCCGTAGTAACGGTCGTATGCGCTTTCACCGCGGTGGAAGTCGTCGTCGGCACCCGAGCGGGCGAACCCGTTGAACCGCTGGACCGTAGCGGTCAGAGCATCGGCCGGCAGTCCGGCCTTGTCCGCCAGTTCGGCGAGCGTGTCCGCCTTGACGATCACGCCGCTCTCCAGCCACTTACTCGGAATGCGTTGTCCGGGCTGAAGTCCCGCGAAGATGTACCGATCGCGGTATTGCTGGTCGAACACCAGCCACGCCGGCACATTCTCGCCGGGGCCCGGGCCTTGGCCCCATTCGCCGCCGTACATGTGGTGGCCGGCCTCAACGTACGGCAACGACTCGTTCATGAACCGCTTGCCGGCCATGTTGACCATGATCGCGCCGGGCGAATTACGCTCCGACAGCGCAATCCACGGTGCACCAACCAGCGGAACCGTCGGGATCCACCAGGCGTCCTCCATCAACTCCAGCGCTGCACCCAGTTTCTCGGCGGCCAGGATACCGTCGCCGGTGTTGGCCTTCGCGCCGACTGTCCACTCCGTCGTGATGGGCGCGCGCTGGTATTTCACCCGCATCTGCTCGTTGTTCTCGAAGCCGCCGGAGCCGAGAATTACGCCGCGGCGGGCCCGAATCAGCTGTGGCTCAGCGGTTTCCGGGCCGGTCATGTCGCGGACGTAGACGCCGCGCACCGCGCCGCCCTCGACATAGAGCTCGGTCAGCGCGGTGTTCAGCAGCACCGGCACACCGGCGTCGCGCAGGCCGATCCGCAGCGGAGCGATCAGTGCCCGGCCCATGCCTACCAGGTTCTTGCCCGTCGCCTTGGCCCACATCGTGCGCGCGCCGACCTTCAAACTCCTGAGTACGCCGCGCGGGTGGCGCTTGAGCAAGTTCAGACGCACGTAATCCTGTTGCATCACAACGACGTTCAGCGGCACCTTGCCATACGCCGGTTCCAGGCCGGCCTCGTCGGGACCCAGTTTGCGGGCATTGAACGGTTTCGGTTCGATTGAACGGCCAGCGGGACGGCCGCCGGGCGCCTCCGGGTAGTAGTCCGAATAACCCGGAACCCAGCACATCTTCAGCGGCGTGTGCTTCAACACGAACGACAACATCTCAGGCGCGCGCTGCAAGTACGCGTCGATGCGCTCGGGCTCGACGATGTCGCCGATGATGCCGTGCAGATACGTGCGCGCGGCCTCGGCCGTGTCGGTGACGCCGTCTCGCTTGAGGATCTCGTTGTTCGGGATCCACACCCCGCCGCCGGAGCGCGCAGTGGAGCCGCCGAAATGGGGGGCCTTCTCGATCAGCACCGTCGAAAGCCCGTCGTGAGCTGCGGTGAGGGCGGCTACCATGCCCGCAGCACCGCTGCCCACGACCACGACGTCGTACTCAGGTCCGGTCATACTAGAACACGTTATAGAATTGGCCCGGTCGGGCGCCACCGGCCCCGCCGCATCGAACAGAGGGGCGACCAGAGATGCTCAGCGTTGTCAGGCGCGACGAACTAGCTGCCGACCTCGCCGAGGCGGAGCGCAGCCGGGTGCCCATCGCCCCGCTCACGGACGGAAATCCCACGATAGACGTGGTGGACGCCTACGAGATCCAGCTGACCAACATCCGCCAGCGCGTCGCCGAGGGAGCCCGGGTGGTCGGCCACAAGGTAGGCCTGTCGAGCAAGGCGATGCAGCAGATGATGGGCGTCGACGAGCCCGACTACGGGCATTTGCTTGACGAGATGGAAGTCTTCTCCGACACCCCGGTCAAGGCAGGCCGCTATCTGTACCCGCGGGTCGAGGTGGAGGTGGGGTTCATCCTCGCCGACGACCTTCCTGGTGCGAACTGCACCGAAGACGACGTGCTGGCCGCCACCGAAGCATTCGCCCCGTCGGTCGAGTTGATCGACACACGAATCACCGACTGGAAGATCAAGCTCTGCGACACGATCGCCGACAACGCGTCGTCCGCCGGCTTCGTTCTCGGCAAGGAGCGGGTGGCACCGTCGGACGTCGACATCAAGACGATCGACGCGGTGCTGAGCCGCAACGGCGAGGTGGTGGCCAAGGGCCGCAGCGACGCGGTACTGGGTAATCCGGTCACGGCGGTGGCGTGGCTGGCCCGCAAGGTGGAGAGTTTTGGTGTGCGGCTGCGCAAGGGAGACATCGTCCTGCCGGGCTCGTGCACGCGCGCCATCGACGCAAATCCCGGTGACGAGTTCGTCGCCGAGTTCGACGGGCTCGGGTCCGTCCGGTTGAGTTTCGAATGAAAGAGAATGAGGACATGCCGACTGGACCTTCTCAGAAAGCAAGCGTGGCCATCGTCGGTTCCGGCAACATCAGCACCGATCTGCTGTACAAGCTGCTGCGCTCGGAGTGGCTCGAACCGCGCTGGATGGTCGGCATCGATCCCGACAGCGAAGGGCTTGCGCGTGCCCGCAAGCTGGGCCTGGAGACCACGCACGAGGGAGTGGACTGGCTGCTGGCCCAAGACGAGAAGCCGGATCTGCTGTTCGAGGCGACGTCGGCATACGTGCACCGCGACGCCGCACCGCGCTACGCCGAGGCGGGCATCCGCGCGATCGACCTGACGCCCGCGGCGGTCGGCCCGGCGGTCATTCCGCCCGCCAACCTGCGTGAGCATCTGGACGCGCCGAACGTCAACATGATCACCTGTGGTGGGCAGGCCACGATCCCGATCGTGTACGCCGTGTCGCGGGCGTGCGAGGTGCCCTACGCCGAGATCGTCGCCTCCGTCGCGTCTGTTTCGGCGGGCCCCGGCACCCGCGCCAACATCGACGAGTTCACCAAGACCACCAGCCGCGGCGTCTCGACGATCGGCGGCGCGAAACGCGGCAAGGCCATCATCATCCTCAACCCCGCCGAACCGCCAATGATCATGCGCGACACCATCTTCTGCGCCATCCCCGAGGATGCCGACACCGACGCGATCGCGCAGTCGATTCGCGACGTCGTCGCCGAGGTGCAGACCTACGTGCCGGGCTATCAGCTGCTCAACGAGCCGCAGTTCGACCCGCCGTCGACGAACTCCGGCGGGCAGGCGTTGGTGACGACGTTCATCGAGGTCGAAGGCGCCGGCGATTACCTGCCGCCGTACGCGGGAAACCTGGACATCATGACGGCGGCGGCGACCAAGGTCGGCGAGGAGATCGCCAAAGAGACAATGAGCGTCAGCGGGAGTGCGCGATGAGCGACATTTTCTTCAACCCGATCTGGGATGTGCGGATGACGGACACGTCGTTGCGCGACGGGTCGCACCACAAGCGTCACCAGTTCACCAAGGATGAGGTGCACGGCATCGTCGCGGCGCTAGACGCCGCCGGGGTGCCGGTGATCGAGGTGACACACGGCGACGGCCTCGGCGGTTCGTCGTTCAACTACGGCTTCTCCAAGACACCCGAGCAGGAGCTGATCAAGCTCGCCGCGGAGACTGCCAAGGAAGCCAAGATCGCGTTCTTGATGCTGCCCGGCGTCGGTACCAAAGAGGACATCATCGAGGCGCAGGGCAACGGCGGGTCGATCTGCAGGATTGCCACGCACTGCACCGAGGCCGACGTGTCGATCCAGCACTTCGGCCTCGCACGCGAACGCGGCCTGGAAACCGTCGGCTTCTTGATGATGGCGCACACGATCCCGCCGGAACAGCTGGCCAAGCAGGCGCGAATCATGGCCGACGCCGGCTGTCAGTGTGTGTACGTCGTCGACTCGGCCGGCGCGCTGGTGCTCGAGGGCGTGCGTGACCGGGTGGCCGCACTGGTCGCCGAATTAGGTGACGACGCGCAGGTTGGTTTTCATGGGCACGAGAACCTCGGCCTGGGCGTCGCGAACTCAGTGGAGGCAGTGCGGGCGGGCGCCAAGCAGATCGACGGGTCGTGCCGACGGTTCGGTGCCGGCGCGGGCAACGCTCCGGTCGAGGCGCTGATCGGTGTGTTCGACAAGATCGGCGTCAAGACCGGCATTGACTTCTTCGACATCGCCGATGCCGCGGAAGACGTTGTGCGCCCGGCGATGCCGGCCGAATGTCTGCTCGACCGCAACGCGTTGATCATGGGGTATTCCGGTGTGTACTCCAGCTTCCTCAAGCACGCGATCCGCCAGTCGGAGCGGTACGGGGTCCCCGCTCATGAGCTGCTGCATCGCGCGGGGCAACGCAAACTGATTGGCGGCCAAGAGGATCAGCTCATCGACATCGCGCTGGAGATCAAGCGCGAACAGTCCGCCTAGTTTGCGTGAGCGTGCGTGTCTGCCGGGCGACACGCCGGTAAAGTACCCGAGTCCGCGCACGCTCGCCGACGAGTGAACGTGCGTCTAGTGTCGCGCCGAACCCGTCAGCGGCTCGCCGTTCGCGTCCTGCAATAAGCAGATGACTGTGCTCGGTGCCGGACCGGCCGTCGGAGCAACGGTGGTGCGGTCCTGATTGGAATCGACGAGATAGGTGATCGCAAGGCCGCTGTTGTCAACGGACCGGCCGGTGTAGTTGTGAAACTCTTTGGCGCAGGTCGGGTTTGCGACAGTCGGTATCGCGGCATTGACTGTCAGCGCGCCGCGGAAGTATGCCTCCGCCTGGTGCGGCGTCGTGCAGTCGACGACGGTTACGTTCACGTCACCGAGTTCGACGTTGGGTAGTGCCTTTACGCACTGGCCGCCGTCGAGGTCGACCCACCTCACGGTGCGTGGCGCCGCGATGGCCGTTGTCGTGGTGGGGGAGGTGGAGCTGGTCGTCGATGCGCGACTCGTCGAAGTTCTCTCGGCAACCTCGCTGTGGTTGCCGCATGCAGGCAGCACCGATGCCAGAAGCATGGTTGTGAGCGCCACGCGCCGCATCCGTTGTCCGATGGCAGCGAGTCTAAGCGCACGTTCGATCGCCGCGAGCGTGCGCAGACTCCGGTGTTTGGTCGGCGTGTCGCCCGGCAGACACGCACGCTCGCGGTAAGCGGGGCTAGCTGTGGGCGGTGGGTTTTAGGCCGCCGAGTTGAGCGGTCAGCGCATCGGCGGCGGCCACGAGTCCGCGGGCCCGCTCGCCGATCTCCGCGTCGGTGAGAGCCCGGCCGATCTGCAGCGACGTCACCATCACCTGCCGCTGATGGTGGTCATACACCGGCGCAGAAATGACGCTGATCTCGTGACGCCGCCGGCCGCTGGAGTTCTCACTGCGCAGGTACACACGTTCGCCGATGTCGGAAACGATCTCGCCGAGCAACGCCCGCAGTTCGTCGGGCAGGCTGGCCGACATGCCCGCCATCAGCGCGTAAAGGCGCTGGCCGCTCGGCGTCAACCGCTCGACGAGGTATCCGTTGGCACGGCATTCGGCGATCACGCGATGCAGCCGCTCGGTGTCGGTACGCAGCGGAATGGTCGGCTCTTTGGCCAGCCAACTGCGCACGGCCTCGTCGTCCCACAGCACGAACATCAACCCCACCGGCGGCGCGAACGGATAACTCTGGCCCACCTCGACACCCACCCGCGTGCCCAGAGGTGCGACAAGCTCCAGAAGCGTGATGCGGTCGTCGACCACCGCGGACAGCGCGGCTGTGGTGTTGAATCGTGTTGACAGCAAACGCAATTCCTCGCGCGCGGCAGGGCTGACCCGCATCGACTCCTGCGCTTTGTGCCCGAGCGTGATCAGCGCGGGGCCGAGCCGGTATGTCTTGTCGTGGCCCTCCCGGATCAGATAGCCGGCATCGCTGAGCGTGGTGACGATACCGAGGCAAGTGGGCTTGCTCAGCTGGACCCGCCGTGCCAGCTCGGACACGCCGAAGCGATCCTGCGGGTGCCGCGACAGAAATTCGAGGACTTGCACGACGCGGCTCGTCGGCGGGGACGCGCGAGCGGACGTTTCGGAGGCTGCCACCAGACTAGTGTTCCATATTTGGATCGTGGCGATCAATATATTGACCACCGCTAGCACGCGTTCTAATCTCGAACGCGTGCACACCGACCCGTTGACGGCGGCGATCGCGGAGGCCGAAGAACTCGTCGCGGCCGCGCCCCACATCGAAACCGAAGCCGACCTCCTCGAGGGCCTGCAGTACTTGGCGCAGGGCATTGCCGCCTGCACCCACTTGGCGTTCCACTACGACCGTGACCATCCGTTTTTTCTCAGCGGCACCGGACCGTTCACGAAGATGGGCCTGGACAACCCCGACACGCTGTACTTCGGTGCGCGGGTTCATCCGGACCACGAATACGTCGTCTCCGGAATGCGCGGCACCACCACCGATCTGAGCTTCCAACTGTTAGGGGGCGAGTACACCGACGAAGGTGTGCCCGTCAGCGAGGCGGCGTTCGACGACCGCGAACTTGAAATCGCCACCGACGGCAGCTTCGAATGGCGCGTCGCACCAACGCGTCCCGCGCAGCTCGTCGTGCGCGAGGTCTACAACGACTGGTCGCAACGGCGCGGCACGATAGCCATCGAGCGCGTGGACACAGCTGGCACCGCACCGCCTTCGCTCACCGCCGCCGCGATCCAGAAGCGCTATGCCACAGCCGGAAACCAGCTCGTGCAGCGAATCAAGACCTGGCTGCAATTCCCACAGTGGTTCTACCTCAACCTGCCGGCCAACACACTGGTGGCGCCGCGGCTGACCCCGGGCGGTCTGGAAACGCAATACTCGTCAGCGGGTCATTTCGACCTGACGCCCGAGCAGGCGCTGATCATCACGATCCCGCAGTCCGACGCGCCGTACCTCGGCTTCCAACTCGGCAGCATGTGGTACATCTCGCTGGACTACATCAATCACCAGACATCACTGAACGGCACTCAGGCGCAAGTGGATCCGGATGGCAAGATCCGGATCGTGGTCACCGATCGCAACGCTGGGGTGACGAACTGGGTGGAAACACTCGGCCACCGCAAAGGCTTCATGCAGTTCCGGTGGCAGCGGGTGTCACGCGAACTCACCGAAGCCGACGGGCCGACTGTCGAATTGGTCGACGCCGAGGCAGTGCCCTCGGCTTTACCGTTCTACGAGAAGAACAAAATCACCGACGATGACTGGTGTGCGCGGATCGCCCTGCGCCAGAACCAAATCGCGAACAGAATGCTGGGGTGACCGATGGTTGGATTGCTGGATGGCAAGATAGTGGTGATCAGCGGTGTCGGTCCGGCGCTGGGCACGACGCTGGCGCGGCGATGTGCCGAGTCGGGTGCGGACCTGGTACTCGCGGCACGCACGGTCGAGCGGCTCGACGACGTCGCCAAGCAGGTCGCCGACCTCGGCCGGCGCGCAGTGTCGGTCGGAACCGATATCACCGACGAGGACCAGGTGAACAACCTGGTGGAATCCGCCCTGAGCGCATACGGCAAGGTCGACGTGCTGATCAACAATGCATTCCGGGTTCCGTCGATGAAGCCGTTGGCAAGCACGACATTTCAGCACATCCGCGACGCGATCGAGCTGACAGTTCTGGGCGCGCTGCGGCTGACGCAGGGTTTCACGGCGGCACTGGCCGAGGTCAACGGGTCGGTGGTCAACGTCAACTCGATGGTGATCAGGCACTCGCAGGCCAAGTACGGCGCCTACAAGATGGCCAAGTCTGCATTGCTGGCGATGTCGCAATCGCTGTCGACCGAGCTCGGCGAGCAGGGGATCAGAGTGAACTCGGTGGTTCCCGGCTATATCTGGGGCGAGACGCTGAAGGGCTATTTCAACCACCAAGCCGGCAAGTACGGCACGACCGTAGAACAGATCTACGACGCGACGGCAGCCAACTCAGACCTCAGGCGGCTTCCGACTGAGGACGAAGTCGCCTCTGCCATACTGTTTTTCGCCAGTGACCTGTCGAGCGGAATCACCGGGCAGACGCTCGATGTCAACTGCGGGGAATACAAAGCGTGACTGAGCGGACGGACGTCGGCACGGTCGAGGATCTGCTGGAGTCCGCGGTGCGGCTCGTCGGTCTCGAAGACTTCGGGCCCGACAACGACAACTACCGTGAGGGCCTTGCCGTCATCCTGGACTCGTATCAGCGCGATGCGGATCTGACGCCGTTCGGCAGCAAGATATGCCGGGTATATCTGCGGGGTGCGCTGGCCGCTCGGCTGATGGCGCAGGCTGGATGGAAGCAATATCCGCAGTACGCCGACTTGCCGGTCGAGCGGCCCATCTTCGTCACCGGTTTACCGCGCACGGGCACGACGGCGCTGCATCGACTGCTGGGAGCCGATCCGTCGCACCAGGGGCTGCAGATGTGGCTCGCGGAGTTCCCGCAGCCGCGCCCGCCCCGCGAAACATGGGCTGAAAACCCATTTTTCGCAGGCCTGAATGCTCAATTCGAGCAGCATCATGTGGAGAACCCGGAATTCATGGGTTTGCACTTCATGAGTGCAGACGAGGTCGAGGAGTGTTGGCAGTTGCTCCGCCAGTCACTGCACGCCGTTGCCTACGAGACATTGGCGCATCTTCCGACGTACGCGCGGTGGCTTGCGAACGAGGATTGGACCCCGGCCTACCGCCGCTATCGCCGGAATCTGCAGTTGATCGGCCTCGACGATCCCGGCAAGCGGTGGGTACTGAAGAACCCCAGCCATCTGCACGCGCTCGACGCGCTGATGGCGACATTCCCGGATGCACTAGTGGTGCAATGCCATCGGCCCGCCGAGACGTTGATGGCGTCGATGTGCTCGCTCGCCGAGGCGGCGACGGAAGGCTGGTCGAACGCGTATGTCGGCGCGACCATCGGCGCAGACTCACTTGACACCTGGGCGCGAGGGCTGGAGCGGTTCAACGCGGTACGGGTGAACCACGATCCCGCGCAGTTTTGCGATGTGGACTACCGTGACTTCGTCAACGACCCGATCGGCACGGTCGAGGGGATCTACCGCTACTTCAAGATCGACCTGAGCGATGCGGCGCGGTCGGCGATGCAAGAGATTCACGCCGAAGGCCAAAAAGGGCCCCGCGCACCGAAACACACGTACCGGCTGGAGGACTACGGGCTGACTGTCGAGCAGGTGAAGAAGCGCTTCGCGGGCCTCACCTAGCGCCGCGGTAGAAGAACTAGCCGTCCCCGGGTGACGGTGCCGTCGACATCCGCTCGAGAACACCCTCGGCGATCGCATGCTCGATGCTGTCAACCAGCCGCGGGCACGATCTGCTACGTGCCGTCTGGCCCCCGGACTCACGTACCTCGGCGAAGTAGGCGCAGCGCTCCGACGCATCCGAATTCCATTGCACCGACGTGTGTTCCGGCCCGAGCTTCTTGACGAGCACCGACACATGGCAGTAACGGCAGTCGACCGGCTGCAGGCCCGAAACCAGGTAGCGGTCGCGGTCCCGTGCGGTCGCCGCACGAAGCTCCTCGGCGCGGCGGGGGTCCGCAACTGGCCGGGCCCGCGAGCGACCGCCTCCGCGACGGCCCGCGTGGTCGTCGTCATCATGAGCGCCGTGTACGAGCAGCATCGACCGCGCAAGTTGGTCGACGTCGGGGACGTGCTGCTCCTTGCTCATTGCGTAACCTGCGTGGCCTGTCCTTCCGCCCCCGCCCGGCGCTGCAGGTTGTCCTCAACTTCCTTCTGCCAGAACTCGTTTGCCTTCGTCGTGTCCACCTCGATCTCGAAGCGGTCGGTCATGTCGGCCGTGACGTCGGCAACGTCGACGTAGAACTGCTGATACCAGCGACGCATTTGGTACACCGCGCCGTCCTCTTCGACAAGCAGCGGGTTGTCGATGCGGGTCTTGTGCTTCCAGATCTCGACGTCTTGCAAGAAGCCCTTGCTCACGCCTTCGGTGAACGTCTTGGACAGCTTCTCGGTCATTTCTTCGTCCATGCCCTTGGGCTTCTCGACGATCACGCCCCACTGCAGCACGAACGAATCCTGCGTGACGGGGTAGTGGCAATTGATCAGGATCGACTCGGCCTTGAAGCCGCCGTAATTGTTGTGCAGCCAGTTGATCATGAACGACGGCCCGAAGTAGGACGCCTCCGAATCCAGATGCGCCTCACCGTAGGACGTGCCGAGGTCGTTCACGTCCGGTCGGCCCACGTTGTGCAGGTACTGCGAGGCGATGTGGCCCTCGAAGACGTTCTTGAAGTACGTCGGCAGACCGAAGTGGATGTAGAAGAAGTGCGCCATGTCCGTGACGTTGTCGATGATGTCGCGGCAGTTGGAGCCTTCGATGAGGATCGAGTTCCAGCGCCAGTCGGTCCACTCGTCGCTACCGAACTCCGGAATATCCGGGATGCGCACCTCCGGCTGCGGCGGGTTGCCCTCGTGGTCGTGCCAGACAAAAAGCAGCCCGCCGCGGATGTCGGTGGTCCAGGCCCGGGTGCGCGCCAGCCGAGGTGTGCGCTTCGCGTATGGCACGAGCTTGCACTTGCCGTCGCCGCCCCAGCGCCAGTCGTGGAACGGGCAGGCGATCTCGTCGCCCTTGATGGTGCCCTGCGTCAGGTCGCCACCCATGTGCCGGCAATAGCCGTCCAGGATCTTGACGTCGCCGTGGGAGTCGGCGAACACCACCAGCTTGGTGCCGAAGGCCTCGACCCCGTGTGGTTCGCCGTCCAGGTAATCCTCGACGGGGCCGAGGCAGTGCCAACCCCGCGCGTACCTGTCCGGCAGGGCGCCGGTATCGATCTCGCGAATGCCGCCGCCGGCGGTTTCGGTAGTCACGTCCGTGCCTCCAGTCGTTCGCTCTAACTAGAACACGTTACAG
>DATBFF010000135.1:0-24726 GCA_036558625.1 Mycobacterium sp. | reverse complement strand
GGCCGCGCGCCCAGATAGACGTGCCACTTCGACGCGTCGGCGCCGAACGGGAACAACGCCTCGACCGGGATCTTGATCGTGATGAGCCTGGGAATCTCCCACGAGATCAGCACACCGACCAGGAAGTGGTCAGGGGTGATCTCAATGACCGCGAGAATTCCTCCCGCGCCGCCGATTTCGTCCATGTCCGGGGGCGGCGAGATGATTCGCGCGTTCATGATGATTGCCACGCGAGGGCCCGGCAACTGGATCAGCAGCGTGCCGTCCAGATTGATGATGAAGCCGCCCTCCATCGTCCCGATCAGCACGCCCGCGCCGAACGCCCAGTGATCGAGGTAGGGCACCCACAGCTTCTCGCTCTGCTTGTTGACGAGCTTGTTGGGCTCGCCGTCGGCGTGCTCGAGCCAGACCAGCGTCGAGGACGGCTGGCCGGGGCTGTCCCATTGGGTGCTGCGGTCGTAGTGCATGCCGAAGATGCCGCGGAACCCGAACAGCCCCAGCCCGGACGTTCCGAGCGGGATACCCACTGGCAGAACGATGTCGAGGCCGACGTACACGCCGGTGGCGGTCTGGCCGGGTGCGACGGTTATCGTCGAGATCTCGACGGCGGCGGCGACCCGCAGCTGGATCGGGCGCAGCGTCAGGTCGAGCTGGCCGCCGATCGTGGCGACCGGGTGGCCGGCCGCGTCGGTGCTGTGGGCCATCTGCACGAATCCGGAACCGGTCAGCGCGCCCGCGATGTCGACGCCAATGCCGAGCGCGGTGAGTTCCGGCAGCCGCGCCTGGTCGAGGTAGACACGCACGCCGGCGCGGGTGACGCTGACCACGCCGAGGTCGACGCTCATGCCGATGTCGATCTCCAGTGTCAGTGGATTGGTCCGCGACAGGCGGGCGGCGAGGATCCGCAGGATCTTGCCGAGCGGGTCGGCGATCACCAGCGAGCCGCTACCCTGCACGTCGATGGTGTAGCCGCGCGACGCGTCGAACACCGGGTGCAGCGCAAACGCGTCCTTGCCGGTAGCGTCGCGGTTGGCGGTGTGCACGCCGATTGCCTTGTAGCGCACGGTAAGCGGCTTGTTCGGGTTTATCGTCAGCACGTCGACTATCGGCTTCGTGGTGCCCCAAGCGATCGCGAAGTCGCCGAGAATGTCGGTTTCGAAATCGCTGGTGCCCTGACGCAGCCCGACGTGCACCTCGCCGCCGTACCAGATGACCCGCTCGACTTCGAGGAAGTCAAGCCCGGCGATCACGGCGGGGATCGCCATCGCTGCGGCCGCAAGCCCGACGTCGACGAGCGCGGCGCCGACGCTTTCGTGCGACGCCTGCGCGGCGGCTGCGTCGAGCGGCAGGTCGGCCAACAACGGCCAGAACGTGAGGTAGCTGCCGATCAGGTTGCGCACGAAGTCCCGGGGCGCTCGCTGCTCACCTGGCAGCCAGCCCCACACCAGCAGGCCGGACGTGTCGGCGGGGTCGGCGCCGATCGAGCCGAGGATCGACTCGCGCCCGGTGCTCGGATCGGTTTGCACGAGGAGCCGGAAGTTCGTGATGCCGTCGGTCGGGTTGCCCTGGCCCACCGGCACGCCCTGCTTCAGTGAGCGGCCGGTGGGCGAGGTGGCGGTGTTGACGCCGGTCGGTTTCAGCGACTCGTTGACGAAGGCCTGCATGAACAGCTGCGCGTCTGCCTCGGCCGCAATGACGTCGCCCTTGACGACGCGGACGATCAGCTTGCACGACCGGAACATTCCCGGCGGTTCCGGCTCCGTCGGTGTCGGGTCGACGGGCTTGATCTGCTGCGGCGGCGGTGGTGCGGCGGGGCGGCTGATCGTGACGGTCGATTTGTGTTCGGGCGTGCTGACTGCAGGCAGCCCGACGATCGCGCACCAGTACTCGCGATCGTGCGGCACCGCGTGAGCCGGGTCGTTCCAGTCGGTGTCGGTGACCCATTGGTTGATCTCGGTTTTGGTGGGCGCGGTCTTGTCGGGGGTGATCGCGTACTTCAGGTGCGGCTCGGGGTAGGCGGCGGCGATCAGGTCGCGTGCGGCCTGAGCGCGGCGGCCGGCCAGCAGGTAGTTGTGCTGGCGGTGCCAATCGTCGTCGATGCCTTCGTAGGAGGCTCGTCCCTCGATCTTGATCGTCACGTCGGTCGCGGTGTCGTGCGCGGTCTTGGCGACGGCGTCGAAGTGATCCTTGTACTCGTTCAGAGGATCGACATCGGGCGGCTCGAAGATGTTGACGCTCTTGCTGATTGCCTTCGACGACGAGTCGGGGCGGGGATAGGTGTCGTCAGGCTTGGGCGGAGGCCGGTCGAAGAAGAAGTAGACAGTGTCCGAACGTGCCGCCGCAGCGGTGCCGGGCTTGCGCGCGACGACGGTGTGCTGCTCTCCGGGCCCGACCGGCACTTGAATCGACGCCGAGGGGCCGGTCTCCGGTTTGTTGTCGACCTTCCACATCAGCGTCGGGTCGGGCGGGACGCTCCCGAGAACGACGTCGGTGTCGGTCTGGGCCTGCAGCGCGATCGTCGGGGTTCCGGTCGGCGGCGTCATCGTGGCGGGCTGTCGCGGCGGCTGACTCGGTGCGGGTGATGGCAGCACTGCAAGGGGCGTGACCAGCTGGGCGGTGACCGTCAGCGTCACCGTCTGCGGCGCCGGACTGGAATCGGTGACGCTGATTGCGATCTCGGCCTTGCCGTCGGGCACATTCGACAGGTCGATCACGAAGATCGTGCCCTGCTCCGCGGCGCCGCCGGCCACCGTCACTGTGCGCTTGTACGGCATTCGCCCGCCGGAGACGTCGACGACCATCCGGGTATGTGCGGGCAGCCGCGCAGTCGCGGTGGTCGCGCCGGTCGATTCGGTGCCGTAGGACTTGTTGTTGGCATCGACGAACCGTGCGCTGACAACCGGCTTCGCGTTGCCCTGTTCGATGATCGCGATCTCGAAGTCGCCCCAGATGCCGGCGCTGTCGTGGCCGATGCCGAACAGGAACTCGTGCGCCCCGCCCTCGAACGCCATGTTGCGTACGCCGTTGGGGGAGAAGAAGACCCGTGCCTCCGGCAAGTACAGTCCGGTCCAGTCGTCGCCGACGCCGGCCTTGTCCTTCAGTGCGGGCGGCGTGGTGTCGGCCGACAGGTCCAGGGTCGCCGAACGGAACCCGATGCCCAGCGTCGTCGAGTCCGATCCGCCGATGTAGGCGTACGGCGGCGACATCGACACGAGTTCGGCGACACCGAGGTCCGCGGGGTCGTCGAGGCCGGTGGCGCCGAAAGAGACCAGCTCGAAACGCAGCAGGCTCGGGTTGGTGTCGCCGTGGCTGAGGCGGAACCGCAGTTTGGGCAGCGTCAGCGTGACCTCGTTGACCGACTGGTCTGGCACAAGTGTGCCGCTGTCAGCGAGCGCAGCGGGATGCAGAAACGGTGGCCGCAGGCTCGGCGCGTCCAGTATCAGGTCGAGAACGAAGCCGGTGGACGGATAGTCGGTGGTGGGGTTACCAGCAGGCCCGGCGAGAGTGTCAAGCACCGCCCGGGTTTGCTGAGAAGCGGTGTCGGTGCCAAGCGATCCTTCACCCGCGAACACGATGTCGGATCGGACGCGGGGCACCAGGAGTTCGAACTCGATGGCAGTTTCCGCGAGGTCGAACACGGGTTGCCGGTTGGCGGGGTCGTACACCGGCGCGGCTTCGTCGACGCCTCCGGCCACCGAGAATGTGCCGTTCGGGAAAAGCCTTGCCCAGCCGTTGAATTCGCCGCGGCCGCGGATCGTCACCCCGAGGGTGTCGCCGGCCTGCTCGTAGCTCGTGACGCGAAGCGCCGATGCGAGCGCGTGAAAGCTACCCAGGTTCTCGCCGCGTAGGACATACGGAAGCACGAGGTCGAGCAGGGCGAGGTTGGCCATGGGTCACTGACCGCCGGCTACGTTCGTCACGGTCCACCTTCCGCGCGGCACATCAACCCGACACCATCGCAGATTCTGCCCGTCTCGGCGGGTATCCGTGGCGGATTTCCGGTGTTTCAGTCGCAGCCCTTCGGCGCCAGGATGGTCGTGGCACCGCCTTCAGCCGCTGATGTCGTTGACCACGGTGGCCAACTTGCGCCCGTCGCGTAGCCGGGCGCAGTTGTCGACGGCCATGGTCAGATAGCGCCGCATCGTGTCGGCCGTGTACCAGGTGACATGTGGTGTGACGACGACGTTGGGCAACGCCAGCAGCGGGTTGTCGACCGGCACCGGCTCGACAGTGAACACGTCGAGGCCGGCCGCGGCCAGCCGTCCGGTGCGCAACGCGTCGACGAGTGCCGGTTCGTCGACGATCGGGCCCCGCGACGTGTTGACCAGGACGGCGCCGGCCTTCATGGCGGCGAACGCGTCGCGGTCGAGTAGCCCGGTGGTCGCCTCGGTGAGCGGCAGGTGCAGTGACACGACGTCGCTGTCCGCAAGCAGCCGGTGCAGGGGGCGCCAGCGGTCCGTCCCGTCGTCAGCCGTGCTGGTGTGCAGAACCTTGGACGGGTCAGTGCCCATTGCCAACACAACCTTTTCCACGCGCTGCGCGATGTTTCCGTACCCGACCAATCCGACTGTGCTGCCGCCGATGTCGCGCACAGTTTCGCCGAGTGACGGGTCGGTGGGCCAGCCCGCGCCGGCACGCGTCGCGCGATCCAACTCGGTGAGCCGGCGCAGCGCGGCCAGCATCAGCAGCACTGTGCCCTCGGCGACCGACGGCGCATTGGCCCCCGGCATGTTCGCCACTGCGATACCCCGCGCGATCGCAGCTGCCACGTCGATGGTGTTGACACCCGCGCCGAGCTTGTGCACCAGTCGCAGCCGTGTTCCGCGCCTCAAGTCCGACGCCGACAACGGCCGCAGTACATGCCAGATCACCTCGGCCGCAGGCAGTTCCCGGTAGAAAGCGTCGTCGTCATCTTCGTCGCAGAACCGGATATCCAGCCAATCCTTATGTGACACAAGAAATGTCAGCACATTAGCGGTGGGTTTGAAGTGGGCGAGGACTCTTATCGCCACCGTTTGGCGATCCACTTCGCGATCGTATCGGCCTGTTCGCTGCGTGCTCCGGGTGTGGTGAAGTAATGGTCGGTGTCGATCGACGTCAACGTCTTGTCGGTAGAGGCCAGTGCGTCGTAGATGCGCTGCGCGTCCGACGGGTACACGCCGGTGTCCTGGCCGGCATTGATCACCAGCGCCGGGCAGTCGACCCGCGCGAGATGTGGTTCGGCGCGGGTCTGCGCATGGCGCAGGCTCCACATGCCCAGCCAGTTGCGCAGCGTGCACGCGGCGGCAATGCCGTGCGCCGAACGGTTGGCCTTCACCGGCATGCCGGCGTAGCACATGTTCGTTGCCCGCCGCGTCGGCTCCAGCGTGGGATCGATCATCCGCGGGTCGGCCCAGGTCCGCATCACGGTGAACGGCCGGTCGGAAAACCCTGCAGCGGTGACGCGTTCCATTTCGGCCTCGACCCAGTCGGTGATCGCGTGGTTGCGCGCGACCTGCGCGGCGCGGTAGCGCTCGACGAACTCGGGCGAGAACGGCGGGCCGTTTCGCTGGTCGAAGATGTCGAGGCTGGAGTCGGTGGCGATTGGGTCGTGCTCGTCGACGACGGCACCGTCCATCCACGCTGTCAGCACGTCCGGCCGGCCAGGATGCGCCGCGCTGGCGACGTAGCCGTCGGCGGGCGGCAGCTCCGAGACTCCCGCGGCAGGGCGCATGCCTGCCAGTGGCGTCACGTTGGGTTCCCTCGCCTGCGACTGGTACGCGGCCATCAAGGAGCCGCCACCGGAATTACCCAGCAGTACAATCGTTTCGACGCCGGCCACATCGCGCAACCAGCGCACACCCACGCCGATGTCCACCAGCGCATGGTCGAGAAGAAAGCTGCTTTCGAACCCGCGGAAGCGGGTGTTCCACCCCAGAAAGCCGATGCCACGGGTGGCCATGTAGTCGGCGAGGTAGTGCTCGGAAAAGTCGATTTGGTAGTGCGTGGCGATCATTGCCACCTTGGGCTTGCGGCCGACACCTCGGTAGTAGAGGCCTTGGCAAGGGTGCCCACCCGCGCCCGCGCGCCGCGCGGTGGGCGACGGCAGACCGATGAACTCGCGAACCACGCCGGGGACCGATGAGCCGCTTGCGCGATGAGCAGAGCATGTCGTCGGCATCCCAGACCTCCTTGATCTAGCAGGACATGATTGAACATCGCCATCAGCGCCGCCGTCAGCAAATGCGTTAGATTCGGATTGCGCTCCGTAGATGGGGGAACACATGATCAAGCCGCATAACACCAACAGCGAGTTCGCCCTGAGCGGGATCAACCACGTGGCGCTTGTCTGCTCGGACATGGCGCGCACCGTCGATTTCTACAGCAACACTCTGGGCATGCCGCTGATCAAGGCCCTCGACCTTCCCGGCGGGGTGGGCCAGCACTTCTTTTTCGACGCCGGCAACGGTGACTGCGTCGCGTTCTTCTGGTTCCGCAAAGCGCCCGACGCAGTGCGGGGGATATCCGCGCCGGCCAACCTCCCCGGCATCGGCGACATCGTCAGCTCGGTGAGTTCGATGAACCACCTGTCCTTTCATGTGCCGCCCGAGAAGTTCGATGAATACCGGCGCAAGCTCAAGGAAAAAGGCGTACGCGTGGGGCCGGTGCTCAACCACGACGAGAGCGAGAGGCAGGTGGCCGCCGAGCTACACCCCGGCGTCTACGTGCGGTCGTTTTACTTCCACGACCCCGACGGGATCACGC
The DNA here is from genome assembly GCA_036558625.1 of Mycobacterium sp. Lineage (GTDB taxonomy): Bacteria > Actinomycetota > Actinomycetes > Mycobacteriales > Mycobacteriaceae > Mycobacterium. The sequence continues at coordinate 17,982 of DATBFF010000135.1, read as the reverse complement.
TTGAGTTCGCCTGCTGGGTCAAGGAATTCGGTGACGCCGATGTTGGCACCCAGCCAAAGACGGCGGCGGACCGCATGCCACCGGTGACTGCCTAGCGGTCGACACACTGTGGGTACGTTCCGCGGCTGCGGTAGCTAGCTGCGGTACAACGTGGGGTCCCCGATCCGGTCGAGCAGCGACGCCAGCTGCTCGATCACCTCGTCGGTCGTCAACGCCATTTGCCCGGCCAGCCACGCGCTGAGGGTCTGGCCCACTCCTCCGACCGCGAAATGGGATGCCGCCTTGAGGTGGTCGTCCTGCGGTAGCCGCAGCGCCTGGCCCATGTGCTGGCCGAACAGCATGGCCAACAACGCCCCGGATTCGCCTCGTTTGCGTGCCACGACGGCGTCGGTCAGCTTCGTGCTGAACAGTAGCCGCCCCACCCGCGGGTCACCGGCAATCGAGCGCACGATGTTGGCCATCCCCGCCCGCGCCTGTTGCGGTTGGCGCGCCGCGGCCACCGCGGCTTGGGTCGTCGCAGCAAGGTCTGCGATCACCCAATCGAAGATGGCGCTGACGAGATCGTCTCGGTCCGAGAAGCTCTCGTAGAAGTACCGGGCAGACAGACCGGCGGCCCGGCACACCCCGCGTACGGTCAGGACATCGGGGCCGGTTTCGGATCCGAGGATGCTCAGCCCTGCGTCCAGCAACCGCCTTCTGCGCTCGGCCTGCCTGTCGGCAGGCTGCACTCCGCGGTAAGGCCGCGCGCTGCTGGGTGCCACAACGACATCTTGACACCTGCGCCGCCCTCTGGAAGCATTTAGGAAACACGCGTTTCCAGAATAATGGGGGTGCCGATGTCGGTCGCCGAATCCGGCAGGGTTGCGCGAAGAGAATCGATTCCGGAACGGTCCGTCTCTGAGCCGCCCCTCGGTCCGACGTCCCGGGGCCGCCGGCGGACGGACGCCGGAATGGACGGGATCGGCCTGTTGCTCGGGCCGGCGAACGTGATCATGCAGCTGGCCCGTCCGGGCATCGGTTACGGCGTAAAGGACAGCCGGGTCGAAAGTGGGCGCGTCGATCGCCATCCGATCAAACGGGCCCGCACGACGTTCACCTACATCGCGGTCGCAGTGCGCGGCACCGAAGAACAGAAGGCGGCTTATCGGCGAGCCGTCAACCGCGCCCACGCCGAGGTCTATTCGCTGCCCGACGATCCCGTGCCCTACAACGCCTTCGACCCCGAATTGCAACTGTGGGTTGCGGCATGCATGTACAAGGGTGTCGTCGACGCGCAGCGGGTCTTCGTCGGTGAGGTCGATGACGAGACCGCCGACGAGCAGTACCGCGATGCCATGTCGTTCGCCACGACGTTGCAGGTGCCACCAGAGATGTGGCCGAAGGACCGCGCCGCGTTCGACGAATACTGGCAGGCGTCGCTGGACAAGGTGCACATCGACGACGCCGTGCGCGACTACCTGTACCCGATCGCCGCCAACAGGATTCGCGGCGTCAAGCTGCCGCATCGCATACAGCAGATGAGCGACAATTTCGCGCTGTTGATCACGACCGGCTTTCTGCCGCAACGGTTCCGCAACGAAATGCGGCTGCCGTGGGACGAGCGCAAGCAGCGCCGGTTCGACAGGCTGATGGCTGCCTTGAAGTTCGCCAACAACATGGCACCCAAGTTCATTCGGGAATTCCCGTTCAATGTGCTGCTGCGCGATCTTGACTGGCGGATCAAGACCGGACGGCCATTGGTCTAGGCCCGAACGCGAAAGACGTTGACCGCTTCGGGAATCCCCTTCAAACAATGAGATCCGAGATCTTCGAACGCCAGGCCAGAACCGGCTGACAAGTCGCGGACGGTACGGCTGGCGAGCAGTTCTTCCGCGCCCGCCATCGCGCTGACCCGCGCGCCGATGTGCACCGCCATGCCGCTCCACTCCGCACCGCGTCGCTCGCACTCACCGACATGAACGCCGGCGCGGATGCCGATACCACGCGAGGCCAGCGCGGGAATGAGCTCGAGCCCGCACCTGGCCGCCTTGGTGGGACCGTCGAAGAGCGCGAAGATTCCGTCCCCGGTGTGTTTGGCACGCACGCCGCCGTACCTCGACAGAACACTGTCGACAAGTTTGTCGTGAGCGTCGAGGTCATGGCTCCACTGCGCATCCCCTCGTGCGCTGAGCATTTCGGTGGAGCTGACGATGTCGGTGAACAACACAGTCTTGAGGACTCGCTGATCGACGGCGATTTCCGGTCTGCCGCAGACGAATTCGAGTACAGCTGAACCCAAGGCCTCGTCGAGAAGTCCGTGTGGCCCCGGGGGCAGGGTCCTGAATTCTGCGCCGGGGATGGCAGACGCCAGCGCCGCCGCGCCGTCGACGGGCGCCATCTCGTCACCAGGTCTTCCCAGAACCAGCGTGGGAACGCGGATGGAGCTCAAGATGCCGCCGACGTCGATCTCCAGCAGGGCTTGCCACAGCCAGTTCGCCATCGTGGGGCTGGCGCTACTGCGCTGATACCGCCCGTACAACTCGCGGAAGCCCGGCACCTCCGCAATCGGACCGAAGAATATCTCGGCCAACGCGCCTTCACCCCAATGGTTTTCGATTGCAGACTCGTGAATAGCCCTCTGCTCGTCTGTGAACCCCCAGGGATGCCCGGGCAGTTCCGGTGTGAAGCGTGCCATCGTGCCGTACATCACGAGCGACTGGACACGCTCGGGATAGGTTGCCGCGAACAGAAGGCTCATCGGCCCGCCCTCCGACATGCCGAACATGGCGGGGCATTCGGCATCGGCCGCGTCGAGTACAGCGCGGAGATCGTCCATCCGTTCGTCGAGCGGCGGAACGTGCGTGGCGGGGTCGGATAGACCCGTACCTCGTTTGTCCCACACGATGAGCCGAGTGGCCGGAGCGAACTGCTCGACCATGGCCGCGGACGGAGTCGACGGGTCGTCGTACATGTCGACGTTGCTGAACCAGCCCGGACTCCACACCAGGGTGGTGTCGCCGTCGCCGAACACACGGTAGGCGAGGCGAACCGACCCATTGCGCGCGTAGCGTACGCGCGTATCAACCACGTCAGTATCTTGGCACGGACGCGTGTTACGCGCTGACGCTCTGAGGGGGCAACTGGCAGGGAGCCGCGCCGGTCACGAATTCGTCGATCAGCCGGGCAAGCGTTGCGGGACAGTCGAGTTGCGGGTGATGTCCCGCGTCATCGATGATCTCGAGCCGGCTGCCCGACAGCACGGCGTGCGCGGCGTGCGCATGTGCGGGCGGGATCACCCGGTCGCGCGCCCCCGCCACGATGAGCGTAGGCAGCTGGCCGGCGAGCGACGACAGCCGGTCCAGCGCACACACCGTCTGGCCGTGGACGTCCACCACGGCCCGAAGCGTCCGCATGAAGGCGTGGCGTCCCGGTGAGTTCGCCAGCGCCGAGTATTTCTCGAGGCGCTCAGCCATCCCGGCTGATTGAGGCGCACTGCCGCGACGGGCCATCAGCGCGTTCCCTACGAAGCGCGCGGGTCGTGAGGTGATCACCGGCAGGACCAGTTCGCCGCCGGGCGCCGACAAGAGGCGCAGCGGCATGCCGACGTCGACACCGAGCCCGCCACTGTTCACCAGAATGAGCCGTCGGCAATGTTCGCGATGCTGGTGCACGAACTGCATCGCGACTCCGCCGCCGAGAGAGTGCCCGACCAGTGTTGCCGAGGGGATGGCGAGCGCCTCGAGGAAATCTCGCAGCCACACCGCGAACGCGCCCAGTGAATAGTCTGTTCGCGGCTTGTCGGATTCACCGTGGCCGAGAAGATCCGGGGCAATGACGCGGTATTTCTTCGACAGTTGCCCGATCAGCGCATCCCAGGCCAGCGAACTACCGGCCATGCCGTGGATGAGCAGCAGCGGCTCCGCCAACCGGTCGCCCTCGTCGCGGTAGGCGACGCGGTTGCCGTACAGGCTCACGAAGCGCAGGTCACTCATATGCCGACTCAGTGTAGGTATTTGCTGTCGTTGGCGTGCAGGATTGGCCAGCAAGCCAAAACTGCCGGGAAAGTGCCACCTCACTCATTGTCGTCGAGTTTCGACGCAATGCTTCCCCCGACATGGTCAATATTGCTCGTCTACTTCATTAACGACAGATAACGAAGATCGGTTCGCCGGGCGTAGCGTCGGGGTCGTGCGTACCGACAAAGACACCTGGGACATCACCACCAGTGTGGGGGTCACCGCCCTCAACGTCGCCGCGGCCCGCGCGTTGGAAGCTCAGCACGACCAGCCGCTGGCCGTCGACCCCTATGCCGAAGCGTTCTGCCACGCGGCAGGCGCGCCGTGGGCCGACGTGGTCGACGGCAAGGCACCCGATCACTTCCTGACGTCGGATTTCGGTGTGGTCTTCTGTGGCTACAACGGTGCCCGCACCCGGTTCTTCGACAACCACCTCCACGAAGCCGCGGCCGCCGGAGTGCGCCAGATCGTCATCGTCGCCGCCGGTCTCGACTCGCGCGCATACCGGCTCCGGTGGCCAGATGGCACGGTCGTGTTCGAGCTGGATCAGCCCAAGGTTCTGGAGTTCAAGCGCGAGGTGCTGGCCGAGCGCGGCCCCGCGCCCACGGCAGAACGCCGCGAAGTAGCCGCCGACCTTCGGGAGGACTGGTCGAAAGCCTTGCGCGACAGCGGTTTCGAACCGTCGAAACCGACCGCCTGGCTGGTTGAGGGGCTGCTGATCTATCTGCCGGCACAGGCTCAGGAGCAGCTGTACACCGCCGTCGACTCGCTGTCAGCGGCCGGTAGCCGCGCCGCGCTGGAGGAAATGCAACCGTTTGACTCCGGCGACCTCGAGGTCAAACGTGCCGAGGAAGCGGCAGGCGGCAAGATCAATTTCTTCAACCTGATCTACAACGAGCGCCACGGCGACGCAGCCACGTGGTTCGGCAACCGCGGCTGGGATGCCGAGTCGATCCTGATGGCTGACTACTACCAGCAGGTGGGCCGTCCGCTCCCCCCGCCGGACACCGACGGCGGGCACATGTTGCGGGCCGGCTACCTGGTCACCGCGACGAAGCGCTAGCCGAACCGGACGCCGGCCTCGCCCACCGTCGCCCACCGGACCGATCTCACGTCGGAATCGACGCTCAGCGCACGCACAGCGTCCTCGAGCAGCGCGTCATCGCGGGTTGCGGCCGACAATTCCGCGTGCAGCAGCACTTCACCCGTTGTCGTGCCCGTAGCACGCAACGACGTCAGCTGCAGCGTCGACAGCGCCGCGATCACCACCGCTCGGATCCGTGCCTGCGCGCCGGCCGCGCACTCCACCTCGAAAACGTAGTCGGCAGGCGGGATTTCGCGACCATACTTGCTGCGCGCGTGGTCCATCCGGACGCCGAGTGGATGCAGAAACGTGTTACCCGCGATGATGATCGCCGCGCCGGCAATCGCTTCGCGCCACATCCACGCGCCGCAAAGCGCACCCACCGCGGCGGTCGCCCACAGCGTGGCCGCCGTGTTCAGCCCGGTCACCGACGACCCCTGCTTCATTATCACGCCCGCGCCGAGAAAGCCGATGCCGGTGACGATTTGAGCGGCCACCCGGGTGGGATCCTGCTCGATGTGGAAGGTGTAGGCGCCGAGGATCAAGAACAGCGCCGAACCCATGCTGACCAGTGCCATCGTCTGCAGGCCGGCCATCCGCGCCCGCCATTGGCGCTCGACACCGATCGCGACACCCAGCAGCGTGGCCAGCCCGACGCGGTAGACCAGCTCCACCGCGGGCATCGTCATGTCCGCGATCATCCCGCACCGCCGCGTCGGCGACGGGCGGACACGCTAAGCGAACATGAACTCGCGCAAGAACCGCGTCATGCGGCGCAGGTATTCAGGCTGGCTCACGTGCAAGATGTGGTTGCCGGGGAACCAGTGCAGCGCGCAGTGATCCCAGTGGTGCCAGAGCATCTCTGCATGCTTCGGCGGGGCCAGCCGGTCGCCGAGTCCGGTGATGATGAGCCGGCGGTCGCGGGGCACCACGGGCTTGTAGTTGAGCGGCGAGTGGTATGCCGCGGCGGCCACAAAGTCGTCGCGGCTGATGCCGCCGATCCTGCGACCCGCCTTGAACAGCAGGCTGGCCGGGAACCACTCGTCCAACTCCGCCTCGATCGATATCACCGGAACATTGGGAATGACGGCGTCGACGCGCTCCTCGACGGCGGCAATCAGGGACGTGGTGTAGCCGCCGAGCGAAATGCCCGTCAGCGCAATCTTTTCCACGCCGGTGAACTTCAGGTAGTCGACGATCGACCGGAAGTCGTACACCGCTTGGGCCATCGCCTCGGCAAACCCGGTCAGCCCGTGCGAAAAGTACCCGTACCCGCTGAAGGGCGAATACTTTTCGGCGCGACGGCCATGGAACGGCAATGTGTACAGCAAGACGTCGTAACCGGACTTGTAGAACCATGGCAGCGACATCCACAGCCCGTTGAGCAAGTACGGCGAGCCCATGAAGCCGTGGATGAGGCACAGCGTGGGGTGTGGCCCGTCCTCGTGGCGCCAATGCTGCGCGCGCACAATGTTGTTGTGCGTCAAGCGGCTCCACGGCTCGCGCATATCGGGATGGACGGGCTCGAAGGTGCTGTCGAATTGGATGTTGTGCACCTTGCCGTGGGCGATCCACTCGGCGATGGGATTCGCGGGACGCGAGTAGATTCGTGGCGGTTGGACCGGTGTCGGGAACGACTTCACCGGATCGTGTTCGGCGGCCAACTCGGCGTAGAAGTTCATCTTCGCGCGCTCGCCCGCCGAGTCGGAGCGCCGGATGGTCTCGGCTGCAATCGGTGGGAGCATCGCCGCGCCGACCACCGACGCGACGAACGTTCGTAGCCCGATGTCTGCCACGGCCGAGGCGTCGACGATCAGCCGCTGACCGATGCTCAGTTCTGAGCGATCCGGCAAGCCGCCACTGTCGGCGTCGGCACCGGGAACATTCGGGACGGGAACCGGGGGATCGAGGGGATCAACGCTTGACGTCATTGCAGGCCTGGCCTTTCTGGCATCGGTTCGATACACCCGCTCCCCGAAATGTAACTCAGGGACCGGTCGACGGGGGCGTGGGTTGCAGCGACGCGCAAGCTCGTTGCGCGTTGTCCCAGGTGGCCTGGTCCACCCCGGGCGGTGGCGGCGGGATCGTCGCGCCGGATGTGCCGGGCGGACCAGGGAGTGGTCCCGCCGGCACCGGCTCCGGTCCGGGTGGCGGACCCGGTGGTGGGGTGGGCACGCCGTGCTGGATGAGGCACTGCTCGTAGACGGCGTGCGGCGTCGTCGCGCTGGTGGGCGTCGACGGGTGTGGCGTCTTGCTCACCGAACATGCGGTGGCAGCCAGCGCGATGGCGGTGGCCAGTACGACAAGCGGGGATCGGGGCATTGCACGCTCCAAATACGTTGCGACGGAGGGAGTTATGCGTTGAGCTGGGCGGTCCACTTCTCCTCGATGCGCCCGAGCCGCCAGATCAAAAGCGCGACGGCCCAGGTCAGGACGAACATCCCGACAATAACGAACCCGATGACATTGAGGTCGATACCGCCGACCCAATCCCAAAAGCCGCCCCGCAGGCCGAACTCCTCGGCGAGCAGCCCGAGCAGCTCCACGGTGCCGATGATCAGCGCAACGGCAACCGAAAGACCTGTGATCGTGATGTTGTAGTAGACCTTGCGCACGGGCTTGGAAAACGCCCAACCGTAGGCGAAGTTCATGAATGTGCCGTCGACAGTGTCGAGCAGGCTCATGCCGGCCGCGAACAGGACCGGCAGGCACAGGATCGCGTACCACGGCAGGCCCGCCGCCGCGCTGGTGCCCGCGAGCACCAACAGCGCGATCTCGGTGGCGGTGTCGAAGCCGAGGCCGAACAACACACCCAGCGGGTACATGTGCCACGACTTCGTGATCGACCGGGTGAACCGGCCAAGAATGCGGTTGAGGAACCCGCGGTTGTTGAGGTGGTGTTCGAGCGTCGCGTCGTCATAGGCGCCGCTGCGCATCTGGGCGAAGACGCGCAGGATGCCGACCAGGATCACGATGTTGATGATGGCGATGAGGTAGAGAAACAGGCCGGACACGCTGGTTCCGATCAACCCCGTGTAGTGGTGCAGCGCCGAGGAATCGTTCTCGACTGGCCCGACAATGGATTTGATTCCGAACGAAAGTAGCACCGCCAGCCCGAACACCACGGTCGAATGGCCAAGGGAGAAAAAGAATCCCACCGCCAACGGACGTTGGCCGTCAGCCATCAGCTTGCGGGTGGTGTTGTCGATCGCGGCGATGTGATCGGCGTCGAACGCGTGCCGCAAGCCGAGCGTGTAGGCCGTGAGGCCCACGCCCACGCCGAGCACGCGGTCGCCCAGGCTGAAGTTTTCGGGAGCGACGACGGCCACCAGCGTGATCCAGCCGACGAGGTGAAGTCCGACGATGATTGCGAGCATGGACCCGGTCCGCGCCCATTCCTGTGGGGAAAGGGCGTTGCGCAGTCTGGCCCGTCGGTTCACTAGTTCGGACGCTAGACCCCGGCCTGTCCCGTTGCAAGTGATTCGCAACTACGGCCCGTTAAGCTCGGACCGTGCGATGGGACCCCGCCCAGTACAGCCGGTATGCGGCCGAACGTGATCGCCCGTTCTTCGACCTGACCGCGCGGATCACGGCCACCGCACCGGTGCATGTCGTCGACGTCGGGTGCGGTCAAGGGCATCTGACCGCGACGTTGGCGCAGCGGTGGCCGGGGTCGGTCGTGGAGGGCATCGACTCGTCACCCGAGATGATCTCTGAGGCTGCGCATGTGTCCGGGGTGGTGTTCTCGGTCTGCGACGCCGCGCACTGGCAACCAGCCGCGGATGTCGATGTGATCGTGAGTAATGCTGCACTGCAATGGGTTCCACGTCATCAGCAGCTGATGGGTCAGTGGGCCGCGGCGCTGCCTTCAGGCGGGTGGCTGGCGGTGCAGGTGCCGGGGAATTTCGACTCGCCGTCGCACGTGTTGATCCGCCGGCTTGCCAAGCGCGAGCGATGGGCGGCCACGCTGCGCGATGTCGTGCGCGACACCGACGCTGTCGGCACGCCGGAGTCGTATGCGTCGGTGCTGCTGGACGCCGGAATGCGCGCCGATGTGTGGGAGACCACGTATCTGCACGTGCTGTCCGGCCAGGACCCGGTGCTTGAGTGGGTGAGGGGCACGGGCCTGCGCCCGATTATGGCCGCCCTGTCGGCGTCGGATGCCGACGAGTTCGCGGCGCAGCTCAAAGCCGAGTTGCGTGACGCGTATCCCCCGGGTCCGCATGGCACGGTGTTCCCGTTCCGTCGGGTGTTCGCGGTCGGACAAAAGACCTAGAGGTCGAACAGATCAGCGGCATTGTGATACAGGACACCGCGTAGCCAGTCGCCATCGACGTCGAGACCGGTCAATGCCCGAATCGACTGAGCGTAGGAGTGGGGGATGTTCGGGAAATCGCTGCCGAACAAGATCCGTCCGCCGAGCCGACGCAGCCGCAGTATCTCGCTGCGAGGGAATGGCATGGTCTCTTCGACGAATGGCGTGAACGCCATCGTGGTGTCCAGGCGAATCTGCTCGTAGCGATCCGCGAGGTCCAGGAAGCTGGCGTACTCCGGCATTCCCATGTGCGCGATGACGAGGACCAGTCGCGGAAAGCGTTGCAGCAATGTCCATATCGGCTCTGGGCCGGTGAAGCGGCCGGGCTGGGGGCCCGAGCCGCAATGGATGACGACGGGCAGTTGCGCGTCCTGGACTGCTCCCCATACCTCGTCCAGCATCGGGGCGTTCGGCTCATAGTCGCCGACTTGTAGGTGGGCCTTGAAGATTCGGGTGCCACGGTCGATCGCCTTCTCGACGTAGCCCGCCGCGGTGGCTTCCGGATAGAACGTGGCCGTCGGCAGACAGTCTGGCGTCGATCGCGCGAACTCGTGGGCCCATTCGTTCAGCCATGCGGCCATGTCCGGTTTGTGCGGATATACCAGCGACGTGAACCGGTACACGCCTAACCGCCGTAGTGTGTCGACGCGGTCGGCCTCGTCGGTGCGGTAGACCACCGGCCATCTCCGTCCCACGAGCGGCCCTGCCGTGTCGAAGTATGCCCACACTTTGTCCATGACCCGCTTGGGCATGAAATGCGTGTGGACGTCGATAATTCCGGGCAGGCCAAGTCCGGTCCAGATCTGGCGGACCGCGGTCTCGTCGTTCAGACCAGGCCCCCGGCGTCGAGGACCACCCATGCAAGCTCGTCGTGAATGATGTCCGAATGTGCGCCCGACGGCGGGCGTCCTTCGCGCACGACTTGCTGGGCATCGATGTTCACCAGTTTCTTGCCCGTGAAGTCGTAGTGGCTTCCCGGCTGCTGCAACGCCAGCTCCTCGACACCTTGCTGATGGCCGTCGTGCCCCATGCCGCCCCACCGGTACAGCGGCTCGTCGGCGGCAGATGCGTCGTCGCCCTTGAGAAGGGACGCCAGCGGATACATCACGCCGACGGCACTGTCGAACCGCGAGTAGCACGCCGTGACGGGTCCCGATGTGTTGTCCCGCTGGCCGCTCAGAGCTCCGGCGCTGTCCGCGTCGAAGGGCAGACTGGTCGCGTACGCGAAATGCGAGAAGGCGCCCTGCAAAAGCGTGACCGATCGAACCGCTTGCGCGGGTGCACCTTTCAGTCCGTACGACACCACCCGGGCGCCGAAGCTGTGTCCAATCAGATCGATGCCCAGATCTGGGTGCCGTTGGCGAAGTCGTCCGATCAGGGGGCCCAGGCCGTTCTCGCCGACGACGCCGGCGCGGTTCTTCATCTGCCAATACGTGAGACCGCGCAGCACCTCCTGCGCGCCGTGCCACAACCGGCCCACCGCATCGCCGAATCCGGCTGCGCCGCCGGCGGTGCCGGTGTCGACGTTGAGCTCTTCGAGCGCGGCGGTGAAGTCGGTGAACAGCCGGGTTTTGGGGTCGGATTCGGCTGCGAACGGCGGACGGTCGGCCTGCTCGCCGTCGCCGTCCGGGCCTGCGGCATCCGCGATCTGCGCCACCAGCTCGCGTGCGCGTTGCAGCTTGGCTTCGTCGTCCGGGCGGTCGGTAATCAGCCCGAGCAGTTCATCGACCTGTCCGTGCACGGCGGTCGGGAACGCGTCCTGGATGAGCGCGGCCAGTTCGGCATCGGGCGGTGGCGGCGGCTTGAAAACTTCTGGCGGTCCGACGCCCCCCGCCGCGCCGCCGGTCCCCGCGCCGAGGTCCACGACCTTGCCGGGTTGGAAGTCGGGGATCGGCTCGTCGGACCAGCGGATCGACGGCCAGTACACGCCGAGGTAGGCGACAGTGCGGCCACTGCGGCCGTGCAACTCGAGCAGCGTCTTCACCCGGGTGAAGAACGCCTCGTAGAGCTGGGTCGCAACCGTCGGCGTGTTGTTCCAGCCGTGGCTGAACACCAACAAATCGGTCGCACCCGTCTGCTCGAGGGCGTCGTGCAACTGGCGCTCTTGGTCGGCGTTGACGTCGCCTTCTTCGTCGAACTGGATTTCCAACGGGGAATCGGCCACGGTGTGTCTCCTGTCGGTCAGACGGATTGCAGTGCGCGCATGACGTCGACGAGGCCGCCGCCCTCGAATGTCCGCTCGCGACCGAGCGACACCGCCGACTCGACGAAGATTTTCTTCACCTCGTCGGGGCAAGTGATGAATTCCGGTCGGGCGGAAAGGAATGCGGCGATGGCCCCCGATACGTGTGGTGCCGCGAAACTGGTGCCGGACTCGTCGGAGTAGGCGGCGGGCGGGCCGCCGGGCGTGGCTTTGGTCGCGGAGGTGATGCGCTCGCCAGGCGCCACCAGATCGGGCTTGAGCCGCCCGTCGCCGGTGGGACCTTTCGACGAGAAGAACGAAACGCCATACGTGTGTGGCGAGCCGCGATGCGTAGACCCGACGGTGATCGCGCGGTCGGCGTTGCCGGGATCGTTGATGCTCATGATCAGGCCGGCGCTCGTGGAGCGCTCCCAGGAGCTGAACCGCGCGTAGCCGGTGTTGCCGGCGGCGACCACGACGACGACGCCGGAGCGGACGAGGCGGTCTACTTCCTTGCACAGCGGGCTCTGGCCACATGCGAACCACTGCGGGTCGAACTCGTAGCCGAGCGACAAGTTGACGCCGTGGATGCGGGTCACTTTGTCGTTGTCGCCGTTCAGGGTTCGCACATAGCGCAGCGCCGCCATGACGGCGATCATGTTCGACGTGCCGTCGTCGGCAAGTACCTTGAGGCTGACGAGATGGGCGTCGGGCGCCATCCCCGACAGCAGAGCCGGCGCGACGATGCGTGTGGTGGGAATCGGATTGGGATCGTCGGTCTCGGTGACCTGTTCGCTGATCACCTGTACGTCGTCCTTGGGATACTTTGCCGGCAAGTAACCGGCGATGATACTTGCCACCCGTGTGCCGTGGCCGTAACCATCATGCAGCGCAGCGTCTTTGGTGTCCTCGCCGGGTTGCAGCGACTGGGTGAAATCGCGGTGGAGATCCTTGACGTCCGGAGCGTCCAACGTGTGGCCGGTAGTGAAGTGTGGGTGCGTGTTGTCGATCCCGGAATCAATGACGGCCCAAGTGATTCCACGTCCGCGGGCATCGAACGAGCGGCGAGCCGCGTCGGCTTTGATGGTGCGCGCGGAGATGTCGATCTGCGGATGCACCGGGAAGTTGGGCCATACGCGGAAGATGACCCGCTTCATGGGGTCCGGCTCTTTGGCGTCCTCGCGGACGAGCTGCTGGACGTCGGACATCGACATTCGCATCGGCACATAGTCGTCGAACAGTTCCGGCGCCCGGTGTACCTCGCCGATCAAGCCCAGGGAGCGCAGCAATGCGAGGAAGGCTTGATAGGCGGCTGCGACGCCGCCTTTGTATGCGACGTTCAATTCGATGACTACCGGCAGCGCGTCGTCGTCACGGACGGGGCGGCCCATCAACCGGGACCGCACCGCGGGATCCAGCAACGGGGCAGCGATCACGCTGGGCTGCAACGGTGTTCGCGGCTGGGCCGGGGGGGCGGGTGCGGTGAGTCGCCATCGGCCCCGCTCGGCGACCACGCGATCGTCGTCACCCAGGTGACGGCGTGCCAGGTAGACCCGGGTATGCCACATGGGCCGGTTCTGCTTTGGATCGGTGGCCAGGTCCTCAGCGGTCGGGGTGAAGCGGGTGGCGATCCGCTCGATGACCTCGGCGGGAGTGGCGCTTGTCGTGTCCGAGAGCGCATCGACGATCAACTCGCCGAGAACTGTCAGCGGCGTGAGCGCCATGGGTTGAACCTACCGCGCCCCGTGGGCGCCGGAACGGTAATCCGCGCGGAGAAGTGCGAGTAGAGACCACGGTGGTCACCGTTTCGACGGGGTTAGGGCATCCAGCCGCGTGAGGTCATGGCCTCGTAGACGCGACGGATGGTGTCGTCGTCGCGGTCTTCTTTGATGACGGGGTTGTTGAGCCATCCCATCTTGGCGACGACGCGGGATCGTCTTTGATCCTTGGTGTACTGCTGCCGGTTGCTTTGATGGTGCTCGCCGTCGTACTCGGCGGATACCATGAAGTCCTCCCACCCCATGTCGAGCACCGCGACCAACTCGCCGCTGTCGTAAACGGGGATTTGCGTTGTGGGCCTGGGAAAGCCGGCATCGATGAACAGCAGACGCAACCGAGTCTCCGGTGGCGATGCAGCGCCGCCGTCGACCAGTGGAAGCAGCTTTCGCAACTGGGGAAGCCCTCGGGCTCCGCGATGACGTTTGGCGATCAGCATGACATCCTCGATGGAGTACGGGTTTGCTCGCATCAGAGCGTCAAGGCGGGCTAACGCTTCTCCGCGTCGAAGGTGGCGGCCGACATCAAAGGCGGTGCGCGCTGCCGTGGTCACTGGCAGCCCTGCGACGGGGATGACTTCGTCATCGAACAGCGTCTCGTCTCGTGCGATGATGCCGTGCGGCGGCCGACTGCAGTCCATTACCAATTCGATCGGGACGTATGCGTCAACCCACTCCGCGCCATGCAACGCCGACGCAGCCACTCCGCTGATGACGGCCTTGCGTTTGGACCATAGCCACGCGCCCACTGTGCGCTCCCGGACTGTGACTTCTTGCCACCTCTGCACATACACGTCGCGAAAGAGCCGGCGATGCCAACGTCGCAGCTCCCATTCGGTCAGCTTGCCACTCGCGACGGCCTCACTGCCCTTGAAAGTTTCCCCCATGCGCGCAGGCTGCCATCGCCCACCGACACGCACCGAGACGGTAACTGCCGCGGGAAACTACGAGTAAGGACCACGCGGACTACCGTTCCGGCGACAGGCGGGGAGACTAGACCGGGAGGCCGAGGCGGGCTGCGTCGGCGCGGTAGCGGTCCACCCACTCGTCGGAGCGTTGGTCGGATTGGCGTTCCAGCACCGGCGCCGGTGCGAGCCGCGGATCCAGCCCAAGCGCCTCGAGGATTGTGCCGACGATCGTGGTCAGGTTGCGCCACAGCACCGGATAGGGGACGTCGATCGGGTCGATGTTCGCTTCCGCGAACCAGGCGCGCCAACCCTCTTCCTGCTCGCGCAGCATGGTGACGACGTGCCCGATCGCGCCTGCGTGGTACTCCGCGCGGGCATCGCGCACTGGGTCGGGACGGCCCCGCCACATCCGCGTCTGGACAGCACGCCAGAACGACACCGCTTGAGAAACGACGTCCGGCCGGTAGACGTGTACGAACACCGGGACCTCACCGACGATGTCGCGGATCGCGGCCAGCAGGCCGTCCCCAGAGCGCTGCCGCAGATTCTTGGCGCGGTTGAGCAGTAGCGGCGTCTGGTTGAACATCAGCTTGCCGCCCCACACACCGTTGGGAGTTCTGCCCACCGTGCGGATGTAGTCACGCCAGATTTCGGCCGGCGCCAGATCCGGTGTGCCCTCGTCGTGCGGGTCGAGCAACCGCAGTATCGACTCGTCGGTGACACCGCCGAACCATTGCCGGGGCTGCGGCGCCTGGCTGGTGCTGGGCAGGTACTGGAAGAACTCCTGCGGCTCCCCGGCCACCCCCGTTGCCCGCAACGACTCGACGAGCAGCGTGCTGCCGCTTCGCTGCGAGGCGAGAACGAGATACGACGACGGACGGTCGGTCATGAATCGAGCCTAACCGGGCGGGAAGCTGTTCGCTGGCTGGCGATTTCGGATCACCGTGAGAATAACTACTGGAGGGAGGTTTCCCCTTCGATCCCGCGGTCGGCG
Source organism: Mycobacterium sp. (assembly GCA_036558625.1). Classification (GTDB taxonomy): domain Bacteria; phylum Actinomycetota; class Actinomycetes; order Mycobacteriales; family Mycobacteriaceae; genus Mycobacterium. Next base: position 2,729 of record DATBFF010000135.1, on the reverse strand, counting down.
GCGATGCCCGAGCGCGAGGTGGCCCCCCGTCGATGAATGAGGCGGTATGTCTCGGTGTAGCGTTCCGAGATTCGCGTGCCGGCGAACTCCGACGGGATCACGTCACCGGTTTGCTCCCGCCAGTCGTTCAACATGATGGCCAGATCATTGGCGATCGCTGCGGCGTCTTCGCTGGGTTGGCCGTCGAGGAGGTTGTGGCGTTCGTCGGGATCTGTTGTGAGGTCGTACAGTTCGCGTTCTGGACGCCGACCGCCGACGAATGAGGCAACGGCCTGCCCCGACGGGCTCTCCTCGATATCCCACGGCAGGTCCAGCAGCGGGCGTTGCGCATAGTTCTCGATGTAGCTGTAGTCCTTGCTGCGGATGGCGCGGATCGGATCGAATGAGTCGTGGTAGGTCTTCGCCGTATAGACATGGTCGCGAACCGGCTTTGGCTGCGCGACAAGGAGGTTGGCGGCGTGCGACATTCCCTCGACGTCCTCGGGAACGTCGATGCCGAGCAGGCCCAGCAGCGTCGGCATCAGATCCACACCGCTGAACAGTTCGTCGTAGACGCGCGGCGCAATCCCGCGGCCGGTCGGGGGTCGAATGATCATCGCGATGCCGGTGCCCGCGTCGTAGAGCGTCGACTTGGCCCGTGGGAAAGGCGCGCCGTGGTCTGTGAAGAACACCACCCACGTGCTGGCGTCCAGTCCGGTCTCGGACAGCGCGTCAAGCAGTTCGCCGACGGCGGCGTCGGCAACCGCGATGGAGCCGTGAAACGCAGCCAGGTCCTCGCGTACCGGCGTCACGTCGGGCAGATGGACGGGCACATCGACGGCATCGGCGTCGCTGGACGGATACCGCTCCGGCGGGTACGGCCGGTGAGTTTCGAAGAACCCCGCGGTCAACAGAAAGGGTTGTGTGTCGTCGACGTGGTCGTGCAGCCACTTGCTGGATTCGGCCACCACGTATTCACAGTATGAGTTCGACACATCGAATTCGTCGAAGCCGAGCCGCGACGGGTATGACGTCTCGTGCTGCATACCGAAAAGCATTGAGTGCCAGCCATACTCGGAGAGGATCGAAGGTAGCGTGCGTACCCCGGAGCGGTATTCCCAGCCGTGATGCGCCAACCCGACGAGGCCGTTGCTGTGTGGATACCGGCCGGTGAACAGCGAACCGCGCGACGGGGAGCACAGCGGTGCGGTTGCGTGTGCGCGGGTGAAGAGAATGCCGTCGGAGGCGAGCCGGTCCAGGCGCGGGCTGGACACGTCGGTGTAGCCGTAGGCGCCCAGGTAGCGGCCGAGGTCGTGCCAGTGCACCAGCAAAACGTTGTCGGTCACGGTCCCCACTTTGCACTGCCGCTTCGCCCCCGCCAAACCATTCGATCAGCGAGACTGGCAGCGTGATCGTCGACGCGCACATTCACCAGTGGGATCCGTTCACGACGCCGCGGGTGGTCTCCGCGCCTGCGAAGCTGCTGCGGCGGGCGCCGTTCCTGCGGCCGCTGGCCATGCGGGCGTTCCCACGCGCCGCGCGGGACTTCGCCGGCGATCCTCAGTACCTGCTGAATGAGTATCTGCCTGGTGACTACACGGCGGATGCGGCGCCGTCGACCGAGGCCGTCGTGCACGTCGAGGCGGCCTGGCAGGGCGACGCCGTGGACGAAACCCGGTGGGTCAGCGCGCTGCCGTTCGGTCAGGACGGGGCTCCGGAGCTGGGGGCGATCGTCGTGCACGCGCACCCGTCCGACCCGGACGTGGGAAAGGTTCTCGACGCGCACGTGGCGGCGAGCCCGCTAGTGCGCGGTGCGCGCTACGAGGCCGCGCACAGCCCCGACAAGGGGATCATGGACTTCGCCAAGCGGCCGAACGAACTGTCCGAGCCGGCTTTCCTGCGCGGGTTCGCGGCGGTGGCCGAGCGCAATCTCAGCTTCGAGATCTGGGTCTACAGTCACAGCCTTCCCAGTGCCGTCAAGCTGGCGAGTGAATATCCGCAGACGACGTTCGTGCTGAACCATTACGCGACGCCGGTTGGCGCGTTGGCGCCGACGGGTCGCCACACCGGCGCCACTGCCGCCGAGCGCAGCGACATCATGGCGCGTTGGCGCGACGACATCTCGGCGCTCGCCGCGCTGCCGAATGTCGTCGCGAAGCACTCGGGACTGGGCATGCCGGTGCTGGGGCTCGGCCCCGTCCCACGTGAGCAGTACCGCGACGCCGTCGCGCCGTTGGTGACGCACCTGCACGACGCGTTCGGAGCGGACCGGACGTTCTGGTCGTCGAACTATCCGATGGACAAGCCGAATATCGCTCTGCCGGATACGATTTGGGCACTGCGCGAGATCCTCGGCGACGCCTTCGACGAAGCCAAGATGCTGCGCGACAACGCGCGCCGCGTGTATCGGATCTAGACCTGAGCCGTCGCCTCCACGTGGGGATGGAACAGCAGGTCGGTATCGATGAACGACACTTCGCCCAGCGAAGAGCCGACGATCAACCTCGTGCCGTCAGGTGAGAGCGACATCGAGTTCACGTAGTCGGGGTAGCTGCCGAACATGGGGAACGAGTTCACCACGGTGAACGTCTGTAGATCGATCACCGCGATCGCGTGGTCGAAATAGCCGGCGAACGCATATCTGCCGTCCGGCGTGAACACGAGCTGGCCGGCGTCGACCCCGACGTCCAGGGTCGAGATGACTTCGCCGGTCTGCGCGTCGATTTCACTGATCTTGTCGTCGACGTAGC
>DATBFF010000134.1:0-17287 GCA_036558625.1 Mycobacterium sp. | reverse complement strand
CCTGTTCTCGGGCACCGTCGCCGACAACCTGCGCTACGGCAAGGCCGACGCCACCGATGCCGAGATGTGGGAAGCGCTGGCCGTGGCGTCCGCAGACGGATTCATCGGCGCGCACGCGGAAGGTTTGCAGCTACCGGTCGCTCAGGGCGGCATCAATTTCTCCGGCGGCCAGCGGCAACGGCTGGCGATTGCCCGCGCGGTGATCCGCCGCCCGGCGATCTACCTCTTCGACGACGCATTCTCGGCGCTCGACGTTCACACGGATGCGCGGGTGCGGGCCGCGCTGCGAGAAATCTCTGCTGAATCAGCAGTAATCATTGTGTCGCAACGTGTTTCGACCGTCGCCGACGCCGACCAGATCGTTGTCATCGACGACGGGCACGTCGTCGGCGCCGGGACGCACGACTCGCTGATAGGGCAGTGCCCGCAGTATGCGGAACTGGCGGACTCGCAGTCGCTGGCGGTGAGCCGCTTATGAGCTTCCGTGGCGCTTTTCGTGATGCCGCAGCCGATCCCGCGGCGCGCTCGCGTGACTTCCGGGGCACGGCAAGACGACTGTTGAAACGACTGATTCCGCAGCGGGGTTTGACCGCCACGGTGATACTGCTTGGCATCGGTGGGATAGCCATCGGCGTGATTGGTCCGCGGGTGCTGGGACATGCGACCGACCTTCTGTTCTATGGCGTCATACGCCGGCACCACATCGACTTCGGGGCGGTCGGCCGCACACTTCTGCTCGCGCTCGGTCTGTATCTGCTTGCGGGGCTGATGCTTTGGGTTCAAGCCCGGATCCTCAACGTGGTCGTCCAGCGCACGATGGTCGGGCTGCGCGCCGACGTCGAGGACAAGATTCATCGGCTACCGCTGTCCTACTTTGATTCTCGCCAGCGCGGGGAATTGCTCAGCCGGGTGACCAACGACATCGACAATGTCCAGACCTCGGTGTCCATGACGATCAGCCAACTCCTGACGTCGGTACTGACCGTGGTCGCGGTCTTGGTCATGATGCTGACGATCTCGCCCCTGCTGGCGCTGATCACGGTGGTCACTTTGCCGCTGTCGCTGTGGGTGACCCGGGCGATCGCCCGCAGATCACAGCGAATGTTCATCGCGCAGTGGGCGAATACCGGGCGCCTGAACGCACACATCGAAGAAACGTACAGCGGGTTCACACTGGTGAAGACCTTTGGTCACCGCGCTGCCGCGCAGCACAAGTTCCACGAACTCAACGCCGACGTTTATCACACAAGCTTTGGCGCCCAATTCTTTTCGGGCCTGGTGTCGCCGTTCACGATGTTCATCGGCAATCTCAGTTACGTCGCGGTCGCGGTGGTTGGCGGCCTGCAGGTGGCTACCGGGCAGATCACGCTGGGCGGACTGCAGGCGTTCACACAGTACGTACGCCAGTTCAACCAGCCACTCACCCAGGTTGCAGGGATGTACAACACGCTGCAGTCCGGAATGGCGAGCGCGGAACGGGTTTTCGATCTTCTCGACGCCGACGAGGAGCCCCCCGAAAGCGCGGTCGTGCTGCCGTCGGTGAACGGGCAAGTCAGGGCCGGCCGGGTGGAGTTCGAGCACGTCGACTTCAGGTACCGTCCTGGCACCCCGGTGATCAAAGATCTGTCGTTCGTCGCCGAGCCGGGCAGCACGGTGGCGATCGTCGGTCCGACGGGCGTGGGCAAGACCACGTTGGTCAACCTGCTGATGCGGTTTTACGACGTCGACGCCGGCCGGATCCTGCTCGACGGTGTCGACATCGCGACGGTGAGCCGCCAGTCGCTGCGATCACGCATCGGGATGGTCTTGCAAGACACCTGGCTGTTTGGTGCAACGATCGCCGAGAACATCCGTTATGGACGCCCCGATGCCACCGATGACGAGGTGCTGGCAGCCGCGAAGGCTGCGTACGTTGACCGGTTTGTGCACGCACTGCCCGATGGGTATGACACAGCAGTCAGCGACGACGGCGGCAACATCAGTGCCGGCGAGAAGCAGCTGATCACGATTGCCCGGGCATTTCTCGCCCGGCCGAAGCTACTGATCCTGGACGAGGCCACCAGCTCTGTCGACACCCGCACCGAGGTTCTGATTCAGCACGCGATGAGTGAATTGCGTCGCGACAGAACGAGTTTTCTGATCGCGCACCGGCTGTCGACGATCCGCGACGCCGACATGATCCTGGTGATGGAGGACGGCCGGATCGTCGAGCGCGGCAGCCATACCGAACTGATGTCGCGGCGCGGCGCCTATTACGCGATGACGCAGGTCTAGAGTGCTTTCATGGCAGCGGTTGCACCCAAGACCGTCTACACCTTCTGCCGGTACTGCCTGGCGGCGTGCGGCGTCGAGGTCACCGTCGAAGGCAACTGCATCACGAAGATCTCGGCCGACAAGGCCAACCCGCACAGCTGGCAGGACTTCTGCGCGAAGGGCCGGACCGCCAACCAGCTCGTCGAGCATCCCCGCCGGATCCTGACTCCGATGCGCCGCGTCGGCGATTCCTACGTCGAGGCGAGCTGGGAACAGGCGATCGCCGATATCGCGGCCCGGATGACCACGCTGATCGAGGCGGACGGCCCCGACGCGATCGGCCTGTATTACGGCAATCCGGCGGGCTTCTCGTCGTCGAACGTGCTGTTCATGAACGCCTGGCTGGACGCCGTCGGCACCCACAGCCGTTACGCCGTCGGCTCGGTCGACCAGAACGCCATGCACGTCGTGGCCGGCGCCATGTACGGGTCAGAACTGATGGCACCGGTGTCGGACATCGACAACTGCGACTACTTCCTGCTCGTCGGCACCAACCCGGCGGTCAGCGCGTGGAATTGGCTGGAAACTGTTCCCGGCGGCTGGAAACGGGCGCTGCAGCGACAACGCGACGGCGCGAAGATCGTCGTCGTCGACCCGTTGCGGACCGAGACCGCCGCGAAGGCCGACGTGCACATGCCGGTGCGCCCGGGCCAGGATTGGGCGCTGCTGCTGGCGATGGTCAAGGTGATCCTCGAGCGGGGCCTCGAACACGCCGGCGACTGCCGCGATCTCGCCACCGGCGTGCCGGAGCTGCGCCGGCTGGTCGCCGAGGCCGACCTCGAGGATCTCGCCGCCAGGTGTGACCTCCCGGCCACCGAAATCGAGCGGGTGGCAACGGAATTCGCTACCGCGCGCAGCGCGATGGCCATCACCCGCACCGGTGTATCGATGCACTTGGCCGGCACGATCGGCGAGTGGCTGGGACATGTGCTCAACGTGATCACCGGACGGATGGACCGACCCGGCGGACGCCGTTTCGAGCCCGGTTACGTCGACGCGTTGCGATTGTTCGACCTCGCGAAACCCTCGACGCACAAGAGCCGCCTGAAAGGGCGCGGCATGGTCGCCGGCGCGCACGCGTTGAGCGAGCTGCCCGACGAGATCACGACGCCGGGGCCCGGGCAGATCCGCGCGATGGTGATCAACTGTGGAAATCCGGTGGTCTCCGGACCCGACGGCGGCAAGCTCGACGCGGCGCTCGCGCAACTGGACCTGCTGGTCGGCATCGACTTCGTGCAGCGAGAGAGTCATCGGCACGCCCACTGGCTGTTGCCCGCAGTGCACTGGCTGGAACGCGACGACCTGATGACGTTCACCAGCAACCTGCACGACGAGCCGTATGCACAGTACGGGCGCAAGGCCGTCGACCCGCCACCCGGCGCGCGCGAGGAGTGGCGGATTTTCGTCGACCTGGCACTGGCGATGCGCAAGCCGCTGTTCGGCGTCAAAGGCCTCAACACGTTCGTGAAATCCACGCGCGCGGTCGCGCGGCTCACCCGCAGGCCCAACGTCGAGTTCACTCCGCGCTGGCTTGACCGGCTGCTGGTCGCTACTGGGCGAAAAGTCAACGGGCGCAAGGTGAAATGGCGCGACATCATGGCGCACCCGCACGGCATGGTGCTCGGAACGCGCGAGTTCGGTCATTTCAAACAAGCGCTGCGCACCGAGGACAAGAAGATCCATGCAGCGCCACCCGAGTTCCTCGAGCGAACCCGCGAGCTGCTCGCGACACCGCCTCCGCAGCCGCCGCCGGGCTACCCGTTCGTGCTGGCGAACCAGCGCAACCGTCATTCGATGAATTCGTGGCTCAACGAACTTCCGGGTCTGCATCCGTCGGGCAGACGCAACTCCGTTCTCGTCAACGCGGACGACGCCGGCGCGCTCTGTATCAGCGACGGTGACCGAGTACGGGTGTTCTCGGCCATCGGCGAGGTCGAACTGACCGCCACGCTGTCGGACCGTCCCCGCCGCGGCGTGGTCGTCGTCGATCACGGATGGGGATCGCGGATCTTCGACCCGCGCGGTGGTGGCGCGCCGCAATCCTATGGCGCCAACCGCAACCTGCTCGTCGACGGCGCGCCGTTGGATCCGCTGTCGCAGACGCCCGCGCTGAGTTCGTCGTACGTGGGACTCGAGCGCCTCTAGAGGGCCGGGCCCTCGGCGCGCAGGTCGTCGACCTTCGACATCGCCTCGCGAAGCTTGGTCAGCCATTCGTCGGTGTGCTCGCCGACCAGACGGACGCACCACGCAAGCGCATCGGATCGGGAGCGGGCGACGCCTGCGTCGACCAGCGTGTCGAGCACCTGGCGATCCGGCTGCCGCAGGCGGGTCATGACCGGGACGGCCAGGTTGGTGAACAGGATTCGGTCGTCGCCGATGCGCACGCCCCAGCTGACGGTGCGCCCGTAGCGGGCCTGCGCTTCGTCGGCGATGTGCATGCGGTCGGGCCGGGTTTCCTCGCGGAAGCGGGCGACGCGCCCCGCGTCGCGGGCGCCGGCGCCTTCGCCTTGTGCGCCTTCGGGTTCAGGAAGGCGACCGACGACGGTGATTTCGTCGCGGTCGACGACGACCTCGGGGTCGCCGGTGAACCAAGAGTCGGGAAGTCGGCCGGCGAACCAATCAGGTGCGTCGGCGGCGTCGGGTTGGTCGGCTTGCTGCCAGCCTCCGGGGCGGCCGAAGCGCCGCCCGTGAACATGGTGTGATCGCATGATTACATGATTACACCGTTAAACGCCTTAGGGAATAGCGTTCGCCCACGGTGAACGCGGGCCGAGCGGCTACCGAGCTAGCGTTTGCGGACGACGCTCCAGGTCCCGGCCAGGGCGGCCACGACGAACAGCAGGATGCCCCAGACCGGATGGGTGAGCCAGCCGAGAAGAACCGCGGCCACGATCACCGGTGAGGTCGCGAACAGCACCATCACCGGATGCTGCTTGATTACGTCCAGTGCGCTTCGCGCCCGGACTCGATCGATTTCGTTGCCCGCCATGACCTAATGATGCCCGTGGCGGGCGCGACGCGTCAGCCGATGCAGGTACAGCCCGACACCTGGATCGTCGACCAGTTGGAGGCGCCCGCCTGCGCGACGACAGTCAAGCCGCTGGCGAGTTCCAAGTCGACATCGGAGATGTCGGGGGTGAGGACATCGGAGCTTGTGGTCATGGCCACTCCAATCGACGACGCGGTCAATTTTTGCAGTATGCGCAGCAGCAAAGGGCCCGGTAGGTGAATACTCTGTGGGTTCTCTGTGAATCAACTGCGGCCGAGCGGGGAGGAGCGGATGGAGGCGTTCTACGAGCGGGTGACTGCCCGCGCCCTCACCATCGACGAACTCTTTTCCGAGGGCTGCGACGATGAGCGCTCGCGCGACGGGCGTGTGCCCGAGTTGCCGGATCAGGCAAGTGATAGCGAGCTGTCCGCTCGCCGTCTGGCCGCATGGTGCGCCGCGTGCGCCGGCGGCGACTGGTCGCTGTTTGCCCGACGCCTCGAACGCGACGGCCTGTCGATTGACGCCGTGCGACGGCGCTTCGCCGCGGTTCCTCACCACCCTGTGACAGCCACCCCGAGGTGGGTCGACGACGCGCGCTGGGTCGGCGCCGCGGTGCACCGACCGGCCGGCAGTGTCGCGGATGGCAAACCGGTTGCGTTCGAGCAGCTACTGACGCCGGTGGTTCAGGAAGCCGAGCGATTGCTCTGGTCGGACGTTTCACCCGGTGCCGCTGGGAACGTGAGCGGCGGTGCGCGGGCATGTCTGCGCCGGACCCTTTTGGTCGAGCTGTCAAGCCTCACGGCGGCCGCGCTGTATGCGCGATTCAGCGAAGCACGTGAGCGCACGGGCCTCGGATATGACCGGTATGTCGAGGAGATGAAGGGGAGCGGCTTCGAGCGTCTCTTCGACGACAAGCCGGTGCTGTTGCGGTTGATGGCGTCGCTAACCCGCCAGTGGATCGAGACGTCACGCGAACTGGTCACCCGTCTCGATGCCGATGTGGCGTCGATTCGTCGCGATCTCCTATCGACGGTGACCGCGGGCCAGGCGACCACCATCGAGGGCGATCTCTCCGACCCCCACAACTTCGGCCGCAGCGTACGCATCATCGGATTCGACGACGGCTCGCGTGTGGTGTACAAGCCGAAGGATCTGCGGGTCGACGCCGCCTGGTGCGCATTGGTAGAGCGTCTCAACCGCAGCGCGCCGCAGCAGCTTCGGGCCGCGCATGTCGTCGCGTGCGACGGCTACGGCTGGGCCGAGTTCATCGAGCACTCGAGTTGCGAAGAGCCTCAGGATATTCCGTTGTTCTTCAGCCGCGCCGGCGGGCTGCTGGCGCTGCTGCACTGCCTGGCCGCCGTCGACATGCACCAGGAGAACATCATTGCGTGCGGTGGGTTTCCCGTCCCCGTCGACCTGGAAATGCTTCTGCAGTCCCCACAGTTCGCGCACCAGCAGGGCGGGGCTTACGAAGCCGCCATGCAGGTGGTCGTCGATTCCGCGTTGACGGTCGGCCTGCTTCCGGCATACGGAAGGGACTCGGCGAACAAGATCTTCACGATCGCGGGGGTGACCTCCAACCCCGCACCACGCATGAAACTCGCTTGGCTGGACGTGAATTCCGACGCGATGCGTCCGGTCAAGACACCGGACGGTACTCCTGCGATGTCGAATCTACCGCATATACATGGCCGGTACGGGCGCCTCGGTGACCATGTCGAGGACTTCATGTCGGGTTTTCGCGACTACGCGCTGTTTCTGCGACAGTACCGGCCCGAGGATCTGTTCGCCGAGTTCGCCGACTTGCCGATCCGCACGGTGCTGCGGCCGACGCGCTACTACTACATGCTGTTGCAGCGTCTACGGGATCATCGCAGCATGGACGACGGCATCGTGTGGTCGGCGCAGGCCGATTTCGGTGCGCGGCTGGCGGACTGGGACAAAGACGCCGATCCGCAGTGGCCGCTGTTGCGCGACGAGCGCCGCGCCCTGGTCGATTTGAACGTACCGTACTTCTGCGCGTCGCGTGATGGCCTCGAGCGCGCATACCAACGCGTCCGCAGCCTCGACGATCGCGAAATCGGTTGGCAGAGCGAAGTCATCGCCCAGAGCGTTGGCGCACTCAACGGCGTCGCGCCCCGCGAGCTGCTGCCCGCGGACCTGACCGCCGCACCGAACCTTGACGACTTCGTCGATGAAGCCGACGCGGTGGCGAGAATCCTTGCACAGCACGCAATCCGCAAGAAAGCCAGCGCGGCGTGGCTGGGACTCGACTGGCTCGGCGATTCCGAGATGTCACAGCTCGTCGTCCTCGGCCCGGACTTGTACAACGGGGCGTGCGGCATAGCGCTGTTCCTGTGCGCGCACGCCGCCGTCACGCACACAACGTCATCAGTGGAACTCGCCCTCGCCGCGGTAGCCCCACTGCGAAAGACGTTGCGAGGAAACAACTCGGCGCGCACGGCACGCTCGCTCGGTGTCGGCGGCGGGCTCGGCCTCGGATCGATCGTGTACAGCCTGGCCGTGATTTCCGCACTGACCGGCGACGGCGACGTGCTCGCCGACGCTCATGCCGCCGCGGAGCTGATCACCGACGAGGTCATCGCCGCCGACCGCCAACTCGACGTGCTCGGAGGAAGCGCCGGGGCGGTGCTGGGCCTGCTTCGCCTCTATCGGCAGACCGGCTGCCCCGATGCCCTCGACCGCGCGACCGCGTGCGGCAGGCATCTGCTGGCGCAGCCCCGGGTCGGCCCGTGCGGCTCACGGATGTGGGCGTCTGCCGCATTCGGCCGCCCTCTCAACGGTATGGCCCACGGAGCGGCTGGGTTCGCTTATGCGTTGGCCTCACTGGCCTGCGTCACCGGCTGTGACGAATTCGCCGGCGCGGCAGCGGAATGCCTCGCCTTCGAGGCGCAGACATTCGACGCAGAGTCCCGGGACTGGGCCGACCTGCGTGGCGTCGACGCTACGAGCCCGCCGTGCAAGTGGTGTTACGGCGCCCCGGGAATCGGACTTTCCCGCATCGCGATCAACAAACTCACGGCACGCTACGGCGAGCAGTGCCAGACCGACATTTTCCGTGCGCTCGACGGCGTGCAGCGAGCATGGCCCAGCCGGACGGACACGCTGTGCTGTGGCACGCTCGGCCACATCGAATTCCTTTGCGACGCGGGGGCAATGCTGCACCGCGACGATCTCGGCGAGCTCGCCCTCGCGCGGCTGCACCAGGTGATCGAAACCGCGCGGTCAACCGCCGACTACCGGTGGAGCACCGGAACGGGCCGGTTCAACCTGGGCCTGTTCCGTGGTATCGCAGGTGTCGGCTATACCGCGTTGCGGCGCGTCGACTCCTCATTACCCGATATCTTGATCTGGGAGTAGGAGCAACTCAGCATGGCCAGCACATCGTCGCCGCGGACGCCGCTGCTGGTGCTGGGTTGCGGCCAGCGCTGCGGCAGCACTCTGGTGCAGCGTCTGCTCTGCTCGCACCCGCGCGTGATGATCTGGGGAGAGCATGACGGCCAGCTGAGGCCGATACTCGAAGCTGTTGAGCAGCTTGCGTTTTGGGTGGAGCACCAGGGAGCGGTCGGTCGTAAGGAACTGACCGAGAGCGGCTACCAGGGGTTCATCGCCAACATGACGCCGCCGAGTCGCCACGTCGTCGACGCCGGCCGGGCGTTCGTCGAGACGCTGTTCGCCAAGCCGGCGCTGCAGCAGGGCAAATCGATCTGGGGTTTCAAAGAAGTTCGGTACGGGCTGACGGAAATTCGGCAGCTGCATATGCTCTTTCCGCAGCTTCGCGTCGTCGTCATCGTACGCGACCCGCGTGATGTCTTGTGCAGCCTCGACGACTGGGAGCGTCATCCCGGCTGGATGCGTCACCATACCGAGGACGCGCTACGGAACTGGCTCAGGGCCGCGGGAAGTTTCGTCGACGGCGCCATCGTGCCTGAGCTGCGCGAGCTTGTCTTCACTGTCCGCTATGAGGAGTTGATCGCCGAGCCTCGCCGCTGGACCGCGGCGATCGCGCAACATTGCGCGCTCGACATGGCGGGGTTCGACCTTGCCGTGTTCGGAGTGCGAGTGCGCAATGCATTCAAGCAAGGCCCGACGGCCGCTCCCCTGCGCGCCTGGCGTGAATTGCCGGCCGACATGAGGGCGCTGCTCGACAACAACGAAATCGTAAGTGTCGCAGCGTCATACGGCTACCACCTCAGCTAGCCGCCGCGCGACCGAGGATCTCGCGAGCAGCCACCGAAGTGCCGTCGGTGTGCACACTTGCGGCCACCGACCGCGCCCGAGCCGCCACCGTCGGTGAGAGGACGCTCTTGAGAGCGTTCGACAGCGAATCGGCGGCCGGTTCGGCGTGTTCGTAGCCCGCGCCGATACCGAGCGCGACGACACGCTCGGCGAAGTAGTACTGGTCGTAATGGTGCGGTACCACCACTTGCGGAACGCCGGCCCGAGCCGCGGCGGTCGTGGTACCAGAACCGCCGTGGTGCACGACGGCAGCCACACGAGCAAACAGCCTTTGGTGGTTGGTTTGGCCAATAGCCAGCCAGTCAGAGGAATCGTCGACCGCCGACAGATCGGCCCAGCCGCGATGGATGATCGCGCGGTACCCGATGTCGCGAGCGGCGGCGATGAGCACAGGACCCAACGCCCGTGCGACGCGCATGCTGCCGAACCCGAAGTAGATCGGTGGGTCTCCGGCGTCCAGGAACGCGACGACGTCCGGCGGAAGTGGTTGGCGGTCGCTCAGCAGCCACGCACCGGTCTGCACCACGGTGAGCTCCGCCGGCGTCGGCCACGGCGCCAGCATCGGATCGGCTGCCAGGAGCGGCCGGTCGGTGAGAACGTGACGGCGGACATCGTCTATCAGTGCCAAACCGACTGCGGCGCGCTGAGCGTTGAGGCCATCCCGCCAGGTGTCGTTCCACCATTTCGCGTCCCGGTCCCACTGGGTGTCGGGATCGGCTCCGTCGGGCCCGGGGTACGTCGGCACCGGACAGTGATGCGTCGAGGGCAGCGTGACCGGTGCGTACGTCGCGTAGACATACGGGATTGCAAGCAATTCGGCGACCGAAGGCGCGGCGGTCTGCATCACCGCGCACCCGACGATCACGTCGCAGTCAGCAGCCGCGCCGCGCAACGTCTCGAAGTGCGTCGCGACCGTGGTCGTCGCGCCGCCCGGCACATATCGCGGGCCGAGCCGCAAGTCATCCCCGAGCGAGACGAACGGCAGCCCAAATCCGCGGATCCAATCGCCGAAGTTAGGCGGCGCGCACAGCCGGGCCGCGTGGCCGATCTCGCGCAAATGCAGGGCCAACGCCACCATGGGCTGGACGTCGCCGCGCGAGCCGATCGCGGACAGCAGCACACGCATCGACACATTCTGCATCCAATCGGGCCGCACCGAGCGTTACCGTCGACCTATGACCGAGGCGAACCGCCTCCCGCCGGTGTACATGCGCCGCAACGGGTTCGATCCGGCGCCGGAATTGGGCCGGATTCGCGAGTCGGTGGGAGTCCACGCAGTCGTCAGCGGACTGGGGACGCCGGCCTACCTCGTCACCCGCTACGACGACATCAAGATGGCTCTCGGTGATCACGAGATGTTCTCCAACCAACCGGCTTCCGTCGCGGATACCGAGGCCGGCGATTTGCTTGCTCTCGATCCGCCCCGGCATCAGCGACTGCGCCGCATGCTGACGTCCGAATTCACTGTGCGGCGGATGAAGCAGCTGGAGCCGCGCATCATCGAGATTGTTGATGATTCGCTCGGCGAAATGGAGCGCAACGGACCACCATCCGATTTGGTGTCGGAATTCGCGCTGCCGATACCGTCGTTGGTGATTTGCGAACTTCTCGGCGTCCCGATCAGTGATCGCGATGAATTTCAGCGGCGCACAGGCCGCCAGCTCGACTTTTCGTTGCCGACGTCAGAGCACGTGAAGCTGGCGCGCGAAGCACGCTCGTACATGAGCAAGCTGGTAACCGGCGCCAGACGCGATCCCGGTGACGACATCCTCGGGATGCTGGTGCGCGATCACGGCGACGAGCTCAGCGATGCCGAGCTCGTCGGAATCGCTGGCTTGCTCTTGGTCGCGGGTCACGAGACGACGGCGAACATGCTGGGGCTGGGCGCGCTCGCGTTGCTACGCCACCCCGAGCAGCTGGCCGCGGTACGCGACGATCCTGCCGCCGTCGTACCCGCGATCGAGGAACTGCTGCGGTGGCTGTCGGTGGTGCACACCGCGATTCCGCGTCGGACGACCTCTGATGTGGAGATCGCCGGAGTGTGCATTCCCAGGGGCGAGTTGGTGTTCTTCTCTTTGCCTTCGGGCAATCGCGACCCCGACTTCGTCGATGCGCCCGACGCACTCGACATCGGCCGGGATGCGACGGGCCATTTGGCGTTCGGGCACGGTGTGCACCATTGCCTGGGGGCGCCCCTGGCCAGGATGGAGATGCGCGTTGCGTTCCCGGCACTGCTGCAACGGTTTCCGGGTTTACACCTCGCCGAGCCATTCGACGACGTGGCTTTCCGGCCCTTTCATTTCATCTACGGCCTGCAGTCGCTGCAGGTGCAGTGGTGAGCCGCCTTACTCTTGGTGTGCATCCACAGGCAACCCCACCCGCACCTAGACAAAGCGGCCCGGACGAGTTAAGCGTCCGCCGCACGGCGGGCGCGGTACAGCTTGGTTTCGCCGCGCACGCCCTTGAGGTGTCGGGCGCCTGCGAATGACCAAGTGAATTGGTCGTTTTCGCCGATCACGTCACGCGCCGACTCGGCGACCAGCACCGCCCCCGGTCGTGCCACGCTGGTCACCCTGCTCGCCACATTGACCGGACTGCCATACCAATCCCCCGCCCGGCTCACGGCCGACCCGCTGGCGAGACCCACACACAGCTGCGGTAACTCGGTGTCCTCGGCAGCGGCGACGAGGTCGAGCATGGCTTCAAGCAGCGCAACGGCATCCGGGCTGACCAGCATCACGGCATCGCCGATCGTCTTGACCAATCGCACGGGATCAACCGCAACCTCACGTGCGAGGTCGGCGAGTTGGCTTGCCAGCCGCTCGAGAGCCTCCGGTGGCACGGCCTCTCCGAGCCGGGTGAACCCGACGAGATCGGCGAAGGCGACCGTTACCTCCCTCGCGCCCGGGAGTGCAGCGCCCGCCGCCCGCTCGGTCGCATTGACGGCTTCGGTCTCCATCAGATGCCGAAGCTGAAGAAACAGCATCTCTTTCACCATCGGACCCAGCATCGGTGCGAACTTGCCGACCATCGCCTCCGACCGTTGAGCGATCTCCAGTTCCGTCGCAGCGGGCCGTAGCACCGTTGCCAACGCGGTATAGCGCATCACTTCCGCGGCGCGAGATAATCCGTCGGCGAGCATCCGCGCCACGCTCACCATCTGGTCTGCATCCAGTCCGGCGTCGATGAACCGCTGCACGCCCGCACACGCTTCGAGGTCCGCACGCATGTGGACGCGCGCGTCGGGATCGTCGACACTGGTCAAGCCGACGGCCCGCTGCATCCGCTGCAGCAGCGCCAGATCGATGTGGTGCTCTTCGCTGATCTCACGCGCCGACACGTATGCGCCGTCGTCGCCCACCACCCGCCGTGCGGGCAGCAGCATCGGGGCGAATGCCCCGTGGAGTTGCTCGGTCGTGAATCCCCGCTCCAGCAACCAAGCCAACAACTCCATGCGTTGCGCACGCGCGTCGCCCTCGAGCCCGTCGAGCAGGTCAGGGTCGATTTCCGCCACCGCGTCAACCTACCTCGACCACGCTCCGCCATGCCCGCAGCTTCGCGTCGTATCCGATTGCCGCGTTGGCCGGGCTCGTCGACGGCAGCCGAGACCGCGTCACCGGCGCGCCCAGCCCGGGCACGACGAGCCTCTCGAAGAGGTCCTCGGCCTTGGCGCCGTTGAAGAACACACGCGAAATGGCGGGGTAGTACTCAAACAATGCCTCAAAGTCGTTGGGCTCCATGCCCTGCCGCGCTATCGCCGAGTCGAGGCTGCCGGGGCGCTCGCAGATGCGCAACACGTCCCACAAGCCGATTCCCGCTGAGCGCAAACCGTCCAGACGGTGCCGGTAGTCGGCATGCACGTCGACACCGATGAGATCACTCATGATGCGCCAGAACGCATTTCGGGGATGCGCGTAATACTGCTGCCGATACAGCGACATCTCACCCGGCATCGAGCCCAGCACCAACACTCGCGTGCTGTCGTCGACGACCGGCGGAAGACCAGTGCGCACAGGCCAACCCTACGAGACGGTACCGTGGCCGCATGTCATGCGTGTTCTGTGAGATCGTCGCGGGCACTGCGCCCGCGATCCGCATCTACGAAGATGACGAGTACCTCGCGATCCTCGACGTCAGGCCCTTCGCTCGCGGCCACACCCTGGTGCTTCCCAAGCGGCACACAGTCGATTTGACCGACACGCCGGCAGAGACGCTGGCCGGCATGTTGGCGCTCGGCCAACGGATCGGTCTGGCGGCGCGGAAATCGGAGCTCGGCGCCGACGGCAACAACGTCGTCGTCAACGACGGCCGCGCCGCATTCCAGTCGGTCTTTCACATCCACCTGCATGTGCTGCCCCGACGCGACGGTGACAAGTTGTCGTTCGCGAAGGGCATGCTGCTACGCCGCGACCCTGACCGCGACGAGACCGGGCGCATACTGCGCGACGCACTGGCGCGGATCGATGCCGAGCAGTAGGACGGAGTCATGAACATTGCGCAGTGGTTAGAACAGAACGTCGGTGCGCAGCTGCTGCACCTGCACGACCAGCTCTACCAGAGGTCCGACGGCCGGATCGGGCACAAGGTTCCCGGGCTGGCGCCAATGCTGCTGCTGCACACCGTGGGCGCCAAGACGGGTCAGCCGCGGACGAACTCGTTGACATATGCTCGCGACGGCGACGGGTACCTGATCGTCGCGTCCATGGGAGGGTCGGACCGCAATCCGGCCTGGTATCACAATCTGCGGGCCCATCCGGACGCGGAAATCAACGTCGGGCCAAAGCGTTTCGGCGTCACCGCCCGCAGAGTGACGCCCGAGGATTCCGACTACCAACGGATGTGGGAACTCGTCAACAAGAACAACGCCGACCGATACAAGGCCTATCAGCGCAAGACGTCTCGGCCGATCCCCATCTTCGAGCTGACCCCCGGGACCTAAAGCAGTTCCTTCGCCAATAACTCCAGCGTGGTTTCACGCCCGGGAGCCGTGGCCGGGTCGGTGTCGCGCCATGCCGAAGCGACCGGATTGACCATCACTTCGTCGACGTCGAACCGTCGCGCGAGCGCGCGAATCTGGTCGGCAGCTTCCGGTGGAGCGCCGACGACTGCCCGATGCAGCCCGGCGTCGACGATTGCGTGCTCGTGCGGGGCGAGGATTGCCGCCTCGGCGTCCTCGACGACGTCAAGCGGACCGAGTGGTTGACCGGTCCGCAGCCTGGCGAGCATCTGCAAGTTGGGCAGCAACAGCGCCTCGGCCTGCTCGCGCGTCGGGGCGACCACGGCGTTGACAGTCAAGAACGTGACCGGCTCTGGCGCCCGGTCGCTGGACACGAATTCGCTGCGGTAGAGCCGCAGGGCCTCCTCGGTGCCCTTCCCGGTGAAGTGGTGAGCGAACACGTACGGCAGACCTTTGGCCGCAGCCAGCTGCGCGGAGTACATCGACGAGCCGAGCAGCCACAGCCGCGGCTCGGTCTGCGCAGCCGGGGTGGCTTTGAGGATGTAGGTCTGCCGCGGGATCGCCACCTGCGCACCGTGCGCGCTCATCAGCGCGACGACGTGGTCGAGGTACTGCGGGAAGTTGTCGATGTCGGAATCGTCTCGGCCGGCGGAGTTACGCAGGACGAACGACGCCACCGGGTCGGAGCCGGGCGCACGGCCGATGCCGAGGTCGATGCGGCCGGGGAAGGCGGCTTCCAGCAGCGCGAACTGCTCGGCCACCGCCAGCGGCGCATGGTTGGGCAGCATCACGCCGCCGGATCCGAGGCGCAACCGCGAGGTCTGTGCGCCCAGCAGCGCGATCAGCACCGGCGGGCTGGTGGCGGCCACCGACGGCATGTTGTGGTGCTCGGCAACCCAGTACCGCGTGTAGCCGAGCCGGTCGGCGGTCTGGGCCAGCCGCAGCGACGCGGCCAGCGCGTCGGGCGTGGACTGATCGCTGCGTACGGGGACCAGATCGAGCACCGACAACCGCATGTTCACCTCAACGTTCGTCAGGGTGTGGATAGTCCGGAAGCGTTATCGAGTTCACGATCCGCTCGCGGACCTCGATAGGGATGGGCGGGTCGCCGGTGTCCTCGTCGAACGCCAGCGACTGGTTGTCACGCACGTAGTCGCGCAACCGCGTCTCGTAGTTCGCAAACGCCCGGGCATGGTCGCCGCCGGCGTCGGCGAGCTCCCCGGCCAGGACGTAGGCGCCGATCAACGCGACGCTCGTGCCTTGGCCCGACATCGGCGAGGGGCAGTACCCGGCATCCCCGACCAGCCCGACCCGTCCGCGGGACCACCGGTCCATCACGATCTGCGCCATCTCGTCGAAATAGAAGTCGGGCGCCTCGACCATCGCCGAGACAAGCCGGGGCACCACCCATCCCGCTGCCCCGAAGCGGCGTTGCACTTCCGCGCGCTGCGCGTCGAGGTCGCGGTAGTCGATCACGAGATCGTCGTCGGCGAACCCGAGGAACGCCCTGGCCTAGCTGTTGTCCCTGGCGCTGCAGACACCTGCCCCGGTCTGCGTTGCGTCGTCGCGGTACCAGGTCTGCCAGTAGTCCAGCCCGAGAAAGTTCGGCACGCTGCAGATCGCGACGTAACGCCCGAGCCGCTTGATGAACTCCGCCTCCGGGCCGAATGCGATACGGCGAACATTCGAGTGCACTCCGTCGGCACCGATCACGATGTCGAACGCGCGGGGTTGGCCGCTTTCGAAGGCAACCAGCACCGATTCGCCGCGTTGGTCCAAAGCGGTGATGCTGTCGCCGAACACGTACTCCGGCGCGTTCGCGCCGGCGTACAACAGCTCGACGAGGTCGTCGCGCAGGATCTCTATGTCGGGATTGCCGATGGTCCCGCCGGTGGCGGTCCATTCGGTGTTCCGGATGAGCTCGGTGCCGCTGGCGTCGACAACCGACATGCCGCGAATCGCGGTCTTGCGCGCAGCGACGGCATCGAGCAAACCCATTCGCTCGATCACACCGAGCGCGGGCCCGCGCACGTCGATCGCCTGGCCTCCCGGCCGCAGGCCGTCGTTTCGCTCCACGACCGTGACGCCAAAGCCGTACCGCGCAAGCCAATACGCCAATGTCGTACCGGCAACGCTGGCACCGGAGATGAGCACACTGGTCATCCGATTCCCGCTTGCCTTGCCGCCCGTGCAAATACGTCGTCGAGCATGGCGGCGGTCAGCTTGCCGGTGAACGTGTTCTGCTGGCTGGGGTGATAGCACCCGAGGAGCAGTACGTCGCCGGCCGGGGTGGACAGCGTGGCGGCTGCGTCATGGCCGAACTTCGGCGCCGGCGACCCGACGGTGCCGCCGCCGGCCCGCACCATCCGCAACGCCGCGCGCCACGCGAAACCCCCGAGGGCGACGATCACCTTCACGTGTTCGCCGACCAGCCGCCACTCCGCGTCGAGCCATGGCACACACGTCTGCTGTTCGGCCGGTGTCGGTTTGTTGGCCGGCGGTGCACAGCGCACGGCGGCCGCGATCCGGGTTTGGACGAGCGCAAGGCCGTCGGCTGCGTCAACGGACAACGGCGAGTTGGCCAGGCCCGCGCGGTGCAACGCCGCGTACAGCATCTCGCCGGAGCGGTCGCCGGTGAACACCCGCCCGGTGCGGTCGCCGCCGTGGGCCGCAGGGGCCAGCCCGGCAATGAACAGTCGCGGCCGCACGGACCCCCAGCCGGTTACCGGGCGTCCCCAATAAGGTTGTGCGGCAAATGATTTCCGCTT
>DATBFF010000133.1:0-12383 GCA_036558625.1 Mycobacterium sp. | reverse complement strand
GAAATGACCGCAACGTTGTGTGAGGTAGCGGGTGAGCGCATCACGCGCTTCATCCGACATGAACACGACGAACTCGTCAGTCGAATCTTTGCCAGCTGGCCTCAAGCGTCCACGTTCGACCGGGCGCTGAAGCTCGGCCTCAAAACTGACGCAAACCTTGAGTCCATTGTCCAGCACTACATCGCAGACTTCATGCGCTAGCTTCCGCACGTGGCACCCACGGGCGCCCGCTCCAGACGGGCGCCCGGTCGCAAGCTCAGGACGCGACGTCAGCCGTCGATGGTGTGTCGGCCGCCTCCGAACTCCATCTCCTCTGCGCCAGCCAGCCGTACCACAGCGGTCACGCCGTCCGGGACGTCGATCGAGACATGCAAGCCCGCCTCGTCTTGCTGCCACTGCACAGCGACTCGTCCACGGTGTGTCTGCAGCGAGGCACGCGCCCAGGTGAGGTCGCCGCCGGGTCGCGGAGCGACAAGCACGCGTCGGTAGCCCGGTTCGAGCGGTGCGATGCCGCCAATGATGCGGTGCATCCAGTCCGCGACGGCACCGAGCGCGTAGTGGTTGAAGCTGGTCATCTCCCCCGGGTTGATCGTGCCGTCCGGGAGCATCGAGTCCCAGCGCTCCCAAACCGTGGTCGCGCCCATGGTCACCGGATAGAGCCAGCTGGGGCAGCCCTTCTCGAGCAGGAGCCGGTACGCGGTGTCCACGTGACCCGTGGTGGCAAGCGCGTCGAGCACGAACGGCGTACCCGCAAATCCGGTGCCGATGCGGTAATCGTTCGCGGCGGCCAGTTCCGCAAGGCGGTCGCCTGCCTTCGTACGCAAGTCATCCGGAAGCAAGTCGAACACGATGGCCAGCGCGTACACGGTTGGGCAGTCGCTGCTGACCTTGCCGTCGGCGGAGACGTAATGCTCTCGGAATGCGTGCCCGACCCGGTCGCGCAACGCGGTGAACTCGGCGGCATCGGCGTCGTGACCGAGCAGCCGGGCCGCGTCCGCGACGATCCCGAGGGTACGGAAGTAGCACGCGGTCGCGACAACGCCATGGTCCGCCTTGGCCTGGAACGGGTTGTCGGGTGGTGCCTGCGGGTCGAGCCAGTCGCCGAACTGGAACCCGGTGTCCCACAAGTCGTTTGTGGACAGCAACTTCTCGACGTGCCGAGCGTGTGCCACCATCGCGGAATACTGTCGCCGCAACGCATCCACGTCGCCGTACGCCTGCCACAGCGCCCACGGCACCCACGCCGCCGCATCGCCCCACAACGCCGGCGTTTCGCTGGCTCGCAGTTCCTCTGGCGGGTTGGCGTATTTGAGCGGGTCCGGGATCACGAACGGGATCCGTCCGTTGGCCGCCGCCTGTTCGGCATCGAGGTCAAGCAGCCAGTTGCCCAAGAACCCGGCCACGTCGTAGAGGAAGGCCGCGGTCGGTGCGAACACCGCAATGTCGCCCGTCCAGCCCAACCGTTCGTCGCGCTGCGGGCAATCCGTTGGTACGTCGAGGAAGTTGCCACGCAGTCCCCACACCACGTTGCGGTGCAACTGGTTGAGCAGGTTGTCGGAGCACTCGAATTCGCCGGTCCGATCGAGGTCGGAGTGCACGACGACGGCTTCGAGCGAATCGGTGGTGAGGTCGCCGGGCCAACCGTCAACCTCGATGTAACGGAAGCCGTGGAACGTCTTGGTCGGCTCGAAGGTGTCCACCGCGCCGCTGAGTACGAATCGGTCGGTGGCCTTCGCCGTACGCAACGGACGGGTACCAAGTTCGCCGCCGTCGAGCACTTCGGCGTGCCGGACGGTAATCACGGTGCCCGCGTCGCCTTCGACGGTGCACCGTACCCAGCCGACCAGGTTCTGCCCGAAGTCTACCAGCGTCCGGCCGGACGGCGAGGTCGACACCGCCACGGGTCGGACCACCTCCTGCCGACGGATCACCGGCCCGACGTACGGAGTCAGACGCTGCTTGTCGTACGCCAGCGTGTGCACGCCGGTCCAGCCCGACGTATCCGCGCCCGGATGCAACCAGGTGTCGTTGTGCAGCCGAGCATCGATCGTCTGACCGTCGTAGAGATCGTTGACCGTGACGGCGGACGGACCCGCTTGCCAGGATTCGTCCGTACCAACGGTTTGTACGTAACCATCGCTGTACGTGATCCGCAGTTCGGCGAGTAGCCCAAGTTCATCGCCGTAGACCGCGCGGCTACCCAGGAAGCCGAGCCGGCCGCGGAACCAGCCGTTGCCGAGCGCAAACCCCAGCACCGTCGAGGCGCGAAGCAGATGTGTGACGTCGTAGTCGCGGTAGCGCAATCGCCACTCGTAACTCGACCAGCCAGGGCTGAGAACCTCGTCGCTGCACGGCTGGCCACCGAGAAATGCCTCGAAGACGCCGAGCGAGGTCGCGAACAACGTTGCGTTGGCAACGGTGCCGTGGCCGGCTTCGAGCGATACCTCGCGCCGCAACAGCGGTGCACCGGAGAAGTCATCGTTGGGCGAGATCATGGACGCGCTGAACTCGTGGGTCATTGCCGCGCTCCGTACGTCGTCGTGTCGATGGGATGGAGCAGCTCGCGCAAGCGGTAGCGGTCGCCGGTGACAGCGCCGGCGGCGCGAGCTTGGACGAGGACATTGCCGTACGCGGTCGCTTCGACCGGACCGGCGATCACTGGCAACGCGCATGCGTCGGCCGTCAGCTGGCACAGCAGCGCGTTGTTTGCGCCGCCGCCAACGAGGTGGACGACTTCGGCAGCCACGCCGGTCAGACGGACCGCCTCAGCCACCGCCCGCCGGTAGGCGTCTGCCAAGCTGTCCAGGATGCAGCGCGTGATCTCGGCCGGTGTCTGCGGTTCCGGCCGGCCGATGCGCAGGCATTCCGCGCGGATGCGCGAGGGCATGTCGCCGGGCGGCAGGAACTCTGGCCGGTCCGGGTCGATCAGGAAGCGGCGCGGCGGCACCTGTTCGGCCTCGGCCAGCAAACGATCCAGCCGGATCCGCTCACCGTCACGCTCCCAGGTGCGGATCGACTCCTGCAGCAACCACAGTCCCATCACGTTGCGCAGGAACCGGACGGTGCCGTCGACGCCGAGTTCATTGCTGAAGTTTGCGACCCAGGCATCCTCGGAGATGACCGGCGCATCAACCTCGACGCCGACGAGCGACCAGGTGCCGCACGAGATGTACGCGAACCGGTCGTTCCGCGCCGGTACGCCCAACACAGCGGATGCGGTGTCGTGTGACCCGACTGCAAAGACCATTCCGTGGCGCATTCCGGTATCAGCGGCGACCTTCGGGGTCAGCGGGCCGAGCGGTGTTCCCGGCTCGACGAGTGGCGCGAGAAGGTCCGCGCGCAAGTCAAGCGTTGTGCACACGTCGGTGCTCCACGCCCGGGTACGGACGTCCAACAGCCCGGTCGTCGAAGCGTCGGTCAGCTCGGCGCCGGCGTACCCGGACAGCCAGTAGTTGAACAAGTCCGGGACGAGCAGCAGTTGTGCCGCGGCGCGCATGGCCACCGACTCCCGAGCCGCCACGAGCTGGAAGACCGTGTTGAACGGAAGGATCTGCACACCTGTGTGGGCGTAGAGCTTCTCCATCGACATGATTTCGCCGACTTGCTCGGCGATGCCGTCGGTGCGCCGGTCGCGGTAGTGAGTCGGGTTGCCGAGCAGCCGACCGTCCGAGTCCAGCAGCGCGTAATCGATCGCCCAGGAGTCGACGCCGACGCCGTCGATCGGTCCATCCGCGCCCGCGTGGCGCAACCCATCGAGTACGCCGGCCCACAACGCAAGCACGTCCCACTGAAGTGTTCCGTGCACGGTGATCGGCCGATTCGGGAAGCGGTGCATCTCGCGGAGCGCGACCTTGTCTGCTTCGATGTCGGCGAGCATCACGCGTCCCGACGACGCACCGAGGTCGACTGCTGCGAAGCGGGCCATCAGCGCAGAAACGCCGCGGCCACGCCGGCGTCGACCGGGATATGGAGACCGGTGGTCAGCGACAGGTCGCCGCCGGTCAACGCAAACACCGCGGCCGCCACGTGTTCCGGCAGCACCTCGCGCTTGAGCAAGGTGCGCTGGGCGTAGAACGCGCCGAGTTCCTCCTCGGGCACCCCGTAGACCGCGGCGCGTTGGGCACCCCAGCCACCGGCGAAGATGCCGGAGCCGCGTACCACACCATCGGGGTTGACGCCGTTGACCCGGACGCCGAAGGCGCCGAGTTCCGCCGCGAGCAGTCGCACTTGATGCGCCTGGTCGGCCTTCGTCGCGGCGTACGCGATGTTGTTGGGTCCGGCGAACACGCTGTTCTTGGACGCGATGTAAACGATGTCGCCACCGATGCCTTGCGCCTGCATGACTCGGGCCGCCTCGCGGCTCACCAAGAACGACCCGCGGGCCATCACGTCGTGCTGCAGATCCCAGTCCGCGGCGGTCGTTTCGAGCAGCGGCTTGGAGATCGACAGCCCGGCGTTGTTCACGACGAGATCGATGCCGCCGAAGGCCATCACGCCGTCGTGCAGCGCCGCCTCGATCTGGTCTTCCTCCGTGATGTCGACAGCGACCGCAACGGCGACGTCGGCCGTGCCCAATTCCTTGGCGACGGATTGCGCCGCCTCCGCATCCCGATCGGCGACCACGACGCAGGCACCCTCGGCGGCGAGGCGGTGGGCGACGGCGCGCCCGATGCCCGACCCGCCGCCGGTCACCAGCGCGATCCGGGTCGCGAGCGGTTTCGGCTTCGGCAGGCGCGCAAGCTTGGCTTCTTCGAGCGACCAGTATTCGATGCGGAACTTCTCCGACTCGTCGATCGGCGCGTAGCTCGAGATGGCTTCGGCGGCGCGCATGGCGTTGATCGCGTTGACGTAGAACTCGGCCGCCACTCGCGCCGTCTGCTTGTCCTTGCCAAAGCTGAACATCCCGACGCCGGGGACGAGCACGATCGCTGGGTCGGCGCCACGCATCGGCGGCGATTCCGCGTCGGCGTAGCGATTGTAGTAGGCGGCGTAATCACCCCGGTATGCGGCGTGCAGCTCCCGTAGCCGCGAGATGGTGTCCTCGATCGGCGTCGACGCGGGCAGGTCGAGCACCATCGGCCGGACCTTCGTCCGCAGGAAGTGATCCGGGCATGACGTCCCGAGCGCGGCTAGTCGCGGGTGCTCACGGCGCGAGACGAAATCCAGCACCGCGTCGCAGTCGGTGAAGTGCCCGACCTGCGGCCGGTCGGTCGACGCCAAGCCGCGCAGCACCGGAAACAGCGCCGCGGCCCGTGCCCGGCGCGCTGCGGCAGGCAACGTCGTGTGTACGGCATCGCCGAACGGTTCCGCCTTGCCGCGCGCGGCGATGAATGCCTCGGCGGTACGGATGATCTCCAGCGAGTGCGCCTCGCACTCGTCGCTCGTTGATCCCCATGCGGTGATGCCATGTCCACCGAGCACACAGCCGATCGCGCCGGGGTTCTCTCGCGCGATGGCAGCGATGTCCAGCCCGAGTTGGAAGCCGGGACGCCGCCACGGCACCCACTGCACGCGATCGCCGAAGCACTCCCGGGTGAGCCGCTCACCATCGGCCGCCGTGGCGAGCGCGATCCCCGAATCCGGGTGCAGGTGGTCGACGTACGGCTGGTCCACGAGCCCGTGCATCGCGGTGTCGATCGATGGTGCCGCGCCACCCTTGCCGTGCAAGCAGTAGTCGAACGCGGCCACCATTTCGTCCTCGCGCGCGACACCGGGATAGACGTCGACCAGCGCGCGAACGCGATCGAGCCGCAGCACCGCGAGTCCGGCAGCGGTCAGCGTACCCAGGTCACCGCCGGAGCCCTTGACCCACAACAGTTCTACCGACTTCCCGGTGGCGGGGTCGATGTCGGTACCCTTCGCCGATGTGTTGCCGCCGGCGTAGTTCGTGTTGCGCGGGTCGGCGCCGAGCCGATTGGAGCGTGCGATCAGATCCGCGACAACCTCGGTCATGCTCCCCAGCCTGCCTGCTGCCCGCCCACGCGTTCGGCGATGATGCGCTCTGCGTACCCCGACTCGGCGTACGCCCGCATCGGATCCGGATCGAGACCTTGTTCCGAGCGTAACTGTGCGAGCAGCGGCCGGACATCTGTGTTGTAGGCGTCCATCAGGACCGCGTTCGCCGCGAGCACGTCACCTGCCGCCTGTGCCGCGGTGAGCGCGTCGAGATCGACGAGCAGCGCCTTCGCGGTCGCCTCCTGCACGTTCATCACGGACCGGATCTGAGCCGGAATCTTCGGCTCGATGTTATGGCATTGGTCGAGCATGAAGGCGATATCGCTGTCCTCCGCGAACCCGTTGCCAAGCCGCACCTCGAACAGGATGCGGAACAACTGGAACGGGTCGGCCGCGCCGACCATGAGATCGTCGTCGGCGTAGAAGCGCGAGTTGAAGTCGAACGCGCCCAGCTTCCCGGCACGCAGCAGGAAGGCGACGATGAACTCGATGTTCGTACCGGGCGCGTGATGACCGGTGTCGACGCACACCTTCGCACGGTCGCCGAGTTGCAGGCAGTGCGCGAACGACGTACCCCAATCCGGGACGTCCGTGGTGTAGAACGCCGGCTCGAACAACTTGTACTCGAGAATCAGGCGCTGCTGTTCGCCGAGCCGACCGTAGATCGCGGCCAAACCCTCGGCCAACCGGTCCTGACGGGCACGGATGCTGTCCTGGCCGGGATAGTTCGTGCCGTCCGAGAACCACAGCTTCAAGTCGCGTGAGCCGGTCTCGTCCATGATGTCGACGCACTCGTAGAGATGCTTCAGCGCCTTGCGGCGGATCCGTGGGTCGGGGTTGGTCAGGCTGCCGAGCTTGTAGTCGTCGTCCTGGAAGACGTTCGCGTTGATGGTGCCAAGCTCGATGCCCTGGTCCTTCGCGGTCGCGGCGAGATCCGCGTAGTCGTCGACCTTGTCCCACGGGATGTGGAGTGCGATCGTCGGCGCGATCCCGGTGAATCGGTGCACCTGCGCGGCGTCCGCGATCTTTTCGAACGGGTCACGTGGCACTCCCGGCTGGGCGAAGACCTTGAACCGGGTTCCGGAGTTGCCGAACGCCCAGGACGGAAGCTCGATGCGCTGCCGCGTCAGGACTTCGACGGCGGCGGACCGGTCAGACATATGTGTGCTCACTTTCATTCAGCCGTGTCAGCCCTTGATGGCGCCGCTCGTGAGCCCTGCGACGATCTGCCGGTTGGAGAAGACGTAGGCGATGAGGGGTGGGATCGTGATCAGCAGGATGTCCATGAACAGCAGGTTGTAGAAGCTGATGTTCTGTCCCTGGAAGGTGAACAGGGTGAGCTGTACCGTCGCGTGCTCGTTGCCCGGGAGGAAGTAGAGCGGGCCGGCGAAGTCGTTGAAGACGAACACCGCTTGGACCACAACCACCGTCACAACCACGGGTCGCAACAAGGGCAAGACAACCCGGAAGAACAGCCGGAACGGGCCCGCGCCGTCGAGCACCGCCGCCTCGTCGAGCTCACGAGGAATGTTTCCGACGAAGGCGCGGAACAGCAGGATCGAGAAGGACAGCCCGAAGGTGGCCTCGATCAGGATCATTCCCGACAACGTCCCGAAGAGGTGGAGGCGCTGAAGCACCCAGATGGTCGGCACCACCGCGGGTGGCACGATCAATCCTGCGAGCACGAAAAAGTTGACGACGGCGTTCCACTTGCTCTTGCGTCGCGCAAGCACGTAGCCGGCCATCGCCGCGAGAACGACGGTGATCGTGACTGAGGTGACGGTCAGGACCGCGCTGTCGAAGAAGGCGCGCCAGATGATTCCGTCGTTCGTCTGGAGCACGGCGCGCAGATTCGCGAAGAACTGCCAGTGCGCCGGCCACGAGAATGCGAGAGTCGACGCATCGGCCGGATCCTTCGACGCCTGGAGAACCACAAACACAAATGGCACCAGGAAGACGACGACGGATACGAGGATCGAGATGATGCCAACTACCCAGGCACGGACGCGTACACCGGTCACAGTTCCACCTGCCTTCGATTGAGCACGTACGCCAGCGGAACCATGATCACTGTGACGACGAGGAACAGGATTACGTTTCCAGCGGCCGACAGCCCGTAGAAGCCGGCCTGGTATTCCTTGTAGATCACGGATGCGATCACGTCGCTCGTGAAGCCGGGTCCGCCGCCCGTGGTGGCCCAGATGATGTCGAAGGATCGGAGCCCGCCGATCAACGAGAGGATGATGACGGTAGCCGTCGGCCCTCTCGAGAGCGGGATCGTAATCTCGCGCAAGATCTTCCATGAGCCGGCGCCGTCAATCTTCGCCGACTCGAAGTACTCGTTCGGAATTGCGACAATGCCGGCCATGAAGATGAGCGTCGCAATGCCGACGCCCTTCCAGACGTCGACGGCCGCGATCGTGTAGATGGCGAGGTGTGGATCGGTGAACCAGCCCGGTTGCGGCAGCCCGAAGAACCCGAGAACGGCGTTGACCATGCCATGGAACGGGTCGAGCAGCGACTTGAACATGAACCCGACACCGATCGTCGAAACCAGGACCGGAAAGAACACGACTGCTCGGAGGTAGCCGCGACCGACGACTGGGCTGGTAAGGAGCACCGCCAGGAAGAACCCGATGATGACCTTTGCGCCCGAGGTGATGACGCCGTAGAGCAGGGTGTGGATGAAGCTGGTGTAGAGCTGCGGATTCTGGAAGAACTCGACGAAGTTGTCGAACCCGATGAAGTGCGAGTCGAACAGCGACCATCTCGTCAGTGCGAAGTAGAACGACGCGACCGAGGGAACGGCGAAGAACACGACGTACAGCACGATCGTCGGGATATAGAACGACCTCGGGTAGTACGACTTGATCGGGCGCCGCTTCTTCGGCACATGAGGCTCGGTGATGACGTCAGCCGCCCGAATTGGGGTCGCGGTCTTGGTCGTCGACACGATTTGCTCCTCATCCGGTTCACTGGACAGATGCGACACATGGGGTCGATGGCCGGTGGTCATCGACCCCATGTTCGGACGCCTTGCCCTTCGGGCACAACGTCCGGCCGCCTTCTACCAGCCCGGGAGTCCGAGCTGCTGGGCCTGGGCCTTCACGTCCTGGTCGTAAAGTTGAGCGCCCTGCTGCGCGCTGCTGATGCCGGAGCCGACCTGTACGAGGATCTTCTCGAGGTTCGGTCCCTTGATCGGCGAGATGAACTCGAGCGCCAGGCCGGTCTTTCCATCGGTTTGATACTTCAGCTCATCGGCGACCAGCGCCGGTGCATTGCTCGGAACCGTGCACGAGCTGATCGCGTACGGACCCGACGGAATACCAGCCGAGTTCTGGATATCGCAACCGGCCGGCGAGTTGATGAAGGCGACGAGTTTCTTGGCCGCGACGAGCTTGGCGCCCTTCGTGGACTTCGGAATGTACGTCCCGTTTGACTCCCAAACCGTCGCGTGGGGGTCACCCGAGTCCGTCGGCATCGCGAAGTAGCCGATGTCGTTGACCTGGTCCGGGTTACTCTGCACGACATTGGGGATCACCACGGTGATCATCGGATACTGCGCCGCCTTGCCGGTGGCCAGCAGCTTGAGCGCATTCACGTTCGTCAGCGATGCGTAGTCCTTGTTCATCAGATCCAAGTCGAAGACCTGCCGGGTGTGCGTGAAACCGGCAAGTGCCGGCGGGTTCACGTATTTCGCCTTGTTGTCCGTGTAGTCGGTCGCCCAGTTGGGGTCCTGCGCACTCACGTTCGCGAAATCGGCGAGCACAAAGAGCTGGCTGGTCCAGGTGTCCCCGTACGACGCGAGGATGGGGATGATTCCGGCGGCCTTGATCTTCTCGCTATTGCTGATGAACTGATCCCACGTCGTCGGCACCGTGAGACCGAGCTGCGCATAGACCTTCTTGTTGTACATGATGCCGCCGTCGAAGGTGGTTCCGTTCGGCGCGCCGTACAGGCCCTTCGATGTGCTGACCGTCTTCTTGAAGTCGGAGGTCAGGTCCTTCACCCAAGGTTGGTCGGTCAGCGGCTGCAAGGTTTGGTCGGGGTGAAGAGCCTGGAACAACGATCCCGAGTTGTACAGAAACACGTCGTCCATGGTCCCGGTCGACAGGCGGGTCTTGACCAGGTTATCGCCATCGGTTCCGCCCGGACGGGTGTCGACCTTGACCGTGATCGTGGGGTTCGCCTGGTGGAACGCAGCGGCCATGTCCTTCGCGAATTTCGTGGCCGCGGGATCGTTGCCACCGGCCATCAACGTAATGGTTACCGGGCCGTTTGCGCTTGCGCTGTTACCGCTCGATGAGCAAGCAGCGAGGCTGAGCGCGACGAGCGCGAGCGGGACCAGCGCGGCGACGGCGGTCAGCCGGCGCAGCGAGAACTTGGATGCTGGCCTCATACGTGTCTCCTGTCGTGTCGCGGAACGGCGAGTCCGAGAAGTAGGGGTGGGGCTGCAGGAGCTGTGATCAAATCCCAGCAGAAGTGAATCGTTTCACGCGTGTTGCAGGAAACCTAGGAGCACGCCTCCGGTACGTCAATAGGGCGATGCAAATTGACCCACAGGTCGTTACACGACGGTCAGCGCGCGTACGCCTAGCTCACGCGTCGCGACCTGCGGCGTGACGACGCGCGCACGATTAGCTCTGGTGTGTACTGCACCTGGCGATGTTCGTGCGTCGACCCGAGCAACGCCTCCTCAATCAGCAACTCGGCGGCCGCCTTGCCGAGCAGATGTCGCGGTTGCCGCACCGACGTCAGCGGTATCGCTGCCGCGGCAGCGAACTCGATGTCGTCGTAGCCGACGATCGCGACCTCCTCCGGCACCGAGATTCCTTGCAACGTCATCTCCTGCAGGACGCCGAGCGCCAGCAAGTCGTTCGCGCAAAACACCGCGGTTGGCCGACGCCGCTTCGGCTGACCGAGCAGCCGCGCACCCGCGCGCCGACCCTCCGCCACGTTGAGTGCGGTGGTCTCGAACACTGTCAACACGTCCGCTTCGAGACCGGCCGTTTCGATTGCTTGTCGGCTGCCGGCGAGCCGGTCGGTGACCTGGGGGATGGCAATCGGGCCGCCGACGAACGCGACCGCTCGATGTCCGTTGTCGATGAGGTGACTTACTGCGAGATCGCCACCCTCGATGTCGTCCACGCCGACCGAACAGCGGTGTCGCAGCGTGCCCGGCGTCCGGTCGACGAATACCACCGGCAGACCGCGCTTGAGAAGCTTGTGCAGCGTTTCGCTTTCGTAGTCGATCGCGGTCACCAGCAGGCCGTGAAGGCGTTGCTGCATGATGAGGCTGAGGTATTCGACCTCCCGCGCTTCCTCGTTATTGCTCGAGCACAGGAACAGCCCAAGTTGGTTCTCGCGCGCGACCTCTTCAATGCCGCGGCCAATGTCTGCGAAGAATGGATTCGCGAGGTCCAACGCGAGGTAGGCGATCATCCGGCTGCTGCCGGCGCGCAACGTACGAGCCGGTTCGCTGCGCACGAAGCCCAGCTCCGCAATCGCCTGCTCGACCTTGCTTCGCGTTGATACACGCACCGTTTCGGGTCGGTTCAACACGTTGGACACAGTGCCGAGAGACACGCCGGCCCGACGTGCAACGTCTTTGACGCTCGGTGCCCGCACCACCGTCATAGGGCCTCCAGATAAGCGTGTACGCGGCGACGACCGCCGCGGCGTCGTCCGCCGATACAGATCGCGCGCGTGCGACCGGCGCGACCGGCATCCCAGCAAATTGTCGACTTGTGAAACATTTCACGAGCATTTCTGCTGGCTAGTATGGCAGCGAGGCACGTCGAATGGCTAGCCGCGTGAGGTCCGGCGCCTGGTTCCGTCGCAGCGCTATCGGTTGGTACGTGCGGATTAGCGGACGATTGCCTGGGCAGGCCGCCGCGTGGATCGCACGCGTGGTGGTGCGGGGATCGCGTGACGGCGGGTACCCGCGGCGGGTGTGATGCCGAGGCGGCCGTACCGGCTTTGGCTCTCTGACGACGGCGGGCGCATTACGTTTCAACGGAGCACCAGCGCCCGCAGATGGAGTGGAGAAATGGCTGAACAGTTCACCGAGGACGGCATTTGGTACGCCGACCTCGGCGCCGGTGACCCGCTCGTTTTGCTGCATCCCGGAGGGGCCGGCGTCGACTCACGCGCGTTGGCACCGCAAGTCGCTGCGTTCGTCGATCGGTTCCACGTATACACACCCGAGCAGCGCGGCCACGGCCGCACCGCCGATGTGTCTGGACCGCTGAGCTACGAACGGATGGCCGCCGACACGATCGGGTTCATCGACGAGGTCGTGGGTACGCCAGTGCTTCTGCTCGGCGTCAGCGACGGCGCGGTCGTCGCTCTCACGGTGGCGTTGCGTCGGCCCGACTTGGTACGCCGCCTCGTGCTCGCTGCCGGCATCTTCCACCGGGATGGCTGGC
>DATBFF010000132.1:0-11914 GCA_036558625.1 Mycobacterium sp. | reverse complement strand
TTTCCGCCGATCAGCACGTCGGTGCCGCGGTTGATCCCGTCGATCAGCGAGTGCCGGGTGCCGTATTTGTTGTCGAACTTGGACTTCGTCACCGAGTCGTTGACGTTGATCGCCGGGAACGCGAGCTCACCCGAAGCCGCGAACTGATACAGCCGCAGCACGCCGGTCGTGGTCTCCTCGGTGACCCCCTTGACCGACTCGGCGATCCTGGTCCACTTGGTCTTGTCCGTCTCGAAGCGCTCACGCAGCAACGACAAAAAGACCTTCCACTCGGCGGAGTCGTCGTCCTCGGCGGGCGGCACCACGCCAGCCTTCTCGTACTGCGCGCCGCGCAGCACCAGCATCGTGGCGTCCCCGCCGTCGTCAAGAATCATGTTCGCCAGGCCCGATCCGTGGGTCGAGCTCCGCTTCGCTTCGTCTCCCTCCGGCCAGGTCAGCATCTGCTCGGCCGCCCACCAATACTCCTCGAGAGTCTCGCCCTTCCACGCGAACACCGGGGTGCCCTGGGGCTCCTCCGTTGTGCCGTGCGGGCCGACCACGACGGCCGCGGCGGCGTGGTCCTGGGTGGAGAAGATGTTGCACGACGCCCAGCGAACCTCGGCGCCCAGCGTCACGAGCGTCTCGATCAGCACGGCCGTCTGCACGGTCATGTGCAGCGACCCCGAGATCCGCGCACCCTTCAGCGGCAGCACCTCCGCGTACTCCCGGCGCAGCGCCATCAATCCCGGCATCTCGTGTTCGGCCAGCCGGATCTCCTTGCGGCCGAACTCGGCCAGCGACAGGTCGGCCACCTTGTAGTCGATCCCGTTGCGGACGTCAGCGATCAGCCGGTTCTCGGTCGTCGGAGCCGCCGGGCCGGCGACATCAAGCTTGGTCATGGGCCACACGCTAATGGACCGGGGTCGGGCGCCACCAATCTGGGCGGCCGGGCTACGTTTGCTGCTGCATCGACGAGGCTGCCGAGTGCCCGCGCTGCGGCTCGTTGCGATACCGGCACGGGCGGCCGTCGATCTTGCAGATCCGCCACATCATCAACGCCGCGGGGTTCATCAACCCCAGCTCGTGGCACAGCATCCGAATTTCGCAGAACATGTCGCGCCGCGCCTGGCGGCAGTCGGGCGCGTCGAAGAAGGCGTCCTTGCGCACCGAGCGCGGAATGTCGAACTCCCCGAAGAAGCGGCGCGGCGGCACCACGATCGCCTGGCCCAGCAGCCGCATGATGACAGGCACGTACAGCGACAGCCAGAACCGGTTGCGCCGCAGCATGTTCGGGACACGCTTGCGCAGGTACTCGTGCGCGAAAGAGATGTGGCGCGCCTCCTCGGCGACGTGGATCGCCATCACCTTCGCCATGATCGGATGCACCGCGGTGCTCTCGCGCAACATGCTTGTCTGCATGTGGTCAACCGGTACCTCGCCGGCGAGCACCCCGAAGAAGAACGTGACCGGCAGCGGTGCCGCCGACAGCGTAGTCAGCGGGAAGATCCAGCGCAGCAGCCGCGGCATGCCGGGCACATCCACGCCGATCCGGTTCACCATCTCCTGAAACATCAGCGTGTGGTTGCATTCTTCGATCGCTTCGTGCAGGCAGTAGCGGAATTCAGGGGAACCATTGGGCAGGCAGAACAGGTATTGCATCAGACCGCGGACCAGGAGGCTTTCTAGGTGCAAAGAAACCTTGGCGATGTTGGACTGGCGCCACATGCCGATCGCGATCTGCTTCTGCAGCGGTTGCGCTTGGTACCACGGGTGACGTCCGAGCGGATCGGTCGGCGACAACACCCAGCGGGGGTCGTTCTCGGTGACCGCGGATTCCGGTGCGTCCCAGGCGATGTCGGTATAGGGATTGAAATTCCGACGCACGGAACCTTCGGACAGCATGGTCAGCGTGTCGACGTACTGCGCGTCATCGCCGACGTCCATGTTTCGCTTCCACCGCTTGGCCGCGCGCGTGAGGGCCAGCACCACCAGCCCGATGGCCAGCAGCGCCGCGCCCAGGCCCCACAAGCTGTCCGCCGCCGAGCCTCCCATCCACCCTCCCGTGCAATTCTCTTAATAATCGGCCAATGGCCTCTTACCCTACAGTCGCTAACCGCAAATTTGGAGAAACGTTTGCCGGACGTGATTGTCGCGCTGCGTGGACGTAGCTTTTCAGATTTCCCGATCGGCGCGTGCACGGTCGAGAGGCCGCTCAGCGTGGCGTTGAGCTGCACTTTTCGGTGTGTACACGCCCATACCCCCGGTGCGGGCGTCTGAATTATTTGACGCGAGAGTAAGCGTCGGATATCGCAGTATTCGGCATTATCGGACCGGTCATTAACCGGCAGCAAATTATTTATCTAGCGTGTTCTCAGAATGGCAGCGCAAAATTCGCGCCTTATCCGAGGGAAACTATCAGGATCAGTCCGGTTTCTTCGGCGGCCTGAATGATTGCCAACTGAATAACCGGATTTGGGTATGTCGCGTTTTTCCCGCCCTCAAAATCGGTACCGCAGGATCCGCCACTTGCGGGCGAGCGCAGGGACGCGCGCGGCCAGCCGGGCATACCGGCGCAGTTGCGACGGAAACAGCTCGACCTCCGGTGCGTGGAACAGGCTGGCCTCCTCGACCAGCGTCAACCGCGGATTCCATTGCTCCGGGCGGCGTGCATCGGCGAACCCGGCGTTGGAGAACACCTTCGCGGTGCCCTGCGGAATCAGCTTCATCACCGCCCGGCTGACCCAGCCGATGCGGCCGTAGTCGTTGAACACCAGCTCACCGCTGCGGAAGCAGTCGGTCACTGTCTGGAAGAGATTGACCAACTCCGGCTCGCTGAGGAACCCCGTCAGGCCATCGGCCACAAGCATGGTGGGCCGGTCAGCGGGTATCGCGTCGGCCCAGCCGGGATCGCCGATCCGCACGGCCACCGGGTGCTCGTGCGGGCGGGCGGGCAGCACCTCGCCGCGCAGCGCGATGACGGCGGGCAGATCGACGTTGTACCAGTCCACCGTCGCGGGTGGGCGGCTGCGCACCAGGGCGTCGCTCAGTCCGGCGCCCAAGTCGACGACGACGGCGTCTGGGTGCTCAGCTGTGAACGTTCGCACGCGCTCGTCGAGCATCTTGGCGCGCAGCGCGACCGGACATCCGACGCTGGGCCGTACCCGCAACGCGTCGAAGTCGTAGGTGAGCTTCCGGACGACCTCGTCGGCAGCGTTGTCACCCAGAATCGGCCGGGGACAACGACTATCGAGCGCACGCGCGTACAGCGTGAGCAGTGCAGTCTTCTCCACGGGCGTGAGCCCGTCGACGTCGACGCTCAAGTCACCTCAGCCGCCGAGACGGGGCTCAGACTGACGCATTGCCGTTGAGGCGAACGCGCGCCCGCTACTTGCCGGAGCCCGAACCTGAACCCGAGCTGCCGGAGCTCGAATTCGAGCTGCCCGGCGTATTCGAGCCGCTGCCCGAACCCGAACCCGTGCCGGTGCCGGTGTTCGGCGTCGTCCCGCCGGTGTTCGACGACGTCCCGCTGCCCGAACCCGAGCCGGTGCCGGTGCCGGAACTCTTAGAGGAGCCCAAGCCTTTGCCCGAGCCGAGCTTCAGCAGGTTCTTGCCGGGGTACCAGCCGCCCAGCTTCGGGCGGCCGTTGGTCGTCCCGGTGCCGGTGGTTCCGGTGCCGGTGGTTCCGGTGGTTCCGGTGCCGGTGGTGCCGGTGCCGGTGCCAGAACCGGAGCCGCTGCCATTGCTCAGATCCACCGTCGTGCCGCCGGTGGGCTGCCCGACAGTCGTGCTACCGGTATCGGTCTGATCCGTCGGCGTCATCTCCTTGGACGCGGCCGCCGTTACCGGCGCAGCCAGCGTGGTGTTGTAATTCCAGTCGCCCTGCGGATCCGGATCCGGTTGGCAAAAGCAATCAGGCACATCGGTGAAACCCGCGGCTACCCAGAAGTCGTGCCAGGCTTGCGCTGTCGCGCGGACATCGAAGCCAGCCGGCGTGCTGCCCGTCGGGGGAAGCGGGTTGGCGAAATCCCAGAACGGTTGCTGCAGGATCTTGATGGATCGCTCAATCTGGTCCTGGGTCGGGATGTTCGCCTCGCCTTTGTCGTAGGCAGTCAGCCATCCATCGTAGGGATCGCCGTTCTCGACGCTGCCGTCGAGAAGAGGATTGCCCGGCCAGAGATTCGAGATACGCCGTATCAGATCCGGATAGTCGAGACTGAGGCCATTAGGCCCCCTAGGTTTCGTGATCCAGGCGCATTCACCCTTGCAGAACGGACTTCCGGGTGTGAAGGGGTCAAACGCCATGACAGACGCAGCGGCGAGCGCTTGAAGGTTCCGGGCCAATTGCAGGATGTTCGGAAGTTGTATCGGATTGGTCGCGGGCGTGTCGTTCCACAAATGCTGCAGATATTGCTTGATGGGCAACAGCGGCTGGAATTTGAATGTCGTGCCTTCCCAAGGCATTACGTATTCGCCGGTCACCGGATCGACATGCGTACCCTGGAAGCCGAACATGTCATTGACCGGTCCGCTGGGGTCGGTGATGCCGGGCTCGGTATCAAAGGTGTATCCGTCGCCCGTAAAGCGGCCCGTGACCGGGTCGATCCCCAATATTCCGTCGAAAGCCTTCTCCGAGAACCAGTTGTAGATGATGGGGAATTCCTGGCCTCCGGTCGCAATCAGCCCGTACCAGATAAGTGAGTCGAGTCCACCTATGCCGGTGATGGGGCTGACCGGCACCGTCGGCGAACAGCTGTAGGCGTCGCACTGTTTGTTCACGGGAAGGAGGGCCGCCGCCAAGTGCCACATCTGCCCGCCAAAGCCTTGGGCAGTTGCGTAATCATTAAAAGTGTTCATTCCGGACAGCGCCGGAATCGGCAGCAGAAAGTTGGTGACCGACTGAAAATGGGGCGGGTCCCCGGGATCCACTCCCCAGAGGTTGATGTTGCTCACGACGAACCATGGCCCGCTGAACAGTAGCGACCGTGCGGCAAAATTGAGCGCGTTGTTCTCGTTCTGAGGGATGTTGACGACGTCGGCAAACAGGTTGTACCCGACATTGAAAATACTGCCGGTGAGATTCACGTCGGCGTTGACGGACCGGATCTGCGCCTGCGACTGCGACGTGGCCGCCGCCGACGCAGCGGGAGCGCCGGCCAAGACGGTGGCCCCGACGAGCGCCGCGCTGGCTGCCGCGGCGATCGGGCGGGCGGCCGAGCGACGACTCTGCAATCCGCGCTGCCGTTTCGCGTGCCGTTTCGCGTTCCGATGATGTTTGCGGTGAGCTGCTCGGTGACGCGCGGCTGCGGGCATAGCGGAACCCCTCCAAGTCTCTGTGCTGAACGGCAGGAATGAACCTACATCACAAATCATCCCGATGGGGCAAAATTCTGGATCAATTCGGCGGGCGTGAGCACCGTTGCGCCCCGCAATGGTCCCAATCAGGCTTCTAGCTGGTCAAACACATATAGTCGTCCCACGAGCAAACTCGAAATTGATTTATTGTCGAATGCGTCAATCGGCGTGGTCGCAGTTCCGACCGGCCTTATTGTCACAGCGCGCGTCAGTGTTTTCGGCTGTCGAAGCACCGCTGCGGACAACGCGTGTCGCCGTGGCCAATCAGTTTGCGGGCCGGGGACTCCAATGCCCTCACCGCAATGGTGCGACGACCAGTTGACCGCCTCGGCGATGGGTCCCGCCTTCGTGCCATACTGCCCCGATGGCCACGACAAACCGCCTGGTGTTCAACCCGTTCGTTTACCGCTTGGTGATCAACCCGACCGTCTATCACCTGCTCTTCACGTCGTTCGCCCAGAAACGGTTCGCCGCCCAAACCCGGCTGGTCAGCAATGATGATTGGCTGTTCCTCAACTTCTGCTATGAGGAAGACCCGCCGATGGGCATACCGCTCGACGAGTCCGACGAGCCCAACCGCTACTCCATCCAGCTCTACCATCGCACCGCGACCCAAGTGGATCTCAGCGGCAAACGGGTGCTGGAAGTCAGCTCCGGCCACGGCGGCGGCGCCTCATACCTCACCCGGACGCTGCAGCCCGCCTCGTACACCGGACTCGACTTGAACCCGGACGGCGTCGCCTTCTGCAAGAAGCGACACCACCTGGCCGGCCTCGACTTCGTGCAGGGCGACGCCCAGGACATGCCCTTCTCGGACCAATCCTTCGACGCGGTGGTCAATGTCGAGGCCTCACACCTTTATCCCGACGTCCCGCGGTTCCTCGCGGAGGTGGCACGAGTGCTGGCCCCGGGAGGCCATTTCCTGTACGCGGACTTCCGCCGGCGTAGCGGTGTGGCCGACTGGGAAACGGCGTTGGCCGACGCCCCGCTGCGGCTGCTTTCGAGCGCGATCATCGACAGGGAAGTACTGCGCGGCATGGAGAAAAATCTGCCCCGCAAGGCGGAGCTGACCGGCCGCCATGGGCGCATGACCCGCTTCGCCAGCGACATGACCGACTGGGCGTTCTGCCGCGCAGTGCAAAACGGTGAGTTCACGTACCGGGCGTATTGCTTCGTCAAGGATTGAGACGAAGCCCCAGCCCACCGATACCCTCGCTGACTCCATACGTCGAACACACCGGCACGACGTGCCTTAGGGTAGCCGGTACAGGAGAGGGGGCCATATGGCCACGGCGACAACCGATCCGGTGCGGCTACCGCCGGGGCCGCGAATGCCGAAGATCATCCAGGGCATTGCGCTTCTGACCGCACTGTGCGAAGTGGTTCCCGTTCTCGGCCGGCGCTATGGCAGCGCGTTCACCGTCAAGTTGCCGGTTTTCGGCACCACCGTGATGGTCAGCGACCCCACCCTGGTCAAGGATATTTTCAGCACCAGCAGCGAGCTGATCGAACGTCCGACCAACCTCGGCGGTGTATTCGGTCCCGGTTCGACGTTCAGCCTCAACGGCGTAGCGCATTTCGAGCGCCGCAGAGTAATACTCCCGGCTTTTCACGGTAAGCAGGTGGGTGCCTACGAGCACATCATCGAAGAGGAGGTGCGGCGAGAAACCGCGAACTGGCCGGAGGGGCGCGCCTTCAAGACCACCGAGTCGATGAACCGGTTGGCGCTCAACGCGATTCTGCGCACCATGTTCGGCGACGACCCTGCCGTTCTCGACGAGCTTCGCAGCATCGTGCCCACCATGGTGACGGTCGGCTCCTTCCTGCACCAGCTGCCGTCGGTGGTGGGCCGTGACTTCGGTCGCTTCAGTCCCGGAGGACGGCTAGCGGGGTTGCGACGCCGTTTTGACGCCGTGATCGACTCACTGATCGCCCAAGCCCGCCGCGACCCGGCGTTCGAGGAGCGTGGCGACGTGCTCGCGCTGCTGTTGCGGGCCCGCGACGAGCACGGCGAACCGATTCCGGATCGCCACATCGCCGACGAGCTGCTGACGCTTGTCGGCGCAGGTCATGAGACCACCGCCAACCAGATGTCCTGGATACTGGAACGGCTGTGCCGCAATCCTCAGGCCCTGCAGCGCCTTGTCGACGAAGTGGACGCCGGCGGCTCCGCACTGCGGCAGGCCACGATCTACGAAGCGCAGCGCATCCGGCCGAGTATCGAAGCATCGCTACGCCGGGCGAAGACACGAATTCGCTTGGGAGAGTGGGTTCTTCCAGAAGGCACCCACGTGTTCGTCAACTTCCAGCTTGCGCACGAGTCAGCAGCGAACTTTCCCGACCCGGAAACGTTCGATCCGGACCGATTCCTCAACGTCAACCCGAAGCCGTTTCGGTGGATGCCGTTCGGCGGCGGCGTAAACCGCTGCCCGGGCGCCTCATACGCGCACATGGAGATGGACATCGCCCTGCGCACGCTGCTGCGCGAATTCCGGTTCGAGCCGACCGATGCGCGCGGCGAGCGGCGTTACTACCGTGGCGTGGCGGTCGCGCCGGCACGCGGCGGGCGCGCAGTCGTCTACCGGCGGCGGGCGGCGGCGTCGCGCGATCGTGACGCGGTGCCAGTGGCCGACCACCAGAGCTGACCTGCCTGGCATACTCCCCTCCCATGGTCATCACTCGCAGCAAGGACTACATCGTCGACCTCGGCGCCAGGCCGTTCAAAGCATTCATGAACAAGTACTGGTACCCGTCGCTGAGCCGCCGACTCGAGGCCGAGAACCTCACGTGCCTGAACTACGGCTACGAGCAGGATCCGCCGATGGGCTTGCCGCTGGCGCAGTCCGACGAGGCCAACCGGTTCGGAATCCAGCTCTACCACCAGGTGGCCACCCAGGCAGACCTCGCCGGCAAACAGGTGCTGGAGGTCAGCTGCGGCCACGGCGGCGGCGCCGCCTACCTTGCGCGCACACTGCATCCGGCGTCCTACACGGGCCTGGACTTCAACCCGGACGGCATTGCCTTCTGCCGGAAAACACATCACGTGCCGGGGCTGGAATTCGTGCACGGCGACGCCGAAAGCCTGCCGTTCGACAACGAATCCTTCGACGCGGTGATCAATGTCGAAGCCTCGCACGCCTACCCGCGGCTCTCCCGCTTCCTCGCCGAAGTGGTGCGCGTGCTGCGGCCGGGAGGGCAATTCCTCTATGCCGACTTCCGGGGCCACAGCGAATTTCCGGGTTGGGACGCGGCACTGGCCGAGACGGGGCTGCGGCAGGTTTCGCGACGCGTGATCAATCCTGAGGTTCTGCGCGGGATGGACAACAACGCGCAGCGCTCACAAGACATGATCGACCGGCTGCTGCCGGCGCCTCTGCGCCCGTTCGGCCGCCGGTTCGCCGGCGTGCCGGGGACCGGGCTCTACCGCGTCTTCGAAAACGGCAAAGCCGAATACCGGATGTATCGCTTCACCAAAGAGTGACGTGACGCGTCAGGCTATTGCGTAGTCCGACAACGGGAATCGGTCTTGTTCCTTCACGGCGCTACGCACCGACGTCGGCCGGAACAGCGGCGCCTCGCCCTTGCCGGTGTGGTTGCGGAACCAGTACGACCGCGACGACACACAGTCGCCGAGGTTGAACGCCGAATCCTCGAGCAGCTCGGTCATCCGCTCCAAGAAGCGGGCGTTGGCGGCCTCGGTGACCTCGAAGGTGCGCCCGTCGCGCCGCTGCAGTTCGCCGAACAGCCGGTTCATGTGGCGCATCTGGTATTCCACGGTGTTAAACCACGACAGCCCCACCCACGAGTACGGGCTTGCCATCGTCAGAAAGTTCGGGAAGTAAGGCACCGAGATGCCCTCGTAGGCCTGGAACCTTGTTTCGCGCCACCACTTTCCGAGGTTGCGGCCTTCCCGGCCGATCACCTCGATCGCCGGCAGGTTGGCTTCCCACACGTCGAACCCGGTGGCCAGGACCAGGGTGTCGATGGAGCGTTTGGAGCCGTCGCACGCGACGATGCCGTCGGGCTCGATCCGCTCGATACCGCTGGTTTCCAAATGGACATTCGGCTTGGTGAACGCCCGATAGTAGGTGTTCGAGATGGTCGGGCGCTTGCAGCCGAAGTCGAATTCCGGGT
This sequence comes from Mycobacterium sp., assembly GCA_036558625.1. Classification (GTDB taxonomy): domain Bacteria; phylum Actinomycetota; class Actinomycetes; order Mycobacteriales; family Mycobacteriaceae; genus Mycobacterium. The sequence goes on along the minus strand of DATBFF010000132.1, from coordinate 2,449 downwards.
TCAGGTTGCGTGACAGCTCCCGGTTGCCCCGCACCAACAGCAGCCGATAGAGCTTCGACGCGCGAGTGATGGCTTTGTTGACGAGCTTGAAGTACCGGTATTTCCACATCGTGATGACCATGCCGAATTCCAAGCTGGTGTCGGTGAACCAACGCAGGACGCGTTGGGTCAGCGGCACTTTCGCGAACAGCCGTTGCACCACGGGCGGGAACGCGACGTCCATCTTGGGCAGCACCCAGATCGGGGTGCGCTGATAGACGGTCAACTCGGAGACTTCCTTGGCCAGCTCGGGAATGACCTGGACGCCGGTGGAACCGGTGCCGATGACTGCGGCTCGGCGGCCGGCAAGCGAATAGCTGTCTTCCCACTGGGCGGTGTGGATGATCCGTCCACCGAACGTCTCGATACCCGGGATGTCCGGAGTCTTCGGCTGGCACAGAAAGCCGGTCGCCGCGATCAGGAATTGAGCGCTCAACGTCTCGCCGCCGGCCAGTGCAACCCGCCACACGTGGGCGTCGTCGTCCCACCGCGCACCTTCGACGGTGGTGCTGAACCGCATGAACCGGCGCACGTCGTACTTGTCGGCCACATACTCGGCGTAGCGCTTCAGTTCGCCACCGGGCGCATACATCCGCGACCAATACGGGTTCGGCTCGAACCAGTAGGAAAACGTGGGCGACGGTTGGTCGACGGCAAGGCCCGGATAGTGATTGACATGCCACGTTCCGCCGAGGTCGTCCTCGCGGTCGACGATCACGATGTTGTCGTAGCCCAGGCGAGTGAACTGGATCGCGGCGCCGATTCCGCCGAAGCCCGCGCCCACGATGACCACGTCGAAGTGCTGCACGCCCATAGACGATAGACGATACCGCCTGTACCGAGAGCTGATTGACCGCCAGGGCTGCAGGCGGAAACGCTATGCTCGGCGCGTCAGCGCATGATGGTTCGAGTCAAGCCACACCAGGCGGGGGGAACATGGAAGGCTTCGCCGGCAAGGTCGCAGTGGTCACAGGCGCCGGTTCCGGGATCGGCCAGGCGCTGGCCATGGAGCTGGGCCGGTCGGGGGCGAAGCTGGCGATCAGTGACGTCGACATGGCGGGCCTATCGCGCACCGAGGAGCGGCTCCGGTATGCGGGTGCACCGGTCAAGGCAGACCGGCTCGACGTCACCGACCGTGACCGCTTTCTCGCATATGCCGACGAAGTCAAAGACCACTTCGGGGTGGTCAACCAGATCTACAACAACGCAGGGATCGCGTTCACCGGCAACGTCGAGATGACCCAGTTCAACGACATGGAACACGTGATGAACGTGAACTACTGGGGGGTGGTCCACGGCACCAAAGCGTTCCTGCCGCATCTGATCGCCTCCGGCGACGGCCACGTCATCAACGTCTCCAGCCTGTGGGGCATCTTCTCGGCGCCGGGTCAGTCCGCCTACAACGCGTCCAAGTTCGCCGTGCGCGGGTTCACCGAGGCGCTGCGTCAGGAGATGATGTTGGCCGGCTATCCGGTGAAGGTCACCGCGGTCTACCCCGCCGGCATCAAGACGGCGATCGCGCGCAACGCGAGCGCAGCCGAGGGTCTGGACAAGAACGAGCTGGCGGAGTTGTTCGACACCCGGCTGGGGAGAGAGAACCCTGATCGCACTGCGCGGGTCATCCTCAACGGCGTGCGCAAAGACAAGGTGCGCTTACTCGTCGGGCCGGGCGCCAGATCGCTCGATCTGCTGGTGCGGGTGACCGCGTCCGGCTACCAACGACTTTTGTCCCCGGTGACGGCCCGCCTCATACCTCGGGCGAATACCGATACCGAAACTGCGCAGGCCTGACCGCGCCGCGGTCAGTGCTCAGGCGATCGCGTAGTCGCTCAGTGGGAAGGCGGTCTGCTCCGACACCGTGGTACGCGTCGACGTAGCGCGCAGGTACGTCTCGCCGTGCGGGCTGAAGTAGTACGACCGCGCCCCCGCGCAATTACCGAGGTAGAACACCGTGTTGTGCTGCAGTCCGCCCATTCGGGCCCGGAAGCGGTCGTTGGCGTCTTCGGTGACCTCGAACGTGGTCGCGTTGCGCCGACGCACCTCGCGCAGCAGCCGGTCCATGTGGCGCATCTGGTATTCCATCATGTCGAAAAAATTCAGGCTGACCGCGTACGGGCTGGCCAAGCTCAGGAGGTTGGGGAAATACGGGATCGACAACCCCTGGTAGGCCTGGAACCCGTTGCTACGCCACCACTTTCCAAGGTTGCGGCCCTCGCGGCCGATGATCTCGATCGCGGGGAAGTTGGCCCCCCACAGGTCGAAACCGGTGGCCAGGACCACGGTGTCGACTTTCGTTTTCGTCCCGTCAGACGCGACGATTCCGTCGGGCTCGAAGCGCTCGATGCCGGTGGCCTGCAGGTGCACATTGTCCTTGGTGAAGGTCCGGTAATACGAGTTGGAGAACGTGGGC
>DATBFF010000131.1:0-39158 GCA_036558625.1 Mycobacterium sp. | reverse complement strand
CGCACAGCCGGGCCTGTTCAACGCGGAGGTCAAGCGCGCTGCCGCCGAGCACGGACTGTGGTACCCGCCCGATCCGTCGTCATACGAGATCTGCAGCATCGGCGGCAACATCGCCACAAATGCGGGCGGCCTGTGCTGCGTCAAGTACGGCGTCACCACCGACTACGTGCTCGGACTGCAGGTCGTGCTGGCCGACGGCACCGCCGTGCGTCTCGGTGGTCCCCGGCTCAAGGACGTCGCGGGACTGAGCCTGACCAAGCTGTTCGTCGGTAGCGAGGGCACGCTCGGGGTCATCACCGAGGTCACGTTGCGCTTGGTGCCGCCGCAGCATCAATTGTGCACGGTGGTCGCGGCATTCGCGTCGGTGGAGGCGGCCGCCCGGGCCGTACTCGCCGTGAGTGCGAAGATCCGCCCGGCCATGCTGGAATTCATGGACGCGGTTGCAGTCAACGCCGTCGAGGACAAGCTGCGAATGGGGTTGGACCGCAACGCCGCCGCGCTGCTGGTGGCCGCCTCCGACGAACGTGGCGCCGCGGGCGCCGAGGATGCGGAGTTCATGGCTGCGGTGTTCGCCGAACACGACGCGACGGAAGTGTTCTCGACCGCCGATCCCGACGAGGGCGAAGCATTCGTCGCCGCAAGGCGTTTCGCGATCCCAGCGGTCGAAGCGAAGGGCACGCTGCTGCTGGAGGACGTCGGGGTTCCACTGCCCGCACTGGCCGACCTCGTCACGGGCGTGGCGCGCATCGCCGCCGAACGAGAGCTGACGATCTCGGTGATCGCGCACGCAGGCGACGGCAATACACATCCGTTGATTGTGTTCGACCCGTCCGATGCGGCGATGACCGAACGCGCCGAGAGGGCGTTCGGGGAGATCATGGACCTCGCCCTCGGTCTGGGTGGCACGATCACCGGTGAGCACGGTGTCGGCCGGCTGAAGCGGCCATGGCTGGCCGGTCAGCTCGGCCCGGATGCGATGGCGCTGAACCGCCGAATCAAGGACGCGCTGGACCCAGCCGGTGTCCTCAATCCTGGTGCCGCGGTGTAGCTTTCGCGAGAGCGATGACCGCGTCACGCGCCGAAATCACCGACGACATGCGTAGTACCGACTCACCGGCGTAGAGCGCCGTGCGGTCGACGGACGATTCGGGCATCTGCTTGACGGGCGCGGCCGGCGAGAACACCGGCAGATGCGCTGATTGCGCGCGGACAATTTGGTCAGCGCTGAGCGTTGCGAGTTTCGCCGCGGCGGCGCTGCGCGCGTTGATCAACCGCGGAAGAAGCTTGGCGGCTCCGTCAGCACGACACCACCGCTTTGTCGCGTCATTGGCGACGACGCGGTGCGGCGCTGGCCAGCCGAACCCGAAAAGCGTTGTTCGATAGGTGCTTTCTGCCGCAAGAAGCCGGCGCTGGTATTCCGGATGAGCGCCTGACTCGTGGGTCAACAGAAACCTTGTTCCGGCGACGACCGCGCCCGCACCGGCGGCCAGCGCGACCTGGGTGTCGTCTGCGGTGGCGATTCCGCCCGCCATCAACACCGGTCGGCCCCCGCCAAGGCCAAGCACAGTTGACAAAATGTCGAGCGCCGGCGAGCTTCCGCTGAGGTGGCCGCCTGCCTCCGCGCCCTGCGCAATCAATCCGTCCGCGCCCCACTGCACCGCGCGGCGCGTCTGGTCGGCGGTGCCGACCATCACGAACACGAACACGCCGGCGTCTCGGAGCTCGGCCACCAGGCTTCGATCGCCCCCGAACGCGACGACCGCGACGTCGATACGCGATTCGATGCAGACCTCGACGTCGCGACGTCGCACGAACGGCATCAGCAGGTTGACGGCAACCGCGCGGTCGTTCGCACTGTCACGAACCTGGCGGATCCATGCCCGCAGCCGGTCCGCCGGCACCCATCCGAGCGTCCCGAGACCTCCGGCCCGGGCAACGGCCGCGGCCAGGTCGGCGCCCGCGAGGCCGCCGCCCATGCCTGCCTGGACGACCGGCACGTCCATGTGCAGGCGCTCGAGAAGATCCACGCCTGGAAAGCTACGCCGTTGACAAATACGCCATGGTTGTCGTATCCATAAGACATGACGACGAGTTTGTCTCATGAGAGTCCCGCGATGTTCCGGTTGGCCGGCGCGCAGACATGGGGCAATCCCTGGCCGATGTATGCGGCCCTGCGCGACCACGACCCCGTCCACCACGTGATCCCGCAGGGGAGTCCGGACCACGACTATTGGGTGTTGTCCCGGCACGCCGACATCTGGGCCGCAGCCAAAGACCATGAGACGTTCTCCTCGGCACAGGGCCTCACCGTCAACTATGGTGAGCTGGAACTCATTGGCCTGCAAGATAATCCACCGATGGTGATGCAGGATCCGCCCGTGCACACCGAGTTTCGCAAACTCGTGGCCCGCGGCTTCACCCCACGACAGGTCGAGGCTGTCGAGCCCGCCGTGCGCGCGTTCGTCGTCGAGCGGCTGGAGCGGCTGATCGCTGCCGGCGGCGGGGACATCGTCGCCGAGTTGTTCAAGCCGCTGCCGTCGATGGTCGTCGCGCACTACCTCGGCGTTCCGGAAGAGGACCGTACGCAGTTCGACGGCTGGACCGAAGCGATCGTCGCCGCCAACACCACCGAGGGTGGCATCGGCACCGCACTGGAATCCGTCGGTGACGCAGTGGGTTCGATGATGGCCTACTTCGCCGAGTTGATCGAACGCCGACGCCGCGAGCCGGGCGACGACACGGTGTCCCATCTGGTCGCCGCGGGAGTCGGTGCCGACGGCGAGATTGCCGGCACTCTTGCGGTACTGGCCTTCACGTTCACGATGGTCACCGGCGGCAACGACACGACGACGGGCATGCTCGGCGGCACCATGCAACTGCTGCACCAACGGCCAGACCAGCGCAGGCTGCTCGCCGAGAACCCAGAGCTGATTGCCGATGCCGTCGACGAGCTGCTTCGCCTGACCTCACCCGTGCAGGGTCTGGCCCGCACCGCGACCCGTGACGTCACCGTCGGTCGCGCCACCATCCCGGCGGGACGCAAGGTGCTGCTTCTCTACGGGTCGGCAAATCGCGACGAGCGCCAATACGGCGCTGACGCAGGCGATCTCGACGTGACCCGGCGCCCGGCCAAGATCCTCACGTTCAGTCACGGTGCGCACCACTGCCTAGGCGCCGCGGCCGCCCGGATGCAATCCCGCGTGACACTGACCGAGCTGCTTTCCCGCTGCCCGGATTTCGAGGTGGACGAGGATGCGATCGTATGGGCGGGAGGCAGCTACGTGCGGCGCCCGCTGTCGGTGCCGTTCACGGTGATGCCCTGATGCCCGGCGACTGGCTCGCCGCGGATCGCAGCGAGGTTGCCGCCGACCGGATCCTGGACGCGGCCGCGGTACTGTTCACCAAGCGAGACGCCGCTGCGGTCGGGATGAACGAAATCGCCAAGGCCGCAGGGTGTTCGCGTGCCACCCTGTATCGCTACTTCGAGAACCGAGATGCGCTGCGGGCGGCATTCGTCAACCGGGAGGCATACCGACTGCACCAAGAGCTCACCGACGAGATCCGCGGCCTTGTCGACCCGGGCGAGCGGCTGGTCGCCGGGATCGCCGGCGCGCTTTCCATGGTGCGCAGCAGCCCGGCGCTGGCCTCATGGTTCGCGGCGACAGAACCGCCGATCGGCGGGGAGATGGCAGACCAGTCCGAAGTGATCAAGGCGCTGACATCGGCTTTCGTGGGTTCGCTTGGCCCGGAGGATCCCGCTGTTATCCAGCGCCGCGCCCGCTGGCTGGTCCGGGTGATCACGTCGCTGCTGGTCTTCCCGGCCAGCGACGAGGCCGACGAACGACAAATGCTGCAGGAGTTCGTCGTGCCCACGGTCGTCGGGAGTTTGCGAAATCTTGGGGCGGGGTAGGTTCGCCGCATGAACGCACGAATATTGGTATTGGTTGTCGGCGCCGGACTGTTGATCGCGGGCGTGATCGGGCTGCTGGTGCCCGTTTCGGCGTCCAGCAACAACGAGAGCGTGGGTTGCGGCGTTCCCATCGCGGGAGGCGACCTCACGCAGGCCCAGGAGAAGGACAAGAATCTGGGCAACACCGCCGCGAACGTCGCGAACGACCTGGGAGCACCCGGGGTTGCCAACTCGATTCCCCAGACGCACTTCGTCGCCGCCTGCCAGTCGGGAGTGTCCACGCGGCTGTCGTGGTCCATCCCGCTCGCAGTCGTCGGTGTGCTGGTGATCGGCGGCGCGCTGTTGGTTGGCAGACGATCCCGGGCAGGTTAGGCGCGTACCCGGGTGAGCCGGTGCAGTAGCCATGCCGGCGGCACGGTCATCACGAAGGTCACGACGAACAACATGGCCATGTTGCCGGTGTAGACCCGCCAGTGCAGCACCTCGACCATGGCGATCTCCATGACGATGAGGTGGATCAAGAAAATCTCGTAGCTTATCTCGCCGAGCCACACCACGGGCCTGCTGCCCAGCACGCGCGCATACCACCCCCGGTTGCCGAGCGCCAGAGGCGCCACCATGAGTGTGGCGATCACCGCGTAGAACACGGCCTTGGCCAACGCTTCGGCCAATTGCGACGGCGACGTCGTCGGCTCTCCGCCGATGGGCGTGGACACAATGAAATAGCAGACCACCGCCAGCGGCAGGCACGCCGCCGCGTACCACCGCTGGCCCGTCGGCGTCAGTACTGCCAGCGCCATGCCGCCCAGAAACCACAACAGATCGCTGGGCAGCCATAGCACCGCGCCGTCGGGCAGCCAGTGGGTGGTGTGCACGAGCACCAACCACAGCGGGGTGATCACGCCGAGCCCGGCAACACCGGCCATCAGCAGGCGCGGTTGCCACCGTCGTCGGCAGAGCACGACCAGCAGCAGATAGACCATCAGCGGCAGGACGACGTAGAACGCCACCTCCACCGCCAGGCTCCACATCTGCGTAAGTCCTTGGTGCAGATAGGAATAGAGATAGTTGTCGGTATAGATCTGGGTCAGCGTCAGATTCCGCAACAGACCGGTCCAGTTGTGGCCCGGGTTGGGGTAGCCGGTGCGGAACTGGTACACGCCGAAAGCGGCGATGACCGTGACGACATACGCGGGCATGATGCGGCGCACCCGGTGCCAGGCGTAGCGGGCCACCGACGGTGGTGGTCGATCGGCCACAGTGGCACGGACCCATGGACCGAACAGCAGGAACCCGGAGAGCACGAAGAAGATCGGCACCCCGACCTCCATCCGTGACGACACCAGGCCCGCGTACCCGTGCGTGTACTTGCCGGTGGTGTAGGCGGCATGGGTGCCCATCACGAGAAGTGCTGCCACAGCGCGGATTCCGGTCAGTGACGCGACCCGCTCCGCCTTGCTTACCGACTCCAGGCCGCCCTGGGTCTGCGTGTCCGGCGACAGGGTCACTTGCGTCTGGGCCTTCCGGCGGGCCGACGGTCGGGCTGCAGGTTGATCAGCACACCGGAAATACGGGTGCGCTCGAGCGCCTTCTTGGTGTCGCGGGGCAGCTTCGCGGGAAGTTCGACGAGGGAGAAGTCGCCATGGATCGCGATGTGCCCGAAGTCACTTCGGTGCAGGCCGCCTTCGTTCGCGATTGCGCCGACGATCGCGCCGGGGCCGACCTTGTGCCGCTTGCCGACGTCGATGCGATACGTCGCCATCCTCTGCGTCGGTCTGCGGGCTTTCCGCGGTGCATCCGTCCGCTCTTTCCGCCGCTCGGGCGGGGGCTCGGGCGCCATCAAAAAGGCTTCCCCGTCACGACTTTGGATCGCGAGTGCCGCAGCGATGTCGGCCATCGGCACGTCGTGCTCGCGCTCGTACTCCTCGACCAGTCCACGGAACAGATCGATGCCCGTCGCGCCCAGCGCGGCGGTGATCGAGTCGCGGAACTTGGCGACGCGCTGCGCGTTGACGTCTTCGACGGTGGGCAGAGCCATCTCGGTCAGCTCCTGGCGAGTGGCCTTCTCAATTGCCTTGAGCAGATGACGTTCCCGGGGCGACACGAACAACAGCGCGCTGCCGCTGCGCCCTGCGCGGCCGGTGCGGCCGATGCGGTGTACATACGACTCGGTGTCCTGCGGGATGTCGTAGTTGAGCACGTGAGAGATGCGCTCCACATCCAGTCCGCGGGCAGCGACGTCGGTGGCGACCAGAATGTCGATGCTTCCGTCCTTCAACGCCGCGATCGTGCGCTCTCGCTGCGACTGAGGTATGTCGCCGTTGATCGCCACCGCTGAAAACCCACGGGCACTGAGCCTTTCCGCAACTTCTTCGGTGGCCTGCTTTGTTCGCACGAACACGATCATCGCCTCGAACGGCTCGACCTCGAGCACGCGTGTCAGCGCGTCCATCTTGCGCGGGCCGGCCACCTGAAGATAGCGCTGCGAAATGTTCTCTGCCGTCGCGGTTTTCGCCTCGACCGTCACCTCGACGGGCTCGTGCAGGTAGCGGGAGGTGATCTTGCGGATCGCGCGCGGCATCGTCGCCGAGAACAACGCCACCTGCTTGTACTCCGGCGTCTCGGCCAAGATGCGCTCGACGTCCTCGGCGAATCCCATCGCCAGCATCTCGTCGGCCTCGTCGAGCACCATGTAGTCGAGCCGCGAAAGGTCGAGCGTGCCGCGTTCGAGGTGGTCGATCACCCTGCCGGGGGTGCCCACCACCACCTGCGCGCCGCGTTTGAGGCCGGCCAGCTGCACGCCGTAGGACTGGCCGCCGTAAATCGGCAGCACGTTGACTCGTGGCAGGTGCGCGCCGTAGCGCCGAAAGGCTTCGGCCACCTGCAGCGCCAGCTCGCGAGTGGGCGCAAGCACCAGCGCCTGCGTTGCCGTGTTGTCGACGTCGATCTTGGACAGGATCGGCATGGCGAACGCCGCCGTCTTCCCGGTACCTGTCTGCGCCAGCCCGACGACATCGGAGCCCGCCATCATCGCCGGGATCGTCGCGGCCTGCACCGCCGAGGGCGACTCGTAGCCGACGTCGCCGACCGCCTGCAACACCGCGGGGTGGATTTGCAGGTCGGCGAATGAGGTTGCAGGGCGCGAAACATCCTGCTCCGGAAGGTTCATCGAGTGCTCAGTGTAGTGGCCGGGCCTGCTCGGCCCTGCCTGCCGGGAATTCACGTCGGACGGCGGTACGGTGCCCAACTGTGCGGGAGCTCTGTGTGTCAGTGGCGGCCGTCGGCGTGCTGGTGGCCGGGTGCGGCTCGGGTGACTCGACTGTCGCCAAGACGCCGGAGCCCTCCACCACCGTCGCGCCGGCCACATCGGCTCAGGCGGCACCTCCGGCACCGAAACCGCCGCCGCCCCCGAACGACCCTTGCGCGGTCAACCTGGCCGCACCGGAGATCGCCAAGACGGTCAAGAGCTTGCCGCCCGACCCTCGCAGCGGCCAGGCGTGGAGCCCGGAGCCGATCGCCGGCAACTACAACACGTGTGCACAGCTGTCGGCGGTGATCATCAAAGCCAACAGCAACGCCGGCAATGCGAACACCCGCGCAGTGATGTTCCACCTGGGCAAGTTCATCCCGAGCGGTGTGCCGGACACGTTCGGGTTCAACGGCATCGATTCGTCGGCAAGCACGGGTGACACGGTGGCGCTGAAGTTCTCCAACGGGGTGCCCGGCCTGGACAGCATCGTGCGGTTCCGCTGGAACGGCAAGAACGTGGAGCTCGTCGCCAACACCGCGTAGCGGCCGGCGCTGTCGGTGGGCTCACTTACAGTGACAGCGTGTTCCTGGCATCCGACGGAGCCGACCGCAGAGTCGTCTACAGCGCATCTGATCTTGCCGCGGCCGCCCGCTGCGAGTATGCGTTGCTGCGCTCGTTCGACGCGCGGCTGGGCTGGGGTCCGCCGGTCGCGGTGGAAGACGAATTGCTCGCGCGCACGGCCAAACTCGGCGGCGAACATGAACAACGCCATCTCGACGAGCTGCGCGGCGGCGGTGACCAGTCGGTGGTCGTCATCGGCCGGCCGAATAACACCGTCGCCGGGCTGACCGCAGCCGCCGAACAGACGATGCGGGCCGTCCAGGACCGTGCCGCGGTGATCTACCAGGCAGCGATGTTCGACGGCCGGTTCGTCGGCTTCGCCGACTTCCTGCTGTTCGACGGCGAGCGCTACCGCCTGCGTGACACGAAGCTCGCCCGGTCGGTGAAGGTCGAGTCACTGCTGCAGCTCGCGGCTTACGCCGACGTGCTTGCGGCGGCGGGAGTGCCGGTCTCGCCCGAGGTCGAGTTGGTGCTCGGCGACGGCGCCGTGGCCGGCTACCGCGTCGACGAACTGCTTCCGGTGTACCGACAGCGCCGCGCGGAGCTTCAACGCCTGCTCGACGGCCACCTTGCCGGCGGCATCGCGGTGCGCTGGGAGGATACCGACGTTCGCGCCTGCTTCCGGTGCCCCGAGTGCACGCTGAAGGTCCACGCGCACGACGACCTGCTGGTTGTCGCGAACATGCGGGTGAGCCAGCGGGCCCGACTGATCGACGCCGGTATCACCACGATGACCGACTTGGCGCACCACGAGGGACCGGTGCCGGAAATGGCGCGCCGGACCGTCGATGCGCTGAGGTCGCAGGCCCGTCTGCAGATCGCCCCCAGGGTCGACGGCAAGCCGCCCTTCGAGGTTGCCGACCCGCAGCCGCTGACTCTGCTGCCCCACCCGGACAAGGGCGACCTGTTCTTCGATTTCGAAGGCGACCCGCTGTGGACCGCCGACGGTGTTCAGTGGGGCCTGGAGTACCTGTTCGGGGTGCTCGACACGAGCGGCGGATTTCACCCCCTGTGGGCACACGACCGGCGCAGCGAGCGCCAAGCCTTCGTCGACTTCCTCGTGATGGTCCGCAAACGCCGCACGCGTTACCCGAACATGCACATCTATCACTACGCGGCGTACGAGAAGACCGCGTTGCTGCGGCTGGCCGGGCGCTACGGCGTCGGCGAGGACGATGTCGACGAGATGCTGCGCAGCGGCATCCTGGTCGACCTGTACCCGTTGGTGCGCAAGAGCATTCGCGTGGGCACCGCGAACTACAGCCTGAAGTCGCTCGAGCCGCTGTACATGGGCGCACAGCTGCGATCAGGCGACGTCACCACGGCGGCCGAATCCATCCTTGAATACGCGCGGTACTGCGAGCTGCGCAGTGAGCGGCGCAATGACGAAGCCGACGTCGTGCTCAAGCAGATCGACGAGTACAACCACTACGACTGCACGTCGACACGCAACCTGCGCGACTGGTTGATCGCACGGGCGATCGAGTGCGGGGTGCTGCCGCTCGGTGCCCATCCGGTCGTCGACGGCGGCGACGTCGCCGACGACGACCAACTCGCGCGCACACTCGCGGATTTCGCCGGGGACGTGGTCGACGGCCGCACCGCCGAACAGACCTCGGTAGCGCTCGTCGCCGCGGCCCGTGGCTATCACCGACGCGAGGACAAGCCGTTCTGGTGGGCACACTTCGACCGGCTGAACAATCCTGTCGACGAGTGGGCAGACAGCAACGACGTGTTCATGGTCGACGTCGACGAGACGTGTGTCGTCGCCGACTGGCATCTGCCGTCGAAGCGCGCTCGCAGACAACAACGTTGGATAAAGCTGACCGGCACGCTGACGGCCGGCGAGTTGAACAGTCCCGTGTTCGCGCTCTACGAGCCACCCTCGCCGGCAGGGCTTACCGACAATCCCGACAGGCGCGCAGCCGGCAATGCTGATGTCATGGAAGTCGACGACCCCGACCTGCCCACCACGGTGAAGATCTGCGAGCGGGAGCCGAAAGAAGGTGGTCCGTTTGCGCAGCTGCCGTTCGCGCTGACGCCGGGTCGCCCGTTCCCGACCGCGACGCTGCGGGCGTCGATCGAGGACGCGGCCGGGGCGATCGCGGCCGGCCTGCCTGCACTGCCGGACACCGCGATCATCGATATCTTGTTACGGCGCAACCCCCGAACCAGTGGCGGCGACGGACTGCCGCACACCGGCGACGCAGCTGCGGACATCACGGCGGCGCTGCTCGACCTCGAGTCGTCGTACCTGGCCGTGCACGGTCCACCCGGCACCGGAAAGACGTACACCGCGGCCAGGATCGTCGCCCGCTTGGTCAACAGCCACGGCTGGCGGGTTGGCGTCGTCGCACAGTCACACGCGGTTGTCGAGAACCTCTTCTGCGATCTGATCGACGCGCACGTCGACCCGAAGCGGATCGCCAAGAAGGACTGCCCTGCCGACGTCCCGTGGCAGGAGATCGACAAGGACGACTACGCGGCGTTCATCTCTGCGAATGAGGGATGCGTCATCGGCGGCACCGCATGGGATTTCGCCAACGCCACCCGCGTGGACGCGGGTAGCCTCGACCTTCTGGTCATCGAGGAGGCGGGACAGTTCTGTCTCGCCAACACCATCGCGGTGGCACGCGCGGCGAGAAACCTGATGCTCCTCGGTGACCCGCAGCAGCTACCCCAGGTCAGCCAGGGCGCACACCCGGAGCCGGTCGACTGCTCGGCGCTGGGCTGGCTGGTCGAAGGGCACCGAACGCTGCCTGCACAGCGCGGCTACTTCCTGGACCAGTCCTACCGCATGCACCCCGCGGTCTGTGCGCCGGTGTCGCGGTTGTCCTACGACGGCCGCTTGCACTCCGCCGAACACATCACCGCGGCCAGACACCTTGACGGATATCCGCCCGGAGTCTGGACGCTGCCGGTGCAGCACGCCGGCAACTCCACGAACAGCCCCGAGGAGGCGGAGGCGATCGTCTCGGAGATCGGTCGCCTGCTCGGTGCCACGTGGACCGACGAAAAGGGAAGCCGGGCACTGGGTCTCGCTGATGTGCTGGTTGTCGCTCCGTACAACGCGCAGGTGGCACAGTTGCGCGACTACCTCGACGCAGCGGGCCTTCACGGCGTCGACGTCGGGACCGTCGACAAGTTCCAGGGCAGGCAGGCGCCGGTGGTGTTCGTGTCGATGACGGCGTCGTCTATCGACGACGTGCCGCGCGGAATCACGTTCCTGCTCAACAGAAACCGGCTCAACGTCGCGGTAAGCCGCGCCAAGTACGCCAGCATCATCGTGCGGTCGCCGACACTGACGGAATACCTGCCGTCAAGCCCGGACGGGCTGGTGGAACTCGGCGCCTTCCTGTCGCTGGCGCCCCCCGAAAGGTCGGCATGAGCCTGACAAACCGGCTGGCCGGCATCGTCGGTGCCGGTCATCTCAGCACCGACCCGGACGTGCTGGCGGCGCACAGCGTCGACCACACCGGCCGCTACCGCGGCCGCGCCGCCGCGTTGGTGCGGCCCGGATCGGCCGAAGACGTCGCCGCCGTGTTGTCGACATGCCGTGACGCCGGCGCGCACGTCACGATCCAGGGTGGACGAACGTCTTTGGTGGCGGGCACTGTCCCCGAGCATGACGACGTGCTGCTGTCGACCGAGCGGCTCGTCGCGATCGGTGAGGTCGAGTCCGGCGAGCGCCGGGTCCGATTGGGCGCGGGCGTCATCCTGGCCGACGTGCAACGTGCCGCCGCACGCGCGGGCTTGCTGTTCGGCGTCGACCTCGCCGCCCGTGACTCGGCCACCGCAGGGGGCATGGCGGCGACGAACGCCGGGGGCATGCGCACCGTGCGATACGGGAACATGGGCGAGCAAGTGGTCGGCCTTGAGGTCGTGTTGCCCGACGGGTCAATCATGCAGCGGCACAGTGCGGTTCGCCAAGACAACACCGGCTACGACCTCGCCTCGCTGTTCGTCGGCGCGGAGGGCACGCTGGGAGTGATCACCGAACTCGACGTGCGGCTGCACCCCACACCGCGGCACCGGATCACCGCGGTGGCCGGTTTTGCCGACCTTGACGGCGTCGTCGCCGCCGCCGCGGTGTTCCGCGAACTCGAGGGGATCGCCGCGCTCGAACTGATCGACGCTCGGGCTCTCGAGCTCACAGCGCGACACCTCGGCGTCGTCACACCAGTCGAGGCGCCGTGGCTGCTGCTCGTCGAGATGGCTGGTGATCGGGACCCGTCCGACCGGCTGGCCGACGCGCTGGGCGATGTCACGCTGATCGGTGAGCCGGCGGTCGGCGTGGATACGGCGGCGCAGCAACGACTCTGGCGACTGCGCGAGGCCATTGCCGAGATCCTCGGTGTCCACGGGCCACCGCTGAAGTTCGACGTGTCGCTGCCGCTGCCGGCGGTCGCTGCGTTCGCCCAGCGGTCCGCGGCGCTTGTCGCCGAGCACGCCGCTGACGCCATCCCCGTGCTGTTCGGGCACCTCGGCGAGGGCAATCTGCACCTGAACGTATTGCGCTGCACCGTCGACGAGCAGCCGCTGTACGCGGCGATGATGGATCTGATCGCGGCATGCGGCGGCAACGTCAGCTCCGAGCACGGTGTCGGTAGCCGCAAACGCGACTACCTCGGCATGTCACGCGGGCCCGCGGACATCGCCGTCATGCGCACGATCAAGTCAGCGCTCGACCCGGCCGGCTACCTCAACCGCGCGGTGCTGTTCGGCTAGTCGTCCGCGCGCATCGCGTGACGGCCGTAGCTCTCGGCATCGGGGTCTGCTTGAAAACCGTTGTGGACAAAGCTGTTTGGCTCGGCTGAACGCAACCAACGCTTCGGCGGCTCGTGGTACAGCGTTTCGTATGGGCCCACGGCGACGGCGAGCGGCCCGGTGACGTCCTCGTCCGGATCGGGCTCCGGCTCGGGTGGGGCCAGCGTGTACTCGGCGTAGTCATCCTCTTCAATGTCGTCTTCGTAGTCGTCGGCGTAGTCGGTCAACGGGAATTGGTCGTCGGTCAGCGGAATGGGGTCCGTCGGTGGATCGCTGGCGTAATACTCTTCCGCCGCAGGGGATTCCGTCGTCTCTCGCGCCCCGACCAAAAACATTGCCGCGATGAGACCAAACAGACCGACGAACGCCGGAAGCAGCATCGAGGTAGACATCGCCGTCGAGAACGGCTGGTGAAGAAACGCGGGAAGCTCGCTGACCGCGCCTTCGCCGCGCGGTGCTTCCCCGCGCATCGGCGGCAGCTCCTCGCTGATCCGCCAGGTCATCAGCGCCGCCATGCTCGCGCTGCCGAGTACCGACCCGACCTGTCGTGTCGCGTTGTACACCCCTGAACCTGCGCCGGCCAGCTCCGGCGGCAGGTTGCGAGTCGCGGTGGCCGCCAGCGGCGCCCAGATGAACGCCATCCCGACACCCATCACCGCAAACGGCAGCAGCAACCGCCAGATCGGTGTCGTCGGCGACATCTCAAAAGACAGCCACGTCAACGCAATCGAGAGCACCGCGAACCCGAAACCGACGATCGGACGGGGATGGAAACGGTCCACCATACGCCCGACCGCAGGTGCCAGTAGCCCGGTGCACACTGCCATGGGCGCCGTCACCAGCGCGGAACGCGTCGGCGACAGCCCGCATACCGCCTGCAGATAGAACATCAGCGGAAGGATCATGCCCACTGCGACGAAGCCCATCACGGTGGTCCCGACGTTGGAGAGCGAAAAATCGCGATCGGCGAACACCCGCAGCGGAATCAGCGGCTCGTTCTGATTGATCCTCTGCCAGTAGACGAAAACGGCCATCACGGCCACGCCGCCTGCGATCATGCCCCAGATCCACAGCGCCCAGTGGTGCGCCTGGCCCTCCTGCAGGCCGAACACGATCAAGAACATCGCGACGCCGCTCAAGAACACGCCCAGCATGTCGAAACGGTGCTCATGTGTCGGAAGGTCCGGAATCAGCCATACGCCGAGCGCGAAACCCGCGACGCCGATCGGGACGTTGACGAAGAAGATCCACTCCCACCCCAGTGAATCGACCAGCAAACCACCGGCCAGCGGACCCACCAGCGTCGCAACTCCGGCAGTCGCACCCCACAGGCTCAGCGCGGTGCCGCGCCGATCCGCCGGGAAGATTCGGGTGATCGTCGACAGGGTCTGCGGGGTCAGCAGCCCGGCACCGAGCCCCTGCACCACCCGCGCGGCGATCAGCATGTCGATGGAACCGGATAGGCCGCACCACAGTGACGCGCCGGTGAAGATCGCCAGTCCGATCAGGTAGAGGTTCTTGGGTCCGAACCGATCACCGAGGCGCCCCGCAACCAACAGCGGCACCGCATACGCCAGCAGGTAGGCGCTCGTCACCCAGATCACCGCGTCGTAATCGGTGTTGAGCTTCTCCATGATCCGCGGGTTGGCGACCGCGACGATCGTCGAGTCGACCAAGATCATGAAGAAGCCGACGATCATCGCCCACAGCGCGCGCCATGGACTGTGTGTCATGACGTCACCTGATAGGGCATGGCGCATTCATTCTTACGTTCGATGCGGACTACTCCGTCCTGAGTAGGTGCGACCGTACAAACTGGCCGGGCACCGCACAACTCAGCCCGGTGCCGGCTCAGCTCCTCTACCCACTGTGACCAGCGCCAACAGTGCGACCAGCACGCCGATCGCCATCACCGCAGCCAGAGCCAGCTCGTCATTTCCCAGCATGCCCACCACTGGTGCCACCGCGGCACCGATGCCGAACTGGGCCGCGCCGAGCAGTGCGGCTGCGGTGCCCGCAGCCTCATGGTGCCGAGACAGCGCCAGCGCGGGCGCGTTGGGGATCACCAGACCCATCGCCGCCAGGATCGACCACACCGGAATCAAAAAGCCCAGCAGCCCACCGACGTGGGCGAGCGCGAGCCCGACGAACGCCGCGCCGGCCACGACCGCGCCGGCCAATGCCCACACCACGATTTTCTGCGGCGCAAACCGCTTCAGCAGCACCACATTGAGCTGCGACGACGTGATGAAGGCGATTGCGCCCGCACCGAACACGATTGCGAACACCTGCTGGGTCAGCCCGTAGTGGCCCTGCAGCACGAACGATGCCCCGGAGATGTATGCGAACAGCCCCGACATCGCCAGCCCCGCGACCAGGACAAGGATCACGAACCGCACGTCGCGCAGCAGCGCGACATAGGTTGATCCGACCGAACCCACCCGCAGCGGCCTGCGGTGCGACGCCGGCAACGTTTCGGGCAGCGCGGTCACCGCCACCACCAGCAGGCAGCCGGCCAGCAGCACGAGCACCCCGAAGACCCAGTGCCACGAGGCGCGCAGCAGCACGGCCGCGCCCAGTGACGGCGCGACGACCGGCGCGACGCCCAGCACCAGCATCAGCCGCGAAAGCACCGTGGCCGCAGCCGAGTCGTCGAACAGGTCACCGACGACGGCGATCGCGACGACCATCGCCGCCGACGCGCCGATGCCCTGCAACACCCGGCCGATACCCAGCACCTCGATGTTCGGCGCCATCAGGCATATCAGCGAGGCCGCCATGTGCAGCACGATCCCTGCGATCAGCGGTTTGCGACGGCCCAGCGAGTCCGACAGCGGACCGACGAGCAACTGCCCGAACGCCAACCCGGCCAGCGTGCCGGTCAGCGTCAGCTGGGTCACCGACGACGTGACCGACAGGTCCTCGGTGATCTTCGGAAGCGCAGGCAGATAGAGGTCGAGGGTGAGCGGTCCCAACGCCACGAGCGCGCCGAGCACCACGATCATCCGGGTTCGGCTCACGCCGCCGGCCGCGCTCGTCGGCGCCGCCCGCTCGCTCGTCACGTCCACAGACGGGGATGTTGCCACGACCGGCCGGTAGCCTGAAAATCACGCCTGATAGGCACACGCCCGGGAGGCCCCTATGAACGCCGCACGCAACGACGTGCAGAAGCGCAGCGACGTCGACGAGAATCCGGGTGCGGCCGCGCGCGCGCTGTCGCACATCCTCGAGTTCGGCACGCGCGTGCAAGCGCCCGCCGTGGAGGCCTACGTGCAACGACTGCGCAAGGGCAGCCCGGAAGCCTCGCCTGCCGAGATCGTCACCAAGCTGGAGAAGCGGTATCTGGCCGCGGTGACGGCCAGCGGTGCCGCCGTCGGGTCGGCGGCCGCGTTCCCCGGGATCGGAACCCTCGCCGCAATGTCGGCGGTCGCGGGCGAGACCGTCGTGTTCCTCGAAGCAACCGCGGTGTTCGTGCTCGCGGTCGCGGAGGTGCACGGGATCCCGGCGGGACATCACGAGCGCCGCCGCGCACTGGTGTTGGCGGTGCTGGTCGGCGAGGACAGCAAGCGTGCGTTCCGTGACCTGGTTGGGCCCGGCCGCACAGGCGGCGGGTGGATCGGCGAGTCTGCGGCGGCGCTGCCGCTGCCCGCGGTGTCGCAACTCAACAACCGGCTGGTCAAGTACTTCGTCAAGCGCTACGCGCTCAAGCGAGGCGCAATCGCGTTCGGCAAGATGCTGCCGATGGGTATCGGCGCCGTGGTCGGCGGCGGCGGTAATCGCTTGATGGGCCGCAAGATCGTGAGCAACGCCCGGGAGGCGTTCGGTCCCGCGCCCGGCCGCTGGCCCGTCTCACTGCACGTGCTGCCGTCGGCGAGCACGCCGAGCTAGCGCAACCGGCAGCGCGCCCTGTGAGAAATCGCAGCGGCCGGCAATGCGCAAACAAGTCACCGATTCGACCAACGCGTTAGCCTTTAGACGGCGGAAACAGCGAGCGCGCCGATGAGCGTTTGCCGCGAAGAGCGACAAGCACCATCGACGCTTCCGGGACCGAGGAATCGAGGCGAACACCTGCCGTGAGCAGTCCACCTTCACCATTCGGACAGAACGAGTGGCTTGTCGAAGAGATGTACCGCAAGTTCCGGGACGACCCGTCGTCGGTCGACCCCAGTTGGCACGAGTTCCTCTCCGACTACTCCCCCGAGCCGACGGGCAATGGAAAGCAGAGTGAACCGGCGGAACCGGCACCTAAAGAGACGCCCAAAGAGCGGCCCGCCGCCAAGACCGAGAAGCCTGCAACCGACGGGCAGACGAAGTCCGAGCCGGCGCCGAAGCCGGCCGCCAAGACGCCGGCGGTGAGCGTCGCGGCCGACGACGCGGCGCAAGTGCTTCGGGGGGCGGCCGCGGCGGTGGTCAAGAACATGTCCGCGTCGCTCGATGTGCCGACGGCCACCAGCGTGCGGGCGGTGCCGGCGAAGCTGATGATCGACAACCGCGTCGTCATCAACAACCACCTGAAGCGCACCCGCGGCGGCAAGATCTCGTTCACCCACGTGCTCGGGTACGCGATCGTGGCTGCGGTCAAGAAATTCCCGAACATGAACCGGCACTTCGCCGAGGTGGACGGCAAGCCGAATGTCGTCACCCCCGCGCACACGAACCTTGGCCTGGCCATCGACCTCAAGGGCAAAGACGGCGCCCGCCAGCTGGTTGTCGCCGGCATCAAGAACGCCGAGACCATGGGGTTCGGCCAGTTCATCGCCGCTTACGAAGACATCGTCCGCCGCGCCCGTGACGGGAAGCTGACGGCGGAGGACTTCGCCGGCGTGACGATCTCGCTGACCAACCCCGGGACGATCGGCACCGTGCATTCGGTGCCGCGGCTGATGCGCGGTCAGGGCGCGATCATCGGCGTCGGTGCCATGGAGTATCCCGCCGAGTTCCAGGGGGCCAGCGAGGAGCGCATCGCCGAGTTGGGCATCGGCAAGCTCGTCACGCTGACGTCGACCTACGACCACCGCATCATCCAGGGCGCGGAGTCGGGTGACTTCCTGCGCACTGTCCACGAGCTGTTGTTGTCCGACGACTTCTGGGACGAAATCTTTCACGAACTCGGGATCCCCTACGAGCCGGTGCGGTGGCGCACCGACAACCCCGACCCGATCGTCGACAAGAACGCCCGGGTCATCGAGCTGATCGCGGCGTATCGCAACCGCGGCCACCTGATGGCCGACATCGACCCACTGCGACTGGACAAGACCCGGTTCCGCAGCCACCCCGACCTCGACGTCGCCACGCACGGGCTGACGTTGTGGGACCTCGACCGCGAATTCAAGGTCGGCAGCTTCGGCGGCGGCTCCGATCACATGAAGCTGCGCGACGTGTTGGGCCTGCTGCGCGACGCGTACTGCCGGCACATCGGCATCGAGTACACCCACATCCTGGAGCCGGCGCAGCAACAGTGGCTGCAGGAACGCGTCGAGGTCAAGCACGAGAAGCCGACCGTCGCCCAGCAGAAGTACATTCTGTCCAAGCTCAACGCCGCCGAGGCGTTCGAAACGTTCCTACAAACCAAATATGTTGGGCAGAAGCGGTTTTCGCTTGAGGGTGCCGAAACCGTCATCCCGATGATGGACGCCGCGATCGACCAGGCCGCCGACCACGGCCTCGGCGAGGTGGTCATCGGCATGCCGCACCGCGGCCGGCTCAACGTGCTGGCCAACATCGTCGGCAAGCCGTACTCGCAAATTTTCAGCGAATTCGAGGGCAACCTGAACCCGTCGCAGGCACACGGGTCCGGCGACGTGAAGTACCACCTCGGTGCCAGCGGCACCTATATACAGATGTTCGGCGACAACGACATTGCGGTGGCGCTGACCGCCAACCCCTCGCACCTGGAAGCCGTCGACCCGGTACTGGAAGGGCTGGTGCGGGCCAAGCAGGACCTACTCGCCGGCAAGAACGGGGATGACGGGTCCGACCGCTTCTCCATCATGCCGCTGATGTTGCACGGTGACGCCTCGTTCGCAGGGCAGGGCGTGGTCGCGGAGACGTTGAACCTGGCTCTGCTGCGCGGGTATCGCACAGGCGGAACCATCCACATCGTCGTCAACAACCAAATCGGTTTCACCACATCGCCGTACGACGCCAAGTCGTCGGAATACTGCACCGACGTCGCGAAGATGATCGGCGCGCCGATCTTTCACGTCAACGGCGAAGACCCGGAATCGTGCGCATGGGTGGCGCGGCTGGCGGTTGACTTCCGGCAGAAGTTCAACAAGGACGTCGTCATCGACATGTTGTGCTACCGGCGCCGGGGCCACAACGAGGGCGACGACCCGTCGATGACGCAGCCCTACATGTACGACGTGATCGACACCAAACGTGGTGCGCGCAAGACGTATACCGAAGCGTTGATCGGCCGTGGCGACATCTCGATCAAAGAGGCCGAGGATGCGTTGCGCGACTACCAGGGGCAGCTCGAGCAGGTGTTCAACGAGGTGCGCGAGCTCGAGAAGCACGCGATCGAGCCGAGCGAGTCCGTCGAAGCCGAGCAGGAGCTACCGCGCGGGTTGACCACTGCGGTGGAGAAGTCGCTGCTGGCCCGCATCGGTGACGCGCACCTGGCGATCCCGGAGGGCTTCACCGTGCATCCGCGGGTCAAGCCGGGCCTGGAGAAGCGCCGTGAGATGGCCTACAACGGCAAGGTCGACTGGGCGTTCGGTGAGCTGCTGGCACTGGGATCGCTTGTAGCCGAAGGCAGAACGGTACGGCTGACGGGTCAGGACACTCGGCGCGGGACGTTTTCCCAGCGGCACTCGGTGGTCATCGACCGTAAGACCGGCGCGGAGTTCACCCCGCTGCAAACGCTTGCGCTCAACGAGGACGGCGAGCCGACCGGCGGCAAGTTCATGGTGTACGACTCGCCGCTCTCGGAGTTCGCGGCCGTCGGCTTCGAGTACGGCTACTCGCTGGGCGACCCTGACGCACTTGTGTTGTGGGAGGCCCAGTTCGGCGACTTCGTCAACGGCGCGCAGTCGATCATCGACGAGTTCATCAGTTCCGGTGAGGCGAAGTGGGGACAGACGTCCGATGTGGTGCTGCTGCTGCCGCACGGCCACGAGGGCCAAGGGCCCGACCACACGTCGGGCCGCATCGAGCGGTTCCTGCAGGTGTGCGCGGAGGGCTCGATGACCGTGGCGCAGCCCTCGACGCCGGCCAACTACTTCCACCTGCTGCGCCGGCATGCCTTGGACAACATTCACCGGCCGCTGATCGTGTTCACGCCCAAGTCGATGCTGCGCAACAAGGCAGCGGTGTCGGATCTGCGCGAGTTCACCGAGATGAAGTTCCGCTCGGTGCTCGAAGAGCCTACCTATGACGTGGGTGACGGCGACCGCACCAAGGTCAGGCGGATCCTGCTCGTCAGCGGCAAGCTGTACTACGAGCTGGTAGCGCGCAAGGCCAAGGACAACCGCGACGACATCGCGATCATGCGGATCGAGCAGCTGTATCCGATTCCGCGCTACCGGCTGCCACGCACACTCGAGGGCTACTCCAACGCCGAGGAGTTCTTCTGGGTGCAGGAAGAGCCGGCGAACCAGGGAGCCTGGCCGACACTCGGCATGGCGCTGCCCGATCTCGTGCCTGAGCTCACCGGCATCAAGCGGATCTCGCGGCGCGCGATGTCCGCGCCGTCGTCGGGTTCGGCGAAGGTGCACGCGGTCGAACAGCAGGAAATCCTCGACGAGGCCTTCGCCTAGCGGTTTCGGGCGAGCGTGCGCGTCTGCTTGGCCGCCGGCGACCCGACTCGTCACCGAAACCGGCACGCTCGTCGCCGCACGAGCGTGCGTAGAGTTGCAGCGAATACCGGCGTGTCGCGCAGCAGACACGCACGCTCGCGGTAAATGGGGAAGGAACGCCATGAAGGGCTTTGCCGGGAAAGTCGCCGTCGTCACCGGGGCCGGCTCGGGAATCGGTCAGGCCCTCGCCGTCGAACTGGCACGCTCAGGCGCCAAGCTGGCAATCAGCGACGTCGACCTCGACGGCCTCAAGGCGACCGAGGAGCGGTTGGTGGCCATCGGCGCGCCGGTGAAGACGGACCGGCTGGACGTCACCGAACGCGAGGCGTTTCTGGCCTACGCCGACGCAGTCAAGGAGCACTACGGCACCGTCAACCAGATCTACAACAACGCCGGCATTGCTTTCACCGGCGATATCGAGGTCAGCCAGTTCAAGGACATCGAGCGGGTGATGGACGTCGATTACTGGGGCGTCGTCAATGGCACCAAAGCCTTTCTGCCGCATCTGATCGCGTCCGGCGACGGGCACGTGATCAACACCTCGAGCATTTTCGGCCTGATGGCCGTACCCGGGCAGGGCGCCTACAACGCGGCGAAGTTCGCCGTGCGGGGCTTCACCGAGGCACTCCGCCAGGAGATGCTCATTGCAGGGCACCCGGTCAAGGTGACGGCGGTGCACCCCGGGGGGATCAAGACCGGGATCGCCCGCAACATGACTGCTGCCGAAGGGTTCGACAAGGACGGCCTGGCGCAGAGGTTCGACAAGAGGCTGGCCACCACGTCGCCCTATAAGGCGGCGCGAATTATTCTCGACGGCGTCCGCAAGAACAAAGCCCGCGTGCTCGTCGGTGCCGACGCCCAGGCCCTCGACCTGCTTGTCCGGGTGACCGGGTCCGGGTACCAGCGCGTGGTCGCCGCGGTCGCCTCGCGGGTGATACCTCGCCGCCCGGCGCTCTAGCGGCCGAGTGGATGCAGCGCCAGCCACGAATCGGCAACCTGGCGGGGGTCACGGCCTTGGGCGACCTGGCGACGCATGTCGGCCAGCGCTGCAGTGTCGAGTTCTCCGGCAACTTGGTTGATCGCGAGTATCTGCTGCTCGGAAAGCCCGTTGCGACGGTACAACGGCACGACGTTCTCAGCCTGAATCATCGGCGGGTCCGCCTCGGCGAGCACCGTTGCGTCGCGGGGAATGCCCGGATCTGCGGCGGTGGTCCACGCAACGTTGACTTGACCGGACTGAAGTGCATCGAAAAGCGCTGTGTCAGTAGGATATTCGCGCGGAGGGGGCAACTTGCAGGTGTCGATGGTCCCGGGTGGCTTGGTGCCGGCCGTGGTTCCGGCCACCACTTGCGCGCAGCGGCGGACCAGCGCCGCCGAATCCCTTCCGCCCCATGCCAGCGCCGTGGCGTCGGTGACGACAGCCGTCGGGGTGTCTTCGGCGGCCATCGCGTAATCGCCGGCGGCCACGCCCTCCGGCAACGCTGCGACCATCGCGCGGTACACGTCCTTGCTCGGGTTCGCAGCACTGCCGGGCGCAAACCGCTGCAACAGCCGGCCGGTGAATCCCGGCACCACGTCTACCTTTCCGGTGTCGAGTTCCGTGACGGGGTCGGGCGCTTGCACGACGCGCGCGTCGGCACCGTAGTAGCGCAGCGCCGCGGCGTACACCGCGCCCAGCACTGCGGATTCCCGGTCCATGCCCGCGCCGACGACGACCTCGTCCGAACGGTGCCGCTCGCTGCAGCCGGCCAGCAGTAACACCGCGGCCAGCACCACGCCGACCCGGCGTCTAGTCGGCCGAGCCATCTGCCGCCGCCGCGACGGCCGCAGCGACGGCCGGCCCGACCCGTGAGTCCAGCGGGCTCGGCACGATCCGGTCTGGGGCCAGGCCGTCGCTGGCCACGGAGTAAATCGCTTCGGCCGCAGCCAATTTCATTTTCTCGGTGATCCTGCGTGCGCCGGCGTCGAGCGCGCCGCGGAACACCCCCGGGAATGCCAGCACGTTGTTGATTTGGTTCGGAAAGTCGCTGCGCCCCGTTGCCACCACCGCCGCGTGCCTGGCAGCCACGTCGGGGTGGATCTCCGGATCGGGGTTGGACAGCGCGAACACGACGGCGTCCGGCGCCATCGTCGAAATCAGTTCCTCTGGCACCACGCCGCCCGAGACGCCAAGGAACATGTCGGCACCTTTGAGCGCCTCCACCATTCCGCCGATCAAACCGTGAGGATTGGTCCGCGCCGCCAACTGCGCCTTGGCGGCGCTGAGGTCGTTGCGATCCGGATGCAGGATACCGCGGGAGTCCAGGATCGTGATGTCCGAAATGCCAACGGATAGAAGCATATTGGCGCACGCCAGGCCCGACGCGCCGGCGCCGGAGATGACAATCCGCAGCGATGTCATCTCCCGGGCGAGAGCCTTGGTGGCACCCATTAATGCGGCGAGGACGACGATCGCGGTGCCGTGCTGATCATCGTGCATCACCGGGCAGTCCAGCGCCTCGATCAGACGGCTTTCGATCTCGAAGCAGCGTGGCGCCGAGATGTCCTCGAGGTTCACCGCCCCGAACGTCGGGCGCAGGCGCACCAGGGTTTCGACGATTTCGTCGGGCTCTTTGGTGTCCAGCACGATCGGGATCGAGTCCAGGCCGCCGAACTCCTTGATCAGCGCGCACTTGCCCTCCATCACCGGCAGCGCGGCCGCCGCGCCGATGTCGCCGAGACCGAGCACCGCGGTGCCGTCGCTGACGACGGCCACCAGCCGGTGCGCCCACGTGTAGCGGGCCGCAAGCGTGTGGTCGGCGGCGATCGCCCGGCTGACCTGTGCCACGCCGGGCGTGTAGGCAATGGACAGCGCGCGCTGCGTGTCCAGCGGAGCCTTCAGGTCGATGGAAACCTTGCCGCCGATGTGAGCCTCGAAGATCTCGTCGTCCGAGATGGCGACGTGGGGGCTCTCACTTTCGGACACGGGGCAAGGGTACTGAAGTCATTTGGCACGCTATGCATCGCTCACCCGGTGAAGGTTTCTCGCCGCCGTATTCGGTTATCCGTGCGCCATGGGTTTTCCCGAGCAACAGCAGGAAGTGCCAGGCATTCAGGCCAAGATGGACCCGGTTCCCGACTGCGGCGAAGAGAGCTATCGCGGGTCGGGCAAGCTGACCGGCAAGAAGGCCGTCATCACCGGCGGTGACAGCGGCATCGGGCGCGCGATCGCGATTGCGTATGCCCGCGAAGGCGCCGACGTGCTGATCGCCTACCTCAACGAGCACGAGGACGCCCGCGACGTCGCCAAGCTCGTCGAAGACGCCGGCCGCACGTGCGTCCTCGTCGACGGCGACCTGTCCGATCCCGAGCACTGCCGCGCGGTGATCGCCCGTGCCGCAGAGGAATTCGGCTCCATCGACATCCTGGTCAACAACGCCGCATACCAGATGACACACGAAAGCCTCGACGAGATCTCCGACGACGAGTGGGACTACACGTTCAAACTCAACGTCGGCGCGTACTTCTATCTGGTGAAGGCGGCACTGCCGCATATGCGGTCCGGTTCGTCGATCATCGGAAGCTCGTCGGTCAACTCCGACATGCCCTCCCCGACGCTCGCGCCGTACGCGGCCACGAAAGCGGCGATCGCCAACCTCTCGGCCAGTCTCGCGCAACTACTGGGCGACAAGGGTATCCGCGTCAACAGCGTTGCGCCTGGCCCGATTTGGACTCCGCTGATCCCGTCGACCATGCCGACCGAGAAGGTGAAGAACTTCGGCGACGACACCCCGCTCGGCCGCGCCGGCCAGCCGGCCGAACTGGCCCCGGCGTACGTCATGCTGGCGTCCGACGAAGGCAGCTACATCTCCGGCGCGCGGATCGCAGTCACCGGCGGCAGGCCGATCCTCTAGATCAACCCGAGCTCGGTGACGGCCTTGCGCTCGTCGGCGAGCTCGGCGGTGGTCTTGTCGATGCGCGCGCGGGAGAAGTCGTCGATCTCAAGGCCGGTCACGATCGACCAGTCGCCGTCCTTCGTGGTCACCGGGAACGACGAGATCAGTCCCTCCGGCACGCCGTAGCTGCCGTCGGAGAGCACCGCCATCGACACCCAGTCGCCGTCGGGAGTGCCCAGCAGCCAGTCGCGGGCCGCGTCGGTGGTGGCCGACGCCGCCGAGGCGGCCGATGAGGCGCCGCGTGCGTCGATGATCGCGGCGCCGCGCTTGGCGACGGTGGGGATGAAGTCGTTCTCGATCCAGTCCTGGTCGCCGACGACCTCGGCGGCATTGCGTCCGCCGACCTCGGCGTGGAAGACGTCGGGGTACTGGGTGGCCGAATGGTTTCCCCAGATCGTCATCTTCTTGACGTCGGTGACCTTGGCGCCGGTCTTGCGGGCCAGCTGGCTGATCGCGCGGTTGTGATCGAGGCGGGTCAGCGCCGAAAACCGCTCGCGGGGGATGTCCGGGGCGTTGCTCATCGCGATCAGCGCGTTGGTGTTCGCCGGGTTGCCGGTGACACCGACACGCACGTCCTCGGCGGCAACTTCGTTGAGCGCCTTGCCCTGCGCGGTGAAGATGGCGCCGTTGGCCTCGAGCAGGTCGCTGCGCTCCATGCCCGGCCCGCGGGGGCGGGCGCCGACAAGCAGCGCCAAGTTGACGCCGTCGAAGATCTTGTTGGCATCGGCGCCGATCTCGACACCGGCCAAGAGCGGGAACGCGCAGTCGTCGAGTTCCATCACCACGCCCTCGAGCGCCTTAAGCGCTGGCTCGATCTCGAGCAGACGCAGCTCGACCGGGCGGTCGGGCCCCAGCAACGAGCCGCTGGCCAAGCGGAACAGCAGGCTGTAGCCGATCTGGCCGGCCGCGCCGGTGACAGCGACTTTGAGGGGCGTTTCGCTCACGTCACGTGCTCCTTGGGAAGACAATGTTTCGCGACGAAACTAGCGCACCGGCGCCGAAGGCAGATTTCCGGCTACGGGTCCGGCGCGAGCGTGCGCAGAATCCGGTGTGTTGCCGGTGTGTCGCCGACCGACACGCACGCTCGCGCTGGGCACAAGAGGCGGAATAGCATTGAGCGACCACTCTGCGCCGCGACGGGAGGTGACCCGATGAAGACGTTCCGGGCGCTACCCACGCAGCTGCGGCCAGTCGTGCGCGCCAAGACCGTCGAAGCCGACGCAGATCGCGTGCCGATGTCCGTCATGGTCGACTGCGGCGTCTACGCGGACGGACAGCGGCTGCCCGGCAAGTACAGCCCCACCGACGCGCTGGCCAAGGTACGCGAACTGGAGCGCGCAGAGCAGGAAGCCTTCGTCTGGATCGGGCTATATGAACCTGACGACGACCAGATGCAGGCCGTCGCTGATGTTTTCGAGCTGCACGAGCTGGCCGTCGAGGACGCGGTGCACGCACACCAGCGCCCGAAGCTCGAGCGCTACAACAAGACGCTCTTCCTTGTGCTCAAGACCGTGAACTACGTCGAGCACGAATCCATGAGCAAGGCTCGCGAGATCGTCGAGACCGGCGAGATCATGATCTTCGTCGGCGCCGATTTCGTGGTGACGGTCCGGCACGGTGAGCATGGCGGGCTGGCGGAGGTCCGCAAGCGCATCGATGCGTCGCCGGCGATGATGAAGCTCGGTCCGTACGCGATCATGCATGCGATCGCCGACCACGTCGTCGACAGTTACCTCGACGTGACTGATCTGATTGAAACCGACATCGACGCGATGGAAGAGGACATCTTCTCGCCGCGCAAGCACACCAACACCGAAAGCATCTACCTGCTCAAGCGCGAAGTCGTCGAGATGCGCCGGGCGATCAGCCCGCTGACGCTGGCCCTGCAGCGGCTGGGCACCGACCACAACGACCTGGTCTCCATCGAGGTCATGCGCTACATGCGCGACGTACTGGACCACCAGATCCAGGCGTCGGACCGGATCACCAGCTACGACGACATGCTGACGTCGTTGGTGCAGGCGGCGCTCGGCAAGGTCGCCATGCAGCAGAACATCGACATGCGCAAGATCTCGGCGTGGGTGGCCATCGCCGCGGTCCCGACCGCGATCGCCGGCATCTACGGGATGAATTTCGAGCACATGCCCGAACTGACTTGGACGCTGGGTTATCCGGCGGTGCTGGTGCTGATGTTCGTGGTCTGCTTCACGCTGTACCGGATCTTCCGGCACAACCACTGGCTGTAAGAGGACGCCGGACTCCGCCTAATGCTCTTCGCGCAAGCGCTCATCGGCCCGGGTCGAGCACATCGACGCCGTCCTGCCGCCACGCCTGCCGCATCTCCTCGCCACCCTTGAGGCGCACCCAGGCGGCCTCGTTCGCGGTGATCGGTATCGCCTCCAGAAACTTGACTCCGGCGAGGATACCAATTCCGCTGTCGCCCAACAGGACCGCGGTGAACGGCGCGCCTCGCCACAGAGGCTGGCCGAGGTCGACGAGCGCGTCGGCACCCAGAACCACCCCCTCCACCGCGGGTGACGCGGCGAGCACCGCGACGCTTCGCGCCAGGCCTTCGAATGTCGAGGTTGCTCGTAATCGCATTACCACCTCGGTAGGCGGCCCTTCGTCGAAGTGGCGCGAACCGCCGACGGACACAAAATGAGTAATACCGGCGTCGTCAGGCCCGAACCGCAGCACGTCGATGGGTTGCAGGCCGACGAAGGTCACGCTCGCGATGTCGGGATCGAGCGCGAAATGCGCCCGCAGTCGGGCACGAAGGTCAGCCGTGTCGTCGGTCACGTCCCGTCAGGCGGGACGGTCAGATTCGTGCCGGAGTCGGCATCGAAGATCGCGATCTTGGCAGTGTCGAGCGCCAACTCGATACGCTCACCGGCTACGGCCTGCGAGTTGGTGGGAAGCCTTGCCACGAACTCGTTTTCGCCGGCACCCGAGTCGGCAGCGAGTTCGGCGAGCTGTGCCGACTGTGCCCCAGGGCCTTCGACGCTGAAGTGTACGAGCTTCTCTGCGCCCAGCGACTCCACCAGTTCGACGTTCACTTCGAAGGTCAGCGCTGCCAGCCGCTGGTAGGTGTCGATCAACCCGGCGTCGTCGAGGTGCTCGGGGCGCACACCGACGATCACGTCCGACGGCGCGGCGTGCTGCGCAACGACATCAAGGACGTCCGGTGTCAGCGTGATCTCGCCGAACGGCAGAACGACGCCGGTTCCGGTCAGGTTGCCCGGGAAGAAGTTCATCGACGGCGAGCCGATGAAGCCCGCGACGAACAAGTTGACCGGCCTGTCGTAAAGCTCTTGCGGCGTACCGATCTGCTGCGCGACACCGGCGAGCATCACCACCACCCGGTCCCCCAGCGTCATCGCCTCGGTCTGGTCATGGGTGACGTAGACGGTGGTGGTGCCCAGTCGCCGCTGCAGCCGCGCGATCTCGCTGCGCATCTGTACCCGCAGCTTCGCGTCCAGGTTCGACAGCGGCTCGTCCATCAGGAAGGCCTTGGGGCTGCGCACGATCGCACGACCCATCGCGACACGCTGGCGCTGGCCACCGGACAAGCTCGCCGGCTTGCGATCCAGAAGTTCAGTCAGGTCAAGGATTTTCGCTGTTTCATCGACCTTCGCCGCGACCTCGGCCTTTTTCAACTTGGCCAGCGTCAGCGGGAAAGCGATGTTCTGGCGCACGGTCATGTGTGGATACAGCGCATACGACTGGAACACCATCGCGATATCGCGGTCCTTCGGCGCCTTGTCGTTGACCCGCTCGCCACCGATCCGCAATTCCCCCGAAGTGATCTCCTCGAGCCCCGCGATCATGTTCAGCGTGGTCGATTTACCGCAGCCCGACGGTCCGACGAGGATGATGAACTCCCCGTCGGCAATCGACACGGACAGATCCTTCACGGCCGTCGTGCCGTCGGGGTAACCCTTCGTCACCCTGTCCAACACAATCTCGGCCATCGGCTACCCCTTCACCGCGCCGGAGGTCAGCCCGGCGACGATTCGTCGTTGGAAGATTAGAACAAACACGATGATCGGCACGGTGATCACGATCGCACCCGCGGCGATGGATCCGGTGGGCTCGACGAATTGCGAGCTGCCGGGAAAATTCGCGATCGCAACCGGCGCGGTGATCGACGCTGTGGTGGCGGTCAGCGAGATCGCAAGCAGCAGGTCGTTCCACGCGAAGATGAACACCAAGATGGCGGCGGTGACGATGCCCGGTGCCGCCAGCGGCACAATCACGCGGCGAAACGCCTGGCCCGAGGTGGCGCCGTCCATCTTTGCCGCCTTCTCGAGGTCCCACGGGATTTCCCGGAAGAACGCCGAGAGCGTGTAAATGGCCAGCGGCAGCGCGAACGTGATGTATGGGATGATCAGCCCCGGCCACGTGTTGAACAGGCCGAGCGCACGGGAGATGTCGAAAAGCGGTGACACCAGCGAGATCTGGGGAAACATCGCGATCAATAGCGCCATTCCGACGAGCAGCCGCTTGCCCGGAAAATCCAGTCGCGCAACGGCGTAGGCCGCCATCGCTCCGATCACGACGGCAATCACGGTGGTGATCAGCCCGATCCCGATCGAGTTGCGCAGCGCGGGCCCGAACAAGTCGCCGCGGAAGATCTCCCGGTAGTTCTCGAACGTGATCGACGAGGGAATCAGCTTGCCGTCCTTGACCGTCGACGTCGGCTTGAGCGACAGAGACAAAATCCACAGCACCGGAAACAGCGCGTAGATCAGCACCAGGATGTCGACGATCACCCACCATGACTTGCGCGCGGTACTCACGTTGCCGACCCGTTTGCTCCGGGTGCCGACGTCCCGAACAGCTTGATGTAGATGAACGCGATCACCGCGACGCAGCCGAAGATCAGCACGCTGATCGCCGAGCCGAGGCCGAGGTTGAATGCCTTGAACAGGTTGTCGTAGCCCAGGATTGAGACCGAATAGGTGTTGTTGGCACCACCGGTGAGCACGTAGATGTTGTCGAAGATGCGGAACGCGTCGAGCGTGCGGAACAACAGCGCGACCAAGACCGCCGGCTTCATCAACGGCAGCGTGACCTTCACGAGCCGCTTCCACGCGCCAGCGCCGTCGACCTGTGCGGCCCGCTGCAACTCCTCGGGTACCAGCGCCAGTCCGGCCAGCAGAAGCAACGCCATGAACGGCGTGGTCTTCCAGACTTCTGCGAGGATGATGATTCCCAGCGACGGGATCTGATGGGTCAGCGGCGCAGTGCCGTCCGGCAGCAGATTGGCCAAATAACCGGTGCCCGGCGTCCATGCGTAGTACCAGCTGTACGACGCCGCGACGGTCACGATCCCGTAGGGGATCAGCACCGCGGTGCGCACCATGGGTTTGCCCACGATTGTCCGGTGCATCACCAGCGCGAGGGCAAGGCCGAGCACCAACTCGACGGCTACCGAGACCGCCGTGATCACCACCGTGACGAGAAGCGCTATCCACCAGTAGCGGTCGGTGAGCACGGTCTGGTAGTTCGCGAGCCCCACGAACGCGGCGTCGTCGGGCGTGGCGAGGCTGACCCTCTGCAGGCTCAGCCACACCGCGTAGCCGATCGGGTATGCCGTCACCGCCACCATCAGCAGCACTGCGGGAGAGATCAGTAGGTAGGCCAGCCGGCGCTGCGAGCGGCGTTCGGCAATTGCGGCCGATGAGCCGCTTGCGCGAAGAGCATTGATCCGAGTCACGGGATCAGCCCCTTGCCGTCGAGGGCCTTTTGCACTTCGTCGGCGAGCTTGTCGGCGGTCTTGTCGGGTTCGATCGCGGTCACCGGCGCGAGCGTGTTCGAGATCCGCATCGACATGGATTGATAGACAGGCGTAGCCGGGCGCACCGCGGCGTTGGTGAGCTGATCCTTGATGATCTGGTAGGCCGGGTATGCGGCCTGGAATTCCGGGTCGCTGTAAAGGGACGCGCGCACAGCGGGTAAACCGCCCTGCAGCGAGATCTGCTTGTCGTTGTCCCGGCTGCGCAAGCAGCGGATCGCCTCGAACGCTTCGGCCTTGTGCCGCGAGGTGTTGGCAACCGCGAGGTTCAACCCGCCCAACGTCACCCGCGCCGGCTGACCCGGGTTCACCCCGGGATAGGGCGCGAAGTCGAATACTTTGCGTGCAGCCGCCACGTCAGACGCCTGCTCGGGTGACAAGAACGGCACGCTGCCCTTGGCCGCGTTCTCCAGCATCGACTTCAATACGAAGGGCCAGTTCACTTCCAGTGCGGCGTTGCCCTGTTCGACCGCCAGGCGCGCACTCTCTTCGTTGGACTGCGTGATCGACGGGTCTGCGCCCGGTGCGGTCGCGACGCTCTTGATGATCTGCAGAGCTTTGACCGTCGCGGCCCGGTGCGCAGGCGTGTCGGTCAGCGTGACCGTCGTGCCGTCGTCGGACAGCACTTGTCCGCCGGCGCTTTGCAGCAACGTGTTGAACCAGACGACCAGACCTTCGTATTGCTTTGCTTGCACGGCGATCCAACTCGGCTTGCCTTCGCGATGCAGGTGCGTTGCCTGCTCCACCATCGCATTCCATGTTGTCGGGGGGGGCGCAACCAAATCCGGTCGGTACCAAAGCAATTGGGTGTTGGTGGTGATTGGTGTGGCGTAGAGTTTGCCGTCCCACTTCGCCGTTGCGAGCGGTCCGGGCAGCGTATCGTCAACCGCGTCGGCTTCGGCGCGCCCCGAAGGGTCCTCCGACAGCGGCAGCGCCCAGCCCGCCTTGGCGAACTCGGCAGTCCACACCACGTCGATCGCCATGATGTCGAGCGTGCGGTCGTTGCCGGTCAGGCGTCGCGCCAACTGCAGCCGCTGGCCGTCGGCCTCCCGGGGCAGGCTGACCTGCTCGATGGCGAACCTGCCGCGGAACTGCTCGTTGCACCGCTGCGCCACCGCGGCGAACGTCTGCATTTCGTTGGCCGGGGCGTACAGGCTGACCATCGTGCCGCGCCCGCCGGAGCCGCACGCGGAAGCCACCGATGCCGCCGTGAGCGCTGTCAGAGCGGCCGCGCACAGCCGCACCCGTTTCAGCACGCGCAAACCGTAGAGGCAGATGCGCGCGCCACGCAACACCGCCGGCGCGCCCGGCACCGGCTAAATCGTCAAGCGAGCCAGCAAATCTCGCGCCTTCTCCGCGTTCTGCGGATCGCACAGCACGTCGTATCGCCCGGCGACGAGCTGCATCGTGGAGCTGAAATCTCTTGTGCCACGGGCCATCGCGTACGGCACCGCGGAAGTGATCAGGCCGAAGACAATGCCGGCGACCACACCGGTGATCAGTGCCTGCCAGGGGTTGGGCCCGAAGAAGCCCAGCACCAGGCCGATGAAGATGCCCAGCCAGGCGCCCGTGACCATGCCTCCGCCGAGGACCTTGGGCCATGTCAGCCGGCCGGTGACCCGCTCAACCTGCATCAGGTCGACGCCGACGATCGTCACCTGCTGCACGGGAAACTGTTGGTCGGAGAGGTAGTCGACGGCCCGTTGCGCCTCTACATAGGTCTGATAGGAGCCGATCGGCCAGCCTTTCGGCGGGGTCGGCAACGCGTGTCCGCGGGGGCCTGACACCGGTGTGCTGGGATTCTGTCCCGGTGGAATCGGGCTGCTCATCGATCCTCACTCCTTGTGACGTCGGTGCGCGGGCCTGTGTGCGCACCACGATTGTCCACCCGGCAGCCCCGCAAGGGTCAACCGCACGCCGCCCGAGCAGCACATACGCTAGGTTTGAGCGCCAGATGACCACTGACCCCGAGGACCCGAACCGGCCGTACGAGTACCCGTCGCTGGAGAACTCGCCACCCCCGGTAGATCCGCACGCGCCCGTCGATTACCCGACGGACTATCCGCCGCCGCCGCCCGGGTATCCGCCGCCGCCCGGCTATGTGCCCCCCGGGTACCCGCCGCCTTTCCCGCCTCCGTACCAGGGATACGACCCCTTTGACCCGTACGGGTCGGGCCGCCCGCAGGGCACGAGCGGCCAGGCGATCGGCGCGTTCGTGACGTCGTTGGTGGGGCTGCCGCTGTGCTGGTGCTTCATCCCGTCGATCGTCGGCGTGATACTCGGGATCGTCGCGATGAACGACACCAAACGGACGGGCCAGGACGGGCACGGCTTGGCGCTGGCCGCCGTCATCATCGGAGCAGTCACGCTCGTGGGCGGCATCCTGCTGCTCGTCATCGGAGCCGCGTCGGATACGAGCGACAGCAGTTACTGAACCGGCGGCGTAAACCGTTCGCCCTGCCGCGTCATGCCCGCGGCCCTGCCCTTGCCGGCGATCACCAATGCCATCTTGCGGCTCGCCTCATCGAGCATCTCGTCGTCAAGCATCACCGCGCCGCGTGCACCGCCCGCCGCCGAGGTATGCCATTCGTAGGCCTCGAGGATCAACTCCGCGTGGTCGTACTCGTCCTGACGCGGGCTGAAAATCTGGTTGCCCGCCGCGATCTGGTCGGGATGCAGCACCCATTTGCCGTCATAGCCGAGCGCCGCCGAGCGACCGGCAACCCGCCGAAACCCTTCGGTGTCACGCACTTTCAGATATGGCCCGTCGATCGCGAGCACACCGTGCGTGCGTGCCGCAATCAGAATCGACATCAGCACATGGTGGTAGGCGTCGCCGACGTCGTAGCCCTCGGGCTGCTCGCCGACCACCAGGGTGCGCATGTTCAAACTCGCCAGCAGGTCGGCCGGACCCAGTATCAGCGCCTGCACGCGTGGCCCCGCGGCGATCGCGTCGAGATTACTGATCCCCTGCGCATTTTCGATCTGTGCCTCGACGCCGATGCGCCCGACGTCCAGCCCGTGCGTGGTCTCCAGTTGTGTCAGCAGCAGATCCAGTGCGTGGATGTGTGAAACGTCGGTCACCTTGGGCAGCACGACCACGTCGAGCGAAGCGCCCGACGTCGAGACCACTTCGATCACATCGGCGTACGTCCACGGCGTCGTCCAGTCGTTGACGCGTACTCCGCGAAGCTGCCCGGACCATCCCGGCTGCGACAGCGCGGTCGCCGCCTGCGTGCGCGCCTGCGCTTTCGCGTCGACGGCAACCGCGTCCTCGAGGTCGAGAAACACCTCGTCGGCGGGCAGAGCTTTGGCCTTCTCGATCATCTTCGGGCTGCTGGCCGGCACCGAAAGGCATGTGCGGCGCGGCCGATACGCGGCCCTTGCGCTTTCATCCACGCCATAACTCCTACCCTTGCTGTCATGACCGCGGTGAACAGGGTGTACGCGGCGCGGCTGGCAGGCATGGTCGTGCTGGGGCCCGACGGCGAATCGATGGGACGCGTCCGCGATGTCGTGATCAGTATCAGCATCGTCCGACAGCAGCCCCGCGTTCTCGGGCTCGTCGTCGAATTGCTCACCCGGCGAAGAATTTTCGTGCCGATCACGCGGGTGACCGCCATCGAGCCGAACGCGGTCACGTTGACGACGGCCAGCGTGTCACTGCGCCGGTTCGCGCAGCGGCCCGGTGAGGTGCTGGTGCTGGGTCAAGTGATCGAAACCCGGGTTCGCGTCACCGACCCCGAACTCGAGCAATTGGCCGGAATCGACGTTGTGGTCGTGGATCTGGGGATCGAGCAGACGCGCACCCGCGACTGGATGGTGACCAAGGTGGCCGTGCGCAGCCCGCGCCGCCTCGGCCGTCGCAGCAACATCTACGTCGTCGACTGGCCACACGTGCAGGGCCTGACGCCGTCAGGGCTGGCGCTGCCGGGCCAAGGCGTCGCACAGCTGCTGCACCAGTTCGAGGGACAGCGACCGATCGAGGTCGCCGAGGCGATCCGCGACCTGCCCGGCAAACGGCGCACCGAGGTGATCAACGCCCTCGACGACGAGCGGCTCGCCGACATCTTGCAGGAGCTGCCCGAAGGCGAGCAGCGAGGGCTGCTGATGCAGCTCGACACCGAGCGTGCCGCCGACGTGCTCGAGGCCATGGAGCCCGACGACGCCGTCGACTTGCTCCAGGTGATCAACCCCGTTGACCGCGAGGTGTTGCTGCGGAGGATGGATCCGGAGGATTCCGAGCCGGTGCGTCGGCTGCTGAGCCACTCGCCGGACACCGCCGGCGGCCTGATGACGTCCGAGCCGATAGTGCTCGCGCCTGACACGACCGTCGCCGAAGCGCTGGCCCGGGTGCGCGACCCGGACCTCACACCCGCCGTGTCGTCGCTGGTGTTCGTCGTACGCCCGCCGACCGCCACCCCGACCGGGCGCTACCTCGGCTGCGTGCACTTGCAGCGGCTACTGCGCGAGCCCCCGGCGGCGCTGGTAAGCGGCATGGTCGACACCGACCTGCCCAGCCTCACACCGGAAACGTCGCTGGCTGCCGTCACCCGGTACTTCGCCGCCTACAATCTCGTCTGCGGCCCGGTGGTCGATGCCCAGAACCATCTGCTGGGCGCCGTGACCGTCGACGACGTGCTCGACCACCTACTGCCCGACGACTGGCGCGAGCACATCGACGCGCCCGAACTCACCAGCACCGAGGGGGCGACGTGAGCGAGGCGTCCCGTCAGCGGCTGGACACGCCGCGCACGTCGCGGCGCCGGTTCGCATTCAACGTCGACCCCGATGCGATCGGGCGGTTCAGCGAGTCGATCGCCCGGTTCCTCGGCACCGGCCGTTACCTGTTCTGGCAGACCGTCATCGTCCTCGTGTGGATCGCGCTTAACATCGGCGCGTTCGCCTGGCAGTGGGACCCGTATCCGTTCATCCTGCTCAACCTCGCGTTCTCCACGCAGGCCGCATACGCCGCGCCGCTGATTTTGCTGGCGCAGAACCGCCAGGAGAACCGCGACCGGGTGGCGCTGGAGGAAGACCGCCGGCGTGCCGCCCAAACCAAGGCCGACACCGAATACCTGGCGCGTGAGCTGGCCGCCCTTCGCCTCGCGATCGGCGAAGTGGCCACCCGCGACTACCTGCGCCGCGAACTCGACGAGTTGCGCACCGTGATTGAGGAGTCGCTGGCGGCGCCCGCCGATGCGCCGCACAAGGCCGATCTCACTGAGCGCAGGGCGAAGCGGGCCACCTAGCGGAGGTTGTCTGCTCGTTGCGCAAGCGGCTCATCGCCGGCCGTCGGCCCGGGAGATCACAGAGTGACCAATGTGCCGCCATTCCGTTGCCGAGTAGGTATGGTGATTCAGTTCACAGGCTCCCGAGACGTCAGGTGGTGTGAGTGCAGATAGGGGCAGGCTCGGGGGCCCTTAGCGCCCTTGGGTGGGCGCGCCAGGCAGTTGCCCGGGTCGCTCACACACCCGCGACGGCCGTAGTCGTCGTCGTTACCCCTTTGGTGCTCGCCGGAGCGGTCGCTGCCGCGCCACGCCCGGAGCCGATGGTGCACGCGCCGATGCAGGACGCGAACGTGAGGCTGGCGGCGGCAGTACCCGGTCCTGGTGCGATCACCGGCCCGTCGGTGGTGCCGGTCAGCCGGCCGCCGACGAGCTTTCATGTCGGGGCCACCACGATGTCAGCTCCGCCTCCGGCTGCAGTGGTGAATTCTCCTGGTGCTCTTGGCATTCCATCGACGGCGCTGAAGGCGTATCGCAATGCGGAGCGGATGATGGGCCTGGCACAGCCCGGGTGTGGCATCAGCTGGAATTTGCTGGCAGGCATCGGCCGGATCGAGTCACTGCATGCCAACAACGGCGCCACTGACGCCCGTGGCACAGCGGTGCGGCCGATCTACGGCCCGACTCTCGACGGTTCGCTGCCCGGCAACGAGGTCATCTTGCAGAGCATGGCACCCAACGGACGGCCGACGTACGCCCGGGCGATGGGACCGATGCAGTTCCTGCCCGGGACGTGGGCCCGCTACGCCTCCGACGGCGACTACGACGGCAAGGCCGACCCTCAAAACCTGTTCGACTCGTCGCTGGCGGCCGCGCGCTACCTGTGCAGTGGCGGGCTGAACCTGCGCGACCAGTCTCAGGTGCTCAGCTCGATCCTGCGCTACAACAATTCGATGCCCTACGCCCGCAACGTGCTCGGCTGGGCCGCCGCCTACGCCACCGGCGTCGTCCCGGTGGACCTGCCGCCGATCACCGGACCGGTCCCGCCGATGGGTGACGCCCACTTGGAGGGGATACAGGGCAGCACTCCGGAGGGTCTGGGCCCGGGCATGCCGGTGAGCGTGCTGGGGCTGCCGACGACCGATCCGATGAGCCAGATGCAGTTGGTGAATTTCGGCTCGACCGCCGTCGCCAACCAGATGCCGCCGGCGGCCGGTCCGTTCGGAGTTCCGCCCCCCGGCTGCCCGTCACTGGTGTGCTTCGGACAGAGCCCGATGCCTGCCGTCACCCCACCGACCGCGACCCCGTTCGGGCCCCCGCTACCGGGCCAGCCGCCCAACGGGTGGCAGGGATCGCTGCCCGGTCCCGTCGCAGCTACTCCGCCGCTCCCGGGCGTCGCCCCGGCCGCGCCCGCACCCGGGCCGGCCGCTCCTGGGGCCCCTGAACCGGCCGCGCCACCGCCCCTGCCGTGGATGTTGCCCCCGGCGCCTCCCCCGCCGGCCGCGGCTGCGCTGCCACCGGCAACCGGGCCTGCACCGGGTCCCGACCACGCCGGCTAGCGGCAGCCAACCCCGGACGCGGCCGTCCGTAGACTCGACGGTGATGTCCGAAGATCTGAGAGAAAATGCCGTGCGCTCAGCGCTGGCCAAGGTCATCGACCCCGAGCTGCGCAGGCCGATCACCGAGCTCGGCATGGTCAAAAGCGTCACGTTCGAACCGGATCACAGCGTGCACGTCGAGATCTACCTCACCACCGCGGCGTGCCCGAAGAAGACCGAGATCGCAGATCTGGTCACGCGCGCGGTATCCGACGTGCCGGGTACCGGCGCGGTCAGGGTCAGCCTGGACGTGATGGACGACGAACAGCGCACGCAGCTGCGCAAGATGCTCCGCGGCGATGCCCGTGAACCCGTGATTCCGTTCGCGCAGCCGGGCTCGCTGACCCGGGTATACGCAGTGGCCTCAGGCAAAGGCGGCGTCGGCAAGTCAAGTGTCACGGTGAATCTCGCCGCGGCCATGGCCGCCCGCGGGTTGTCCGTCGGACTGCTCGATGCCGACATTTACGGGCACTCGGTCCCGCGCATGATGGGCACCACCGACCGGCCGACGCAGGTGGAATCGATGATCCTGCCGCCGATTGCGCACGAGGTGAAGGTGATTTCGATCGCGCAGTTCACCCAGGGCAACACTCCGGTGGTGTGGCGCGGGCCGATGCTGCACCGCGCGCTGCAGCAGTTCCTCGCCGACGTGTACTGGGGTGATCTCGACGTCCTGCTGTTGGACCTGCCGCCGGGCACGGGCGACGTAGCGATCTCGGTGGCCCAGCTGATCCCGAACGCCGAAATCCTGGTCGTGACGACGCCGCAGATGGCGGCCGCCGAAGTGGCCGAGCGCGCGGGCGCGATCGCCTTGCAGACGCGGCAGCGGATCGTCGGGGTGGTCGAGAACATGTCGGGTCTGCTGATGCCCGACGGCTCGACGATGCAACTGTTCGGCGAGGGCGGGGGCCGCCAGGTGGCCGAACGGCTGTCTCTTGCGGTCGGTGCCGATGTGCCGCTGTTGGGCCAGGTGCCGCTGGATCCGGCACTGGTGACGGCCGGCGACTCCGGAATTCCGCTCGTGCTGTCCAGCCCAGACTCTCCTGCAGGCAAGGAGTTGCGCGGCGTCGCCGACACGCTG
Source organism: Mycobacterium sp. (assembly GCA_036558625.1). Taxonomy (GTDB): domain Bacteria; phylum Actinomycetota; class Actinomycetes; order Mycobacteriales; family Mycobacteriaceae; genus Mycobacterium. The sequence goes on along the minus strand of DATBFF010000131.1, from coordinate 1,172 downwards.
TCCGCGCGTCGACGCGGGCTGGCCGGGATGTCGCTGGGGATCGACACCAAGCCACGGTAGTTACCGGAACGGTAATCCGGGTGGTCCTTCCTCGCACATTTGCGCGCGGACTACCGTTCCGGCGCTGAGGGATTACGTCGCGTCGGCGTCGAAAGGTGTTGGACCGCTTCCGATTTGGGGCTTGGTCACCGGGGTGTCGGGCGGGACGTCAACGGGCTTCTCGAAGTTGCCCGTGAAGATCGAGTCGTCTCCGTCGAGGAGGTGCTTGGTCAACGCCGCGCGCGGCGACATGCCCATGTTCCGCAATCTCTGCAACTCGGCGAGCGGCTCGCGCAGGTCGTCGAAATCGGGGCCCAGCTCGTCACGCAGATTCTTGGTGGCGCCGCTGACGTAATCGCGGGCCTGGCGCAAAGCGTTGGCCGTCCAGCGGATCGCAGAAGGCAGCCGCTCCGGGCCGAGGACCACCAGGCCGATCACCACCAAGACCAGCATCTCCCCCCAGCCGATGTTCGCGAACATCAGGAGTCCGGGTCGGGCGTCACCGTCAGCGTGAGGTGTCGGCCTTCACGCACCACCTCGATCTGCGCCGGCTGCCCGATGGTCAGCTGACGCACCGCGACGGCGAATTCGTCGGCGTCCGCGATCGTTCGGTCGCCGACCTTGACCACCACGTCGTTCTCCTTGACTCCGCCCTTCTCGGCGGGGCTGCCGACTTTGACGTTGGCTACCTGTGCGCCCGACGCCAGATTGTTGCTGACCGAGCGCGTCGTCAGCCCGAGCGTGGCGTGGAAAACCTTGCCGTCCTTGATCAACGACTCGACGACCGACTTCACTTCGTTGACCGGTATGGCAAAGCCCAGCCCACTAGCACTGTCGGACAACGACTTTCCGGCAGTGTTGATGCCGATCACATGCGCGTTCATGTCGATCAGCGGACCACCGGAGTTGCCGTGGTTGATCGACGCGTCGGTCTGTACCGCGTCGATCACAGTGTCGGTGTCGGAGCCTTCGCCCGATAGCGGCACCGGCCGGTGCAGTGCGCTGATGATGCCGTGGGTGACGGTGCTGCGCAGCCCGAGCGGCGCCCCCGAGGCGATCACCTCGTCGCCGACGTGAAGTTTGTCGGAGTCACCGAACTGCGCCACGGTCAGGTTGTCGACGTTGTCCACCTT